>JBIKOL010000174.1:0-17821 GCA_044358055.1 Obscuribacteraceae bacterium (SeqCode)
CGGATGATCGATTGACAAAGCTGAAGAAACAAGATCAATGGGATCGTATTCCCACTTGGTTGGCTGGACATTGGATCTCCAGCAGCGTTACTTTAACAGACGGTTCAACGCTAAACAGGGAAAAACGATTCTATTCAGGAACGGAGCGAGACGCAGAGGGCGCCGTTTGGAATCGGCTGGCCATGCCCTACTTAGTTATAGACTATAACAAGCGTAATTCAATTTATCGATTAGCCGACTTTGCTGATACTCCAGTGAACACGGCAGATGTATATCAATCTAGGCGACATTATTTTACTGCTCGGGTGGACGAGAATCATAAAATAGTTGATACCTGGCAAGAGGAGTGTTTATCCACAATAACCCCAAACAAGGACGGGACCCTGGATTGTATCAACACAACTAGAACCTTCGATGTAAACGGAAAATTCTGCCGCGACTACGTGGATAGAGGATGCTACCGGCTCGAAAAACGATTTGAACCAACAAGCGACGATCATATTCGCAAGAGCTTGCGACGCTATCTCAAAGCAAGTGGCTTGACGAAACTCATTCCGTAGAGTATTCGTAGGCTGCGAGGGTTCCCTCTACCGGCACGCTATAATAAATTCGTCCGTCACAGAGGTCGCTATGGAAGCTAAAGGCTCAGATGCATACAGGGCGCGCCGGCTGCGACATAATTTTGCAAAGTAAATTTCTGTAAGCACTGCCTTTATTCAAGACCTGCCAGAAATGGGACTGGACCCAATTCCACAGCAACAGCAATTCGAAAGAGAGCGCAATCAATATCGCTTGTTTGAGGAATTCGATTTCTCCTTGCAAGATTTCTTGATGGAAAACAATTGCATAGAGGAAAAGGAAGTACCGATTTTAGCCTCTTTCCAAGACATTGAATTGTGGCTTGCAATAACATCAAGGCGCTTCATTTGGTACCTGGAACCTCTAAAGCAGGAAGTGAAATTTGACCAGATTGATGAGCTAGGCTCATCATATGGTCCCGGTAAAACAGCCTTAGATTGGGTTGATTCGTCGGACCCTGAACAAATGCGACATGTCGAAAAGATCGCCGCGAGCTCAAGCCCCTGGATATTCATTAAAGACAAACAGAGGAAAATGCATGAGATCCTTTTGCCCTCTTTCAGCAAAACGCATGTCATGCGTTCATTACAGTTCATGGTGAATTTGGACAGAAATTACCCTCTCCCTGATCAATAGTGCCAAGCTCTAGTAGGAGCAGTGAATTTTTTGCCTCTTCCATTAAACTAAAAACTCGCCCCAGAACGGAATTTTCATCTCAGAACTTTGATCTCCCGGTACTTCTGCTGCTACCGTTCCCAGAATGCCTGCAAATTCTGCCAACAAATACGAACGCAAGTCCTTGCCATAAACAATGATGTCAGACTGATGAATCGACAACACTGGGTTACCGGCTACAACAGGCTCAGCAAGCAAAAATCTATGACCGCAAATGGGAATGAGCTTTGGTCCACCTGCGACCATGCAACGCAATGCCGCCTTCTGCCCCGCCAATTCAAGAGGCTTTGCTCCCCAACTCTCTAACCATAAACCATTGTGCTCGATATCAAATTCAAGTCCCTCAATGATGTACATCAAAGATTCTGCAACCAGATCTTCTTTCGAAAGCCAATCAGTAAAAAGTTGCTCTTCATGAGGAACCAAGGAATTACCGTGTTCTGAAAATAGAGCCCCAACTTGAGGACGATCTGGACAATGAAGCTTCTGCAAAAACAATTTGTAATCAGGCGGAAAGATAATCGACTGCTTCTGTTCAATTTCCAGAATCTGCCTTTCCGAAAGCCCCCCTGACCACTTTGTTCCTTCCTGCCAATCATGTCCTCCCGCGCCAGACTTCACATAATACTCAAATGGTCGCGCACTATGCTGCGCCCAGTAAGCCTCGGTGCGCAATCTAAACCATTCCAAAAATTCTTCATCAAAGCCAGCGGGTATTACCATTTATACTCCGATCGATGCGTTACTTAAATCGCTTTGTAACAACCTTACCGTCTTCACCTTCCAACTCAACATAAGAGCCCGGCGGCAAAGCTTTCCTCAATTCACCCTTGAGCTGCTTGAACATTGCGGCTGCATCATTTCCTACATAAAAAATCAAGAAATACCCGCCGCCACATTCATGACCATCCCATCGACCAAGTAGATCCTTGGACAGCAGCTCTTCCAGCTGATCTTCCAATTTGCCGTACGCAACATGGTCCGCGTCGCTTGGAAATTCATCATCAAGCTTGATGTAAACACGCAACTCTTCGATCTTCTCTTCATCATCCATAGCTAAATCATCAACAACCCGCTCCGCTACAACTCGACCTGGCACCGCAGGCGGTGTCGCTCTCCTCGCTTTGCGCTCCACCGGCGGAAGGCAAGAGAATTCGAACACATTCCCGGTACCCAGACCTGGCAACCCTAGCGCACGCTTTAACTCCTCGTCGTCTGTGCGAAAGAACTGCAATTTTGGATGCCCAACAAAACATTCCAGGTCTTTAGGTTTCAAATGCCCCATTGAATGAATCCATAGCTGCTCCAAATTGGGAGCCTCACTAATTGGCGCTAAATCCTTCAAGTTTTTTAGCCCGACCAGAGATACTCGCCTGAGCTTGTCCAGCGCCTTGAGGCTCGGCATGGACTCGACTTTACTCAAACTCGATATTGACAAAAATTCCAGATCCGATAGTTTGCTGATTTCTTCCAATTCCGCTATCTGTGGGAGACGATCAAGCCCCAAATACTGCAATCGCCCGACTTCAAAAATACCCGAAATGCTCTTAATTTTGCTTTCCGAAATCGATAGCGATTGCAATTTCTCGAGCCCAACCAACGAGGAGATGTCCTTAATCGGAACTGAAAAAAGCTCAAGCGCACGCAACGAACTCAAATTCGAAAATCTCGACAGATCTTCATAATGACCCGCCAGCGTTAGCGACTGAAGTGAACGAAAATGAGCTAACGGCTCCAGTGATGGAGCCGGCTTCGAATCCCTGAGATCCAGCTCCAACCTGATTGTATCTGGCGAGAGCTGACGAAGTCCTTCCAGACTGCCGAACCTCCCCTGCTCCAAACTAAAACGTCGCAAATGCCGAAAATACTTCAGAAACTCAAGATCACTTTGCTGAAATCCTGTATGGTCGGCACCTTCAATTCGCAATCACGCATTCGGTGCGCGCAACATTGCGTTTGCAATTTGCACAAACTCATCCACCGGCAAACTGACCGGCACAAACACATTTAACCTGTCCGGTCCAATCTTGCCCAATGCCTTATCTGTAAATGGCGGGGTAACACACCAGTCATATCGATCACGAGGACTCTGAAATGCCAGCTCGACATTGCTAAGCGGAATCTCCAGCCGATCATTTTCCGGAGCTACAAGTTGAATTGATGGCTCGAATGTAATTGGACACATCTCGATCGGCGTCAACGGATACTCGGCTACAAGCTTTTCAACCGGAGCCGAATCCAGTCCGAATTTCTGACACGCCGAAAGAATAGCTTTTGCTGAAATACCAATTTCAAACTGGCAATACTCTTCAATGCTCATATATCCGAAATCTTCAAAGTGTATAGGGCGCTTTGCCCAAAGATCACCCTTGTTTTTGCTAAATTTCACCGTCGTGTCGCGATCCCAGCCGCTTACTATCGCCTCAATTAGTACGAAAGACTTAAACTCTGTCTTGCTGAAGAAACCAGTGGCAATCAAAATGGGAGCAACTGTATTTATGACTTGGTCGTAATAATGTTCGGGTGCGCCAAAATGCGGCCACGGTTGCGGGCGGGAGTGAGGATGATTAACCGTAACTTCGCAAAAGCGCGAAAGACGAAAGATGTTCTTCCAGTCTGAAGGATCAAAGACTCTTGGCTTTTGCGATTTATTTGACTTCGACATTTGTTCATTGTATCAAAGCCCTCCACTAGTGGTGTTTCTATCGGACTTAACCGGTTTCTGACCTTCTTGCTATTCTTTAGGCTTTCTTGTTATCCTCAAACCTAACAATCTTTATGCATCCACTCGCGAACTAAAGGTACATCACATGCTTGTTAAAGCCGTAAACTTGGAATTCGATGGACAAGAAGCAGACAGCATCATGGAACTTTTATCTAAAGACCAGAATAAATTTGAATTGCCTTCGGCAATACACGCGCCTGATTGGGTGGCTCCCATCGGCGCTACTGTATTCGTGGAGAAGTACGCGTTTGATAACGAAACAAAAATCCTAAAAGTTTTTGGCGACGTAGCTTGGTGATTTGCTTTGCAAACGCGCGCGTTCCATCTATTGAAACTCACTCAGATCACCAATCACTCATGAAAGCCCCACTCCTGCTAATTGCACTCCTGACCTGCCTCCACCCAGCAAGCTCGCAGGAACTGGGCAGCTTCCCTCACCTCCACCCGATCGAAGGCAACCAAGCCTACTGCTGCTTCACTGAAGGCGATGGCTATGTCGGACTCTGCAACAAAGAGGGAAAGCAAATCCTTCCGTCAAAATACACCGGCATCCACTACGCTGGCGCAAATAGATTTATCACTACCGACTATGAAACAGGCTCCCGCCGCTTCCAACTATTCAACGAATTCGGTAAACACCTGCTCACCTTTCGCGACTGGTTCGTCTTGGGCTGGGATCATTACAGAGAAGGATTACTCAAGCTCTCCTCCCCAACCGACCAAAACGTCGCTTATATCGATTTGAACGGAAAATATACCGTGCCACCAGGACGCTATAACTTAGGCGAAGATTACAACGAAGACTTTGCAGCAGTCCAGAAAAACGAAAAGGACGGTACCTGCAATTGCGGCTACCTCGACCACAAATGAATCATGCGCTTTGGACCATACCACGAATCTAAATGCTCTTCCTTCTCTGACGGTCTGGCACTCGTTCGATCTTTTGGAAACGGAAATACACAGATACTGTGCAAACAAGGCAAGCCTTTCGTGCTCCCTGAAGATTTCACAATTACACAAAATACGGAAGGCAAACTGATCGGACAGATATACGGGAAATTCTCAATAATCACAGCCACCGAAAACCAAGAAATCTCTGTAACCCCCATCGCCGATCCAAAAGAAAATGCAGCCAGCAAAACACCGACACCACCGACACTATTGAATATCGATAAAACTCAATTCGACTCGATAGAGAATTTGCTCGAAACCCGACCTCGCTATCGCCGTAATCCCGCAAACCTGCCTGCTGAAATTTATGATCCCCGACGAGTCGAAGAAGTCTTCTATTATCTCCAGAAAAAGTTCGGATTTGTCGGACTCAGCAAAAGAGCCCTCCAGACAAAACTCGGACCAGGAGAAGAAACCATCAGTAAGTCGGTCCCCCTTCCCAGAAAAGACTCTCGCTACGCCCTCATGTACAGCCTCAACCCATACTCAAGACACGGCCGATTAACTCTCTATTTCTCTATCGACGGAAACGGACACGTCGACGGCAGGTGTGTAGTCGAACAGTCTTTCGCTCCACAGAACAAATTCGACTGGCATACAAGCAATGAATGAATCCTCTGCATTTCATCAAAATGGCAATTGCCACCAGCCAGCATCTCTTGCACTAGCAATTAGCCAATTAAAAAGTGCGGGAGCTGCCCAGCCGAATAAGAGCAACCACCCACCACAAGTTATTAGTTTGCCGTTTTTTGATCTTGCACCCCAAATCATCAATACAAAAGAAAGCACGATTGTTAGATTGCTGAACCATTGCTCGAAGCTAGCCAGATTGTTAGTGCGTACTGCTCCTGCTTTGTTTACGCCTGGGACAATCCTTGACGAGTCAGATGCCTTACCACCTACATTAGCGGCCCCGCGGGCTCGTTTTTCGGCCAGGAGAGCCTTGTAATCAAAAGTCATGCGTGTTTCAAGAGGATCCGGAAACTCATTAGGTAATTTCTCAAATGGCGCACCATTCTGAACAGCAGCAAGCGCTGCCTGGTCTGCCATATTACTTCCACTGGATTTCTCTATATTTATATCGGAAGAAGACACTCGACCTTCTCTGTTAATTTTGAAGCGCACGACGATAATGCCAGACTCCAGCCCTTTTGGGGGGAACCACGCCTTGTTCAATCTTGAATGAACCTCTGCCAAGTATTTATCGCAGATTGGACTTTGTGCTTGAACCTGAGTATTCAGATTTAGCAGCAGGAATAATACTAAGAAAGCGTGCCGCATCCATTCACCGTATCATCATTTCTCAACAACTAAATGACTCTTGCTCCAACATCGAAATCAGGCTCCACAACATTGATACCTGGCATCATCTCTTTCGTTCGAAATAACACTTGATCCAGCTTTCGCATATTTCTTTCATGCCTCATTCGCCCATAAAGATTATTGTAAAGTGAATTGCCTCCAGCGCCGCCAGCATCTGCAAAGAAAACCATTAGCACGGGCTTTTGAGCTTTACGTGCATTTCCCCCGCACTGGCTGTTAATTCCGAACTTGCAGGGGGTATCAGCACCGCGCTAAACATTTGATTCCCGCGAATACCACGAAAATTACTGTTCTTGTCCTTATACAAACGCAGCGCAGCTTTAGCTCTTTCGAAAACACTAGCGTCGAGATCGAGAGATGCGGTCTCATCGACTGTGCGATTTCGCTCTGCGAAACTGGCGGACCAATTTCCAAAATGCACAAGCTTCGGCTTTACAAAATACTTAGTGCTCGCGGCATCGCCCGCATTAGCACTCTCCAGCACGGGTTGTGCCGAGCTTGCCGAAGGTCCACATAAAAATGCCGCTTGCCCCAGCAAAATCGTCACGTCGACCAATACTGAGCGGGATGACCCCATATGCGATCGCCTCGTTGCATCGATTTAGCTATTATAGCTCGCGGCAATACCGCTGTGGAGCCCCTAATAGCACACGAACAAGACTGCTTCTCCATTACTCGGGATAGAACTCTACGCTGAGATCAAGCTTTTCTGGAGCCCCTGCTGGTAGTGGACGAAATGGCGTTGCATTCTGCACTGCTGCTAAAGCCGCTTGATCGTATATGGCAATTCCTGATGATTTCTCAAGTTTGATTTCTGTCACCTTGCCTTGCGAAAGAACTTCAACATGCACTGCGACAACTGTTTTCGTATTCACACGCGGACGAATCCAGGCGCGTTCAACTTGTCGATTCAACGCGCTAAGATACGGTTCGAAATCAACATGGGCATTGGTAACCCTCGCATTCTCAGCCCTCGCACTCTCAGCCCTCGCGTTCTCAGCCCTTGCATTCTCAGCCCCATTAGCAACAGATTGACCACCACCACTGCTTTCACTGCCTGCTTCTTGCTTCAATCTCGGCCCAAACACCAAAACATCTTCCCAAAATCGTTTTCCACTAGCACGAATTGGATAGGTAATTCCGGTCTGCGGGTCAACCGCCCCGTTTGCTTTCTTTTGACAAGACCCTGCGTCAAGAATTCTCCCCGTGGATAAGTCTCGAATCAAGACGTTTCTTGCGCCTTCCTCAATTCCAAAACAATCGCCGCCGTCTTCTGAGGCTACCGAAATAACTCCCTGTGTGATTTCGGCGGAATACTTTTTGGTCGCTACATGGACCGGCGTGCAGTGTAGCGACCTCTTGTCGCGATGAAAATGAAAGGTAGCTGATCCTTTTTGCAGAAAAAAAAGTTTGCCATTAGCTTCTATTTGAACAATGGTATTTGGCAACAAATCAATGGTTCCACACGGCAGCTCAACTCGAGCGTTTGCACCGCTTGCCTCTCCTGTGCGAATATCACTCTCTATGGGACTTGTATCATCTTGAACAACAGCCCTCCACTGGCTATCGCCCCGGGCTCTTGCGAATACTTCCCCGCTTGAATGAATCTCAATCCGGGTCGAACTAACAGGGTACTGCGCACAAACAATTAAATTGCTGTTCGCCTCAAAAAACACAACAAAGATCAGCGGAAGGAGCTTTCTCATAGGAGACTGGAGCGAAGGATTCACCCCAGCCTAATAAACCAGCTTCCAACAAAGCAATTGACATTCACATTGAGATTGCAAGAAGTTTACTTCAGCTGCTTCTCTTATACTGTCGCGGGAGCCCAACTTCGTTTCGACGGTACGGGCGACGCATCTTGCTCTCCATCTTTCTCAGCTCTTTTTCACCAATGCTTTTGATCAGCTCCGCTCTGGTCTTTGCAGCCAACTGCATCAATTTTGCACTGTTAGGAGGCAATTTGCGTTTCTTGTCTATCGACCAGAGCCAGTCCACCCAATTAGACTCATCGAAAGAGTCCGTCGTGTAATAAAACGCCTCTGAGAGACCGAACCTATATCCTTCCAGCAATTCTTCTGACACGTAGCCTTTGTTTTGTTTTTGAATTACTGCTTTAGATTCAGCACAGTCTGCGCTCGGCTTCTTATCCGACTGAGCTTCTGCTGCAGGCGACCAGGAATCCGTCGTTAACGAGATAAGAAGCAGTATTCCAACGCTTTTAATAGAACCGCGCCTCCAGATCTTGCGTTATTCCAGCATAACATTTGTTTCCCTGGCGGAAAACCGCGCTTGTCCTAGCACATGCGGTAATCCCGCTCCTAACCAATACATTAACTTTCCACGAAAAAGCTAACATATTCACTCTCAATGAGAGCATGCTTTCCCTCCAACTCTGGATGCTCAGACCAAGCCGATATTTTGACTTGCACATACTTATTATCTCTGTACGCCAGAACATCGAAATTAAAGAAATCTATGAAATGCAATTTTGCTGAATTGCTTATAGATATCTGCGGAGTTCCATCAGTCAACACCCAGATCCCTGCTAAAATGAGCATCCGGTTGGATTTCGCGTAGGTCCACCGATGTCTGCCGATGAATTACTTCTGTGAGTCGAACCCAAATGTCATCATCTGATCCCGGTTCCACGACTAACTTTTCTCTATTCAAAGTCGTCATCGCCGTCAGCAATTCGCGCAGTGTAAGCCCTTCGGTGCTGTGCCGACGCGGAACTGGCCACCAGACCTTATCGAGCCTTGGAAAATCCAACTCGGCAAAAAGCGTTAAGTATGGCCATGCGTCTTTCAACTCGTTTGCTGGAACCAGGTCTTTGAGCCTGGAATCCAGACTTATCGATTGCTTCGGTATGCCATGGTTGCTAATAAGCGCTCTCCGCACTTTATAAAACAATCTCTGTGTCATACATTGTGCGGGCTTCGTGCTTCGCAAATTTACCCTGAGCCATTCATACATTTGTCCGACGGTAGATATTTGCACAACATCATGATCTGGAATTTCGACTCCAAATTCTTTTTCGATCGCCAAAACAAGCTCAACAGAATCTAAGCCCAATTTTTCTGTCCTCCGCTCATTTTATTTGCTTACAAGTCCTTCTCCGCAAAGGCGTAGGAATTGTTCCTCCGGGTATCACTGGCTCTACGAAATTAATACCCATCATTCCAGTATTTGACGTATCTTTGTCCATGTGAACTGCGGATCCAGTCGTCGTAGTTTGGCGGTGAATCCCATAACCTTGCATTAACGATAATTTTCTTGGACTTGCTGTTCGGAACGAAAACGTTTCGAAAAAAAGAATTGATGGATTTAAGTGCTTGATACTCAAGTTGTGTGTTTCTCCTGGTCCAGTCTTGCCTGGAGACATGGCCGCCTTCTACGTCATTGGCAACTTTGGCGAAATTTGGACCATTTCTGATGTTGTAGAGTTCACCAACCACAAGCCACCACTGGGTTTCTCCATCAAGCAATCTACCGTCGTATCCTTTCGTACCTACGCGTATCGCCCCTCGCTCATAATGATTTACCGCTGGTGCTTTGATGTCCGGCAGCTCGCTCTCCCAGTTAATCTTAGATCCAAATCCCTCTCCGGCAAACTGTCTGACTGTCCAGTTCCATACTAAATCTCCCGGCACTACATATTTGGACATTTCAGGTCTGTCTTTGATCATAACTCTAATTTGCTTTTTGCCATGCTCGATCGATTTCGCTGAGAGTTGAACCTGTTTTGTAATTCCGTCGAAGACATAGGTACCCTCTGGCAATGGCTTACTGACTTGGCAATTGCTCGGGCAAGCAAACAACGTATTAATTGATAGCAGGAGAGAAATTCGTCCAAGAAGATCATTGTTCATAGTCTGTCATTTCGGCAATAGGTATTAATGTTCGGTGTTGGTATCTCTGAGAATTACAGTTATTCTTTGTCAGACGAAATTTCGGAGACCTCAACAACTTAATAGGCCCCAATCATCGCCCAAACATTCGGTCCAAACACAATGAAAAGCAGCAATGGCAAAGTACATGTTATGCAAACTAAGACCCGAGTTTTTCCTGCGCTCATACGCCAGGCAATTATGATGCCGCAAATATGCAATAACGAAGTTAAGACAAGCAACAACTCGGACCAACCATACCTGAAGAATGTAGGAGGATATGCCCGTCTGAGCGAGAGCATTAGGCAAAGGTACGGAAACAAAAATAAGGCTCCGAAAGCAATCCCTTTCATTCTAAATGGCCCTTAACTTTACGGTGTCTATAAACTAAGCATATACCCCTATTTCCGCTTCAAAGATTCTTTTTTTTGGGACCCGCCACTCCCAAGTCGTTCAAATAATCATTCCGCTCGTTGAACCTGCCCTCTATCGACCCCGAATCATACTTATCGAGAAAAGCCTTTACTTTGTCGAAATACTCATTCCCGGAGCCAAACTTTCCATGCTCTCCCTGGCGCAGGATCAACAACTCCTTCGGCTCGACTGCTGCGGCAAAAAGCTCTCTCGCATTTGCAACTGAAACAAGCCCATCCTCCTGCCCATGAACAATCAACAGCGGCGCATGCGACTTGCCAAAAACCGCCACGTTATCTAACATTTGCTTGGGAAAACACCAATCCGGATATAAACGCAACCAGGGTAAAACATCCCTACTCGCCCGCAACAACGAAGTGAAACCCGACTGCAAAATAACTGCACCCACTTTTCTCCGCGAAACCAATTGACCGGTAACACCAGTGCCGAACGACTCTCCATACGCGACGATATCGGCAGGCGCATACTTCTCCTGCTCTACCAGGAAATCATAACTGGCAACCGCATCAGCACACACTCCGTCCAGCGACGCCTCACCGACACTGCGCCCGATACCGCCGTAGTTGTAAATCAAAACCGAGCCGCCACACTTCAACAACATTCGCACTATGCCGCCTCTGTACTCCAGACGACTTCCTTTCCCCTGACTTACAAGAAAAACGCGCTTGGCGCCAGGCAACCTGAAAAACCACCCGCTTATCACATCGCCATTGGACGCCCTGTACGAAACCTCAGTTCGCTTGACACCAAACTCGCGCTCAATCTGAACCCACGAATCCTCAGAATAAGCCCTCTCCACTGGATGAAAAAGCAGCCACTTATACAAGCCCCATGCAACCGGTGGCGACAAGAGCACATACAACGCAATCGCCCCTACCACCACGATCGACAATGCCAGCTTCATGCGATCACGGCTCATCAAACTCATTCTCCAACCGAAAAACCGATCAGCAACTTTATTAAAATTACCGTATTCTCCAGATTTACGCCTTATCTATCCCGCGCTAAGATTAACTCATGCACCACCCTGAGATCATATGAATTCAGAAGCATTTTTCGTACATTCCATTTTCCTGGTAGCAGTCGCTCTTTACGTGCTTTATACTTCCGCGCTCTTTTTCTTCCGCCACCAAAAACGGCTAAACGCTTTTCAATTCTGCGCTTTTTACACAATTGGAACAATATTTCCGCTTCTGGGAATGTTCTTTTCACTGGTATGTTGCGGAGAAAGTGCTTCCTTGCAGGATCTTCAAGCCGACGATCCTGGATTTTACCAATCAATTTTGCTAATGGCTTACATCTTCATTCCTTGCGCAGCACTCCCTGCGTTGATATTTATTAGTACCGTAGCAAAATACGCAACCGACTTCATACGACTTCTGCTAGACCGCGCTACTCCGTCGCCCGAACTCGTATAGCTAATGAGCCTGCCTTCTGGCAAATCAGACAAACTGAGCATCGAAAATAGCTGACAAGACTCAAATCATGCTTCCGATGCTTGTGTTGATGCCTACGGCTAACTGGGGACCTGATTGTGGGCTGAAGTAACGGTAGAATAATAGAAGAAGTCTCGCTCAGGTCGCTTGCTTGGGAACATCTCTACATATCACCGCAATTAGAGAGGGCACAACGGCGCGCTCCCTTCAATATTTGGCTGAAGAGCAAGTGACGGGCACGTTTACTCTTTCATTTGGAAGAGATCTTCCACTGATCGTCATTTGCCTCGTAATGGGAAAAATAGTGGCGGCAGAGTTCGCAGAACTTAAAGGAATTGCCGTATTCGATCTGATCAGGTGCCAGGAATATGCACTTCGCGAAATAAATTTTCAACCCGGGCGCGAACAGGATATCGAACTTGACGATTTTCTGTACGCAAGAGAACCAAAAGAAATCTTCAGCAGTATAGAACTGCAAGTCACGAAATGCGCTGCGCGCCCTTACATTTATGGACGCTTTAACGTGCGCCTCCCAGGAGACCAGGAGCCTTTACCCTTGCTCAAAATGATTTCTCAATTCGAAGAAAACAAAGCCTTGCTTGAAGAAATTGACTCTTCCCCTTTGGATAGGCAAGCGCCCCTGACTCAGTGCACCTTACTCCGCCGAGCGCTAGACAGAAAAATTATTAGCTATCAGATTGGAATGCTACCGCTCAAAACTATTTCCAAATCAGTGGAACTTGTGAAACCTCTAGACGAAAAAGAAGAATCCAATCTTATAGGATACAGGTCAAGCCTTCTGCCACACCCCCAGGCTAGCCACATGCCGCTGGATCGATTTTATGCATTCGCTAGTTTTATCGAATCACTGGCATACAGACGAGGAGACCGTTGCGGCGATGAATGCAGAAAACTCATTTACCAAATTATTCAGGGCTTCAATGGCGGAGACAAGGGCTTCGGCTCATCTCCCGTACCTGCAAGAGGTGGCGGACCCGACAAGCCCCTCTTTACCGAAACCACGCCGAAACCCAGAGAAGAGCATGATTCAGATTCAGAACTTGATGAAGAGGACCCGTTCTTTTAAGCACTATAATTGGCACCATATTGTGAAACTGAGCTGACGCTTGCATGAAAAAGGCTTTCAAAAACGGAACTATTCTTCCATCGACAATCACAATCTGTATATTTCTATTGGCATTTTTTTCTTTGGCTAATTGTGATCTTCGCTGGCTTAGATTTGCAATAAAAACAACAGTTCTAGCAAAACTCGGTCTGGTGTATCTTCCGTGCCCAGCTCCGAAATCAATATCTGATGCCAAGCTTCAAGGTATGGATGTTGAAGCTGTACAAGTGCAACCTCGCGAGTTTAATTGGAATAAACATCTATACAAGGTTCACGAAGCTTGGTATCAAACACCACCCAAGCTCAAATACCTGAACACTGAAGGGCCAGAAGCCGGTTTCGCTGGCTACGTGTTGACATTTGAGATCGACGGAAAATTTCCTTGTCCTAAGCCTGAGCTAGGATTTAGAGGAAATTATGGATCGTCTCAAGGCGCAAATGATATTGTCTACAATTTCGAAGATTTCAGAAGACAAAGACGACCACTTGTTCTTCATATCTGTGACAGAACTTACGGTAAGTATCGAGTCAAGGATCCTCCCCAACCTGGCGAGCCCACTCTTTCAGTACATATTCTTGAATAGAGCGCTGCTGATTTATCTGTGCATCTTCGCAGAGATTATCCCCGCTGATATAATGACCCGGGGCACAACCAACCAAGCTAGACTTGCTAATCCTCCATGACTTTTGCAGAGTTCGAAATTTTTGAAAATAAATTGCGTAGCCTTAAACGGAGCTCCTCCGTTGAAGATAAGTTGCAGGTACTTGAGTCAGCAATTAACTATCTTCATGGTCCCATTTCGCCCGAAGATGGTTTTCAAAATGAAGAGCTCAGAACATGGGATCAAATTTGGCTGCCGCGTGCATTGCGCTGGTGGCTAGGATTCGCTGGTAAACGAGCGAGTATTTTCAGCCATCAAAACAAGCTTCAACTGCCAGATCCCAGTGGATTCATGGAATTAGATGAGACGGGAAGATATGTTTTTTATTGCGAAAATCAGGGCGTGTATCTCTGGTCGATATTTCCGAAAGACGAAGATCCCCCGGTCTGGGGAAAGTTCAATGAACACGATATTGCTTGGAGGAAAGAAGGCATGTCTCTCTCCGAATTTCTCATAGGAGCATGCTTATTCGAAGGAATATGGCAGTCTCCATACATGGCATCTGCAGCCTGGCTCAATCAAGATGCAATGAGCAAATTGAAAGCAGAAATTCCAGAACTTCCTTTAGCTCATTGGCACTGGATCGCGTATCCAACCCGATTTTTTGCCCACCAGGGAGTGCTGATGATTGCTGGACCGAATTGCGCACCCGGCGAGAACGCTGAGGACGCTTGCCTCTCTGTTTGGGTAAGCTCGAAAATTCCCGGTGCCTTGAATGTACTTCGACCATATATTGATGATTCCTGGGAAATGTTTGAACCGCAATAGCCGAATTTTTTGAAGTCGGGGCCTGCTCTCTTTTGAATATTTGCTCAAAGCCGGCTCTGAGAGATCGGCGCTCTAGACCATCGATATTATCTGCATTTATGACCCAGCCTCAGGCGGTACTGATGGAATTATTGGAATGGGCGGACCAAGCGTATTTTTCCTGACTGGACACGGCACTCCGTCGACACTTGTTGCTTTAGAGCCTTCGCCTTTGTTCTCCATTCGGAGAATTGGACACGCTGCAGTGTTTTGCGAGCGAATCTTTCGCGATTGCTGAGTTCTCTTTTGGAGCGCACCCATTTTTACGGTTGTTCTTAATTCTGCAAGTGGCCTGGAAAGCTCCGAGCTATTTGCGACACCAATTGACAATTTGCGTGAAACGGTGGGTGATAATGGCACCACGCCCTCCGCCTCTAGATTTATGCTCCACAGCTTGTCTCCCTCTACGCTTCGAATGCGATCAATTTCTTCGGATGAACTTACCACAGCGCAACCTCGGGAAACCGTTGTCACAGAGTTCTTAGTATGAAGCCGCAGAACACTCTGTCCATCGCATGGTACGTGTATCAACGCTGACCCTTTTAACAGTTTTATCGAGTCAAACGAGATTATTTCAAGCTCGCTATACCTCCAAAGCCGCACAATAATACCTGACGTCATACGCAGTTGAAGATAACTTTTCTTGTCAGTGCGAATAACGCTGTTTAATGCCACAGCGCATGTATCGGTCAGTTCTTGCCACGTTCCCGCCAGCGCGGCATTATTCTTGCAGAGTACTTGCGCCGTGCCACGCATTGGCTCTGCCAATATTTGCGGTGCTGCTGTTCCTGACGCTTTTTCTGCTTGAGTGGTCTGAGGCAAAGCTGTCGGCTCGGCTAGGCTAATTTGACAATTCAAAATAGGCAGTGCGCAAAGCAACACTCCGGCGAGCTTGCAGAATTTTTGATTGCCCGGCATGCGAGGACACTCCGAACCTTTATTCTTAATAAGCAGCATCATCATCCAACAACGCAAGAGGAAGTAACGCACGCCGCTTTCCAGTTCTTTCCAATTGCTGGCCAAGCAGCGGCAAAACAACTAGAAGAAGATTATTGCTGGTATTTTGCCACAAGTACAGAAAGATGAGCTAAGCTAATTCACCAGATGCTTCTCGCCATGATGATCGGAGTACTGGCTGGTGAAATGAAAGCTGCTGCAACACTTATGTTCCGTGCCTTGATAGCGTACCTCGCTATCCCTAGCGCTCTGGCGGATAACGATGGGAGCTCGTACACTGGCTCGGCCGTAGAACGTGAAACCAGATTTGTGGAACACAAAACCATTTACGATCCGCCTTTGAATAGAGCCAAGGGTATATGCCTCCCAGAAACGTTTCAAGGCATGTACTTTGACCGCTTACGGCACAACTATGACAAGTTACTTTTTCCTGGCCACAAACGCATTTATTTCATCTACGACGCGAGCGAGACTGCCGGTATCAACAAATTGTTCTTTGAATTCGAATTGAATAAAGTGTCTCTATTCAGTAACTGTTTATTCCGTTCAACCGATTGCTTAGAATTCCTGGCATTTGCATCAAAACCGCGCCCTTACAGGCCCGCAAGTACGGAATCATTCCAGGGATTGAAAACCTATTTTCCCTATCTCAGATTTTCTGAACCTGGCTTACTTAAAGGTCTTTCCTATCCCCGAGAATTCTCTACGATCTTGCTGGCTAACTCCTGTTCCCATTATGATTTGCGCGCCGCAGCGAATCAACGGGCGATAGAAAAAAACAGAGTCCATTTCCAACAGGCCCTTCAAGGAACTTCTCTTCATGGGTTCCTGTTGAATGCTGATCCAGAAACCAGAAAAATAAACGGTGATTTTTCTGATCTGAATGGAAAGGCGTTCCACCCGGACCTTGAGTGATCTGCAGCAAGCATACGAGTCAGCTGTCTTCAGAGTCCACTGCCATCTTTTTCCGTTTTTTCCAAGTCTGGATCATCAATACAATCCCGCCAACAAATCCTGAGAAGTAACTTGCGCAGTGCGCAAACCCATCGGCTAAGAATGCTGCATGTTTTGATTTTTCAATGGACCTAGCGAAATATGGATTGATTTCAATATTGCCTGTCTTTGCCAAAAAGTATCCCAGAACGCCAAAGAACAGAGCGCAAGAAGCCATCACGGCAAGCAGCTTCAAAACGGGCTTCAAGAGCGCTCTTGCTGGAAGCATTGCACGTTTTCCAATCGAAGCAAACAGACCAAGTACTAATCCCAGAAAAAATCCCATCCACCAGGTTGCCGCTATCCCCCACAGAATAGCCAGCAGAGTAGGCGGCTGTTGACCGAAGATTGAATAGTGTCCAATCGTGAAGTATTCCAGGCAAACTCTCACGGTGACTTGATCGTGAAGTATCCCATACGAGACTGCAGCTATTGTGCACAGGGCTGTCACAGCAAATATGTTTAGCAATCGGTTCATTGGATTTTTCATCATGAATGGATAATGCTAATCAAGCATATCATCACCAGGCGTTCGCAAATCCTTATGGAAATAACTTACACGTACTTCAATCAAGGTTTTGAACGTTGTTGTTTCTTGTGCTGAACACGTGCTGGACCGACCTTCTTCTTCCTAGCTGGGGAGACCTTCCGCTCTTTTTTCTCATCTTCATCAAATACGTCTTCAAATGCGTCTTTCATTTCCCTGAGAAACGGCGGCAAAGAAGCCCAGCTGCTGCTAAGTACTTTCCTTTGTTTTAAATCACTCATCGATTGCAACACAACCTGCACGGATTCTCCTCCGGCTCTAGCTGGAAAACATAGCTCGTCTTTAGTCCGCCAACTCGGCAAGAACTTCAAGTCCTTGTCCCCGCTATCGCCCTTTTCTAGTACCGTCACCTTGTCACTTGCAACATCTAATACACTTATTCTGCCGTTTTTGTTTGCAATAGAAATTAGTGAACCATCCTGATTGGGCTCGAAGATTTGCACATCCTCTCCCGACTCAAACCCCAATGTTCCGATCGGCTCAAGAGACTTTAGATCTGGTTTCAGCTTGAAGAGCCCAGCTTGCGCTTTGCCATTTACTATCGAAGGAAACTGCCGACGTTTCGAGTTGAAAATAATACTTCCATCAGACAAACAACGAACTCCAGACGAATGCGCAGATAGCACCTCTAAAATCTTCTCGGGGGTACCAAATTTCGCAAGCATCGTTCCAGTTTCATCTGCTACTTCGCAGCGATTGAGACTCCCAACCCAAG
>JBIKOL010000264.1:0-5333 GCA_044358055.1 Obscuribacteraceae bacterium (SeqCode)
TCGGAATCGATCGGTTAGCGCCGTCACGGTTTTCCTCCTCCCTGCACCTTTTCCCAACAGTATCTTGATGCGTCCATCACGACTGTCAAGACCATAGTAAGAGCGCCGGCGGCTCGCCGGCTTCTAACTCCGGCAAGATCGATCCTCTTATTTGGAAGTCGCCTGGAAGGCGGCGGTCCCAGGGATAGCTGCAGTCCCAGGGATAGCTGCAGTGAATCTCTCTATTCTGCTGAATCATTTATCCCTGTTGATCAACAGAGAATCTCCCGATGGCTCTAATCACCTTAACCTAGGGAATGAGTTAAAAAGGGCGGTGTTTGCGAACACCGCCCCAATGGTTCAAAATTAGCTTTTGATTAGCCCGGATTCTGCTTGGGCTTGTCGTACTCTTCCATCGCCTTTGCAATCATCGCCGCGCGATCTTCTTTGCTGATCGTTGAAACACGCTCACCAACTTTAAGATCCGTGCGATCGCTATTCAAATGGCGAACACGTTTTGCTTCATCCATAACCTCTTTTGGTTTCCAGTCTGGATGAGCTTTGGCTACCGCGTCATAATATCCTTTGCCTTTCTCAATTGGAGGGAGCGAATATTTCTCAGCGATATCTGCTTCTACTTTCTTTTGATACTCCGCACGAGCCTGTTCTTCTGGTGATTTCGGCTTATTGTCGCCAGGCTTCTGATCGCCAGCCTTTCCATCACCAGGTTTAGGCGCCGGTTGATCGCCCTTCGGGGGCTGATGATCGCCAGGCTTCTGATCGCCAGCCTTTCCGTCACCAGGTTTGGGTGCCGGTTGATCGCCTTTCGGAGGCTCAGGTTTTGGCGCCGGTTGATCCGGAGCTTTATCTTTCAGCTTATGCGGATCAACATCGTTCCATGATTTCGGCAGCATATGATCATTTATATGTGTTCTGCCGTCGATATTCGCTTTCTGAAATCCATGTGCAACCATCATGTCGTTCAAATGGAAGTAGATTTGATCCTGATTGCTGATCTTAGTTCCACTCGATTTCAAATTGCCTTCTGCAACATCATAAAGAGTGAGATGGTTTTTGTGTCCACCTGGTTTGTGATGTTTGCCGTCACCAGGTTTGGGTTGATGCGACGAGTCGCCAGGCTTGTGCGGGCCCTGGTGATAATCATATGGATCGCCCGCGCCTGCCGGCTTTGGTTTATGCTGATCTGTACCGCGCGAAACAGTTCCGTTTTGATGAAAGTCATACCAATCTGGCGAAGCCTGCTTAGGCGTTGGCTTGCCTTCCTTGCTCATATTTTCCATTACACTTTCCCACCGATAGCCATGCGAGTATCCCGAATAAGTATCATTTCTGAAACGAACTCGCTAAACCCTATTGTGGTTATAACCGTCAGCACAAATTCTTTGAATGGGAGGGCTACGCATTTTTTTTTATGAGCGGCATTCGTTTAAACGTCCAGGCGTCTAGAACACTCTCGTGTTCGACGATTCGGGACAATATGAATTTAGCCGGCAGACATTAATTCTGCTTGCCCGCCGCGAATGCAACATGCTGTGTTAGTATCCACCCATGATTGTTGTGCTACTCAATGAACCTAGCCAGTCCAGCTCCGCTGCCAGTTGTAAGCGATGCTAGCACGTGCTAGCATATTGTGGATGGAGGGCTATTGCATGTATCGAAGTCTGAGCATCAGAAAGTTAGATCAAAAAACATACGAACAGCTAAGACGTCGGGCTACGAAGCATGGTGTCTCTATGGAAGAGGAAGCACGACAGATTCTGAAAAATGCTGTCGGATCACCCGAGCGTTTAGGAGACCTGTTTATCAAACATTTCGGTCCAAAAGGCGGAGTCGACCTTGTTCTTCCTACACGCGAACCTCACACACCTGCAGATTTTTCCGATTGAGAGCAAGATGATCGTCGTGGACACAAATGTGATATCCGAAGCCATGAAACTGGCTCCAAGTCCGACAGTTATTGAGTGGCTCAACAAACAGGACGCAGCTGCTTTGTTTCTAAGCACCGTTACTATTGGCGAAATCGTTTATGGATTAGGCATTTTACCGACAGGGAAGCGTCGAAGCACCCTGAAAAAATCGTTCGACAAATTGGTGGAATTTGCTTTTGAGCACCGAATTCTAGCTTTGGATGAAAAAGCCGCGCGGCTTTATGGAGAGATCATGGCGGAACGACGTCAAATGGGACGACCGATGTCTATGGCAGATGGACAGATTGCAGCAATTGCAAGATGTAATGGTTTTGCAATTGCAACACGAAACGTTCAAGATTTTGACGATTGTGGAGTTGCGGTCCTAAATCCTTTCGCTAACTAGTTCGGATGAGTGCAAATCCACGCCTCTAAAGAACCGGTGGATTAGACTAGAGTAGCAACTACCGAGCCACGGGAATAAGAACTTCATTGTGGCGAAGGAATGAAGGCATAAATGGCGGATTGTAATATGCATTTACTGGTTCGCCTCTGACAGTCACATTATTGCGGCTGAGATGGTCCAATAATAGATTTGCGTGTTGTTTGAAGTTAGACTTTCGCCATGAGCCAGAAAAGCGTATAGCGGCAAAGGTCTCTTCTGGCAGTTTGCTGAACAAAATACGCTTGTCCATTGGCTCGGGAAGCGAATCAAGAGTGTATCCCTCTGGCATGAAGAAGCGCATCTTGAGCTTGCCATTGGCAGACTCAGCTGTGACAGGGCTGGTCATGGGAATTTTTTCTTGCTGAGTTGTTACTGGAGAAGTCATTTCAAGTTTACTGCGGGATTTGTTTTCTCCAAAAATGTATGCAGCCAGAATTCGAAATGCATTGTTCAATGCATCGCCGCTCTCATCGACCTCAACCTCTGCAACAATGCGAGACGAATACTTGCGCAGCTCAATGTCGTGCGCCAGTTTGTCCAGGACCTTAAAACTAGGGCCTGAGTAGTTCTCTTCAGCAACAGCCTTTGCTGCGGCTGCAGCCAAACCCAGAACTCCGATGACGGCTCCCATCAACAATACTTTCGTTTTCAATTCATTGTGATCTACATAGTGGTATTGATGTCTTTTATCGATTAGGTTAGCTCACTTAGGTGAACCCGAAGTGAACGAATACATCATTGAAATTGTTTTGCTTGTGGTGCACTGGCTTAGAACTGCTCATCTAGATTGGCGGCTGGATTAGGAGCGCCGATGATCATAATTATGTTTCGTTGCTCTTTCTTTGTCGTTGTCGTCGCATCAGAATAACTGGGCCAATGCAACTACAAACCACAAGCAAAGGAAGAAATTTCAGCTCTTTCTGTGCCATTTCCAGCCAGAACATCTGCAGAGCTAAGTTGTGGAATCTCGGTTCGATTGAACTTTCATATCCAGGCTGGTTGTCCAAAAGAGCATTCCAGCAGTCTCTGTATCCTGTTGAGGCATTAATTGGGCAAAACAAGACTAATAAAGCTGCAAACAGAAACCCTGCAATTGCCGACAAAACCGCCTGAAGAGATTTTTTCATTATAGCTTCGGTGTCTCATAGGGGACGTTATCTTTCACTCTATCTCACATTCGGAATATTGGCGGATCGGATAGGCAAGCTTAGAATCTTCCTAAGAGCTTGAAATACATGCCACGACGAGCATTCTCGGCTTCGACGATCCCTCGTTGGGAGTGATGGGGACAATTCCCATTGAGCGTTTCCTGTGTGCTGCGTAGGCTGAGACTGGGGGACAGTTTGTGAGTGTGGGAATTTTGAGGTGCTTTCATCATGGGCGAAATGGATCATGCGGAGAAGAATGTAGGCAAGACCGATGGGGCGCCTGCTGCACATACCAATCTATTGGACTTGCACAAAGACAATACGCTGCAACTTAGCAAGTCGAATTTAATGCCTGCTGCCGGTGAGCAGGAAGGATACATTCCTCTTGATGCGTATATTTTGATGCGCGAGAAGGTTAAAGAGGATCAGTCTTATTTCAAAACAGCGACCACGTTTTTGACACGTGGGGCGCGGCGCCTCACGGGCTCGAAGGACGCGTCGGATGATTTCGATGCAGCTCAGAAAGAAGGCAATCAGGGTGTGATGATGCAACTCTTGCACCAGGATCGCAAACAGTTGATGTGGGAAGACAAAGTCGCTAACTATTCATCCACTGCACTGAAAATCGGATCATTGTTCGCAGGTGGTAAAGTCGGGTTTGCTGGACTTGCCGGCGTGAGCATTAGCGATCAGGCTAAGCCTGCTGACGGGTTCGATAAACAAATGACTGATGTTGCACTGGGTGCTGCGAAGAGTATCGCGACGCGCTTTGTGTTCAACAAGATCAATGAATTGCCCATTAATCCCGTAACGAAGGGCTTTGCGTTTGGACTTAGCGATCGTGTGCTCGAAGTTGGATTGAACCGCGAGACGTTTACCGGCGCTGATGGAAACATCGATCTCCTTGGTGGTGCTAAGAAGACCGGTCTTAGTGTTTTCGGTCCGCAGGCTTTGATTGCTGATGCTGGAACGGGTGCAATCTCACACGGTGTCTTGTTGCCGATCAATTACGCAATGAAGGGTGCGTTCTTCGCTAATCCGATTGCGTCACGTCTAACCATGGCAGGTGTTGCTGGTGGAACGGAAGGGGCGTTGAAGAATTTGAACTTCCAGCAAGAGAGTGGTAAGCCGATTGATTGGTTGCAGGTGGCTCGCAGTTCTGGTGAGCAGGCGGCGATGAGTACGGTTTCTGCTCTGCCTGGGGCGCTTTATCGCTTTGGTAAACCAGGGCTCTAGGCTCAAGTCGACTTATTTTTTGCCGACGGTTGTGTTGATTTCTTTTATCCCTTGTCCTAGCTCATTGTTAGTATTTTCGTACCATTGAACTAACTTGTTGCCCTTCGGTGCAGTATCTTGGACCTTGAATCCTTGAACATTGATCGATCCGTCTGCTGCGAAATCAATTTTTGGGAAATAGCCACCGTCTCCGGCGGTGTGCGCATGCATGCCCTTGTCGATGGCTTGCATCTTGCCTTTTACATCATCCCATGTAGCCTGGTCCATTGAATTCAGGTGAGCTTGAAGATTTTCGCCATGATAGGCTTCGATAACCAGCTCGGCTGCTTTGCTGGTGTTGTCCAGATTTTGGAAATCTGCATCGTTCATAGTCATAGTCATCACCTCGCCCCGTCGATGGAAAGAGAATAATTTTGGGGGTGTGACATGGCAGTGACACAGTGGATGATTTTTGGTGGTTCCCTACGAACGCTCCCAAAAACTACTAAGCCGGCGAGCCGCCGGCGCTCTTACTATGGTCTTGACAGTCGTGATGGACGCATCAAGATACTGTTGGGAAAAGGTGCAGGGAGGAGGAAAACCGTGACGGCGCTAACC
>JBIKOL010000175.1:0-17703 GCA_044358055.1 Obscuribacteraceae bacterium (SeqCode)
GATCACAGGCTTTACTCAGGGTCTTCTTTCCGACAACGAAGCCGGAAAGGGGAAATCGGGGTGAGCTTTTAGGCTGCCTGGGCAATACATACAACGAAAAAAGATCTGAAGAGACAGACTTTCGCCCTGTATATACTCGCTGGAAAAGCCCTGCTTTCCGCAGTCTCTCCGCATCAGGCAGCACTAACTCAATCCCTAGGACATGCAGAGGCGATAACGGCCTTTGGCTCTGCGAGCCTTCAGTACGTTGCGTCCATTTTTTGTGGACATGCGGGCCAGGAAACCGCTGCTCTTTCTGGCTTTGCGGATAGCCCCTCTCAATGTGCGTTTCATAAAAATCGAACTCCTAGAACTTAATTGCGCAATTTGAACCGATGCTCAACAACAGCAGGAAGCGGCTTGCACAGCCGGCTTGCTTTTAAATAACCTGGAAGTTGGCAAGTTAACGTTTATGCTATCATCTCAACCAGTTTCTTACGCCGGGGCGTCACGTACGCACTGGTTAAAAATTTACGATTTGGCGTCGGATAATCCGGCTGGCTCATCAATCTTTGCCTATCTATTGTGGTATTGCAGAGATATATCCTTCTCGATAAAAATCGCCTAAGAATACGGCGAATCTTTACACAGAACAGGATGAGCTAACGATTCTGACTCTGAAAGACACCCGTCAAGTAGTAGCAGTGGAATCAAATGAAAACAGAACCCGATGATGTTTGCCTGGACCGCCCGATAAAAGAAATATGGGACCAGGTACTCGAATTATTGGTAAAACGGCTTTCGCATCCGACTTTCACTTCTTGGGTTCGCCCAATTCAGGTTACCGGCATAACGGCGACGCATGTTCAATGTTCTGTTCTCAACGAATTCACCAAATCAAAAATTACTAGCAATGCCGATAAGATAGAAGAGGCTTTCGCTGAGGTTCTTGGTCGAACCGTCAGACTGAGAATAATAGTTGATCCAAATCTCGCCACGGAATATTCACCAACCATAGCATCAATAGTAGTGGCACCAGAAGAAAAGAAACCTGAGCGTTCTCGCAGTGGAGCCTATGCAACTGTAGAGCCAGGGGTTCGAGCTGGAAATACGAATTTGAATCCTGCACATGTGTTCAATTCATATGTTGTTGGTTCAAGCAATCGCTTCTCACATGCCGCGGCTTTGTCAGTTGCAGACAAGCCCGGACAGGCTTACAATCCACTTTTCCTGTATGGAGAAGTTGGTCTAGGCAAAACACATTTGCTGCACGCAATTGGCAATGCAATTTTACAAAAGGCACCAAATACGGTGATTCGCTACATGTCCTGCGAGAAATTCACCAAT
Source organism: Obscuribacteraceae bacterium (SeqCode) (assembly GCA_044358055.1). Taxonomy (GTDB): domain Bacteria; phylum Cyanobacteriota; class Vampirovibrionia; order Obscuribacterales; family Obscuribacteraceae; genus JAIEPM01. The sequence continues at coordinate 1,327 of JBIKOL010000175.1, forward strand.
GAAGTAATCAATTCTATTCGTGAACAAAAAATGGTTGAGTTTCGCAAACGATACCGCGAAATAGGCGTTCTTCTAATGGACGATATCCAATTTATCGAAGGAAAAGAATCCACTCAAGAAGAATTTTTCCATACATTCAACCATTTGCGTGACAACGGAAAACAAATTGTTTTGACCAGCGATCGCCCACCAAAAGCACTGGCAAAACTAGCAGAAAGGCTTCGCAGCCGTTTTGAGTGGGGCTTGATTGCAGACATACAGCCACCCGATTACGAAATGCGCTTAGCCATATTGAGTCAAAAAGCAGAGCAACTAAGCCCAGCAGTACCAAACGATGTTCTCGATTACATCGCCAGCACATTCACAAGCAACATAAGAGAGTTAGAGGGCGCTCTTACACGAGCCCACGCATACTGCCAGCTCATGGGTGCCGGCATGACTGTTTCTGCAGTATCGCAAGTACTGCAAATTGGAAATCAAAAAAGAGAAAGAACACCTCTCACGATAGATCGAATTATTGATGCAGTCGCTTCCTATTATCAAGTTGAGCCCGCCGACATAAGATCTTCCAAACGTTCACAAGATCTAACAGTCCCCCGTCATATAGCGATGTATATAGCCAAGGAGAAGATGGATTTAAGTTTTCCCAGAGTTGGTCAAGCGTTTGGTGGTCGCAAACACACATCTGTGAAATATGCGTACGATAAGTTAAAGGAAGAACTCCCGCAGGACCCTAATCTCGAGCAGGCAATTCGTCAAATCCTGCGTCAGCTGGACGCTTGAGTGCCGTAAGAAAACCTGTAGAAAACTTGTAGGTTGTCTGTAAGTGATCTGTTTACGGGGTTTTCGATCACCGATCACAAGCGGCAACGATCTGTCAGAGATCTAACAGGTTTTCTACAAGGGCTTTCCAGGCTGATTCTACGATCACAGAGTTTTCTACAGAAATCGAAGGAGCCTATTACTCCTATATATTAATCTCTTTAGTTTGAGAAAAAACAACAGCAGCAAAGAGAGAATGTGCTTGTTGAGCCGAATCTATGGAGTACATATAAAAAGGATGTTGGTAGAAAATCATCAAACTTATCAATCAATCCTGATCCCTAGCAATTGTTGTGTTGTAATTGCTGTTCAGTCGAGTTATTCTTTAGGGCATAGCAATACTCTTTGGGGCGAACTTGCAATCGCCTCAGCAAAACAGGTGAGAAGCCATGCATTTTGCCATTCAGAAAGACGTCCTGGTCAAAGCGCTGAGAGATGTAAGCAACGCAATTGCTACACGTGTAGTTCAGCCAGTGCTGAGCAACGTGCTCATCGAATCAGTGGACAACGTCACCTTGCGATTTACAGGGACAGACCTGGATCTCACCATCAAAACAAACACACCTGCTGTTGTATATACAGAAGGATCCATCACTCTTCCGGGTAAGAAATTGCTCGAAGTCGTTTCCAAATTGCCGAATGATTTGGTTTCGTTTCAAATTAATCCAGAAAACCAGGAAACAACCGTCACCTGTCAGAAATCAAAATTCTCACTCTCAGGTTTGTCGTCTGCAGATTATCCAAAACTTGTCGAAAGCAAGAATGGAGATGGCTTCCTGATGCCAACCGATATTCTTCGCCGAGCAATAATTCAAACTTCGTTTGCTGCAGCAACTTACGATGTGGGCAGCATTCTCGGTGGCGTTTATTTGCTTGTTGTTGACGGAGTTTTTGAAGCAACAGCTACAGATGGAAGCCGTCTGGCACATCGTCGCGAAGAACTCAGCGTAGCAAGTCCGGTTGCGCGCAAAACCGAAGACGACAAAGAAACAGAGACCAAGGTCAGCACAGCAACAATGGAGAAAGGGCATGAGCTCAAAGCCATCGTTCCTGCCAGAGCTTGTTCTGAGCTGCTCAAGATATTTGACAGCAAAGAGCCGGGTGCACGGGTTCGCATCGCTGTTGTAGACGGTCAAATCAGCTTCGAAAGCGATACGCATTTCGTTTGTACACGTCTTATCGGTGGTGAATATCCCCGCTATCATGAGCTTTTCCCGACTGATTATAGTTACCTGGTTCAATTCAAGCGCGATGAAATGCTCGCCGCTGTAGAGCGCGTTTCTGTCATGTCTGACGAACGTACCAATCTCATCAAGTTGCATTTTGAGCCAGACATGGTTCAGATCACATCCAACACTCCTGATGTAGGTAAAGCTCAAGAAGAAGTGGCAAGCAAACTCGATGGGCAAGTCATCGACATAGCTGTCAACGTTCGCTACGTTCTGGATGTTCTGCAAAAGCTCAACTCAGAAGAAGTACGTCTCGAAATGACAGGTCCTTTGAAGCCGCTCATCTTCAAGGGAGAAACTGAAGACAACTACAAATACTTGCTGATGCCGGTGCAAGCACGATAATTGCCCGCAGACATTAGGGAACCTTTGAGCCGTTTCATATTATGGGATAGCAACAATCCATTGCTTCTGCTTCCCAACAGATAGTCCTGTGATATACTGCCTTGAGTGGTTCACATCCGGTGAGCCCTGTTTGAATGACAACTTAATTGGGATCGTAGCTCAGTTGGTTAGAGCGCCTGCCTGTCACGCAGGAGGTCGCGGGTTCGAGCCCCGTCGGTCCCGATTTTTTATTGGCTGTTTCCATGCGCAGGCCGCTTTAATAGGCGGCTTCAGCTTGGCTATTAGAAAGAACTCTTAGAGTCTCAGAAATTCATGCTCTTTGCTCTCTGTTCTTCCTTCCGTCTAGATTTGAGAGTCGTTGTACCGACCTAACTCTGTGAAGGGACCTTCCTTAGCCCGAATTTGGGTTACAATCGCTGCCGTTTTGAAAACCTTGCTCATAGAGTGCTTTCCTTGCTTCTTGGATGCTGTCTGAAGGGGCGGAACATTCGCTAGTGCGGATGGCATTGAGAAGTCTGCCACGTAAGCCCGGATATTTGAGCCTGTGTTGAGCAGGGCCGGTTTTCTATAGCTAATGCCCTTTCCCTGGCAAACCTTGCCAAAGCTACCGCTCAGCTCGCTGAGATTGACCATTTGTCCTGGCGCCAGCGGAATGCTTGTTCTTTTTACGTTGACTCTGACATCGTCTCTATGCTCATCGTAAAGGTTGTATACCGCCAGACTGTCGCCGGTTTCAAGCATCAATACGACTGAGCCTTTGGCAATTTGTACCGAAGCCAGGGCTGTCTCGACCGTTAAAGGGTGGTCGGCATGATAAAGAGCTGCGCCCTTTGTAAGAGACAGAACATTATCATCACGGTTTTCGACATTGTTATAAGCAATTTCTCTTAAACCGCTGCCGCCGCATTTTGCGCAGCTTGCACCATAAGCGGTGGCACGCCAGCCGGTTGAGGAAATGCCGTTGCCGATCAGGCTGCGCGTTGCGGGGCTTAGAGAAGCTATTTCTTGATTCCCGTCAGCTGAGGGCTTTAGAGTTCCCGTTGAATCGTAAGCAATGAACGCGCTGCTTGCTGTTGTTGCAGGCAGCCCGGCTTCAAAATGATGCGCAGGCTTTGCAATACCGTTGCCTATTAAGGTATCAGTGGGTGCAATCGTGCCATCTGTACCTGCAGAGGACGGAGTAGCAAGGGGGATAAATTGCCTTTCGACGACCGTAGAAGCTGTCGATATGGGCGTAACAGCGCTAATTTTAGACAACGTCGGACAGCAGGCTTTATCGATGGTGATGGTGCCACCAAGTGCGGTGATGCTGGCGGGTGGTATTACGTTCACTCCGCCGCAGGCACTTATGTGAATTGATCCATCAGGTCCATTGGCTATTATGTTTCCTGCGGTTCCGTTTGCCGTTAGTGCACCCACCGTAAATGGGAGGTCTGGGTCTCGTGCGACAATCTTGATTGATCCTCCCTCGGTGCGTCCCAGGGCATAAAGTGTAGCGACTCGTGAGTAAACGCCGCTGTAAGACATAGTGTTTGCTTTGAGGTCAATCGTTCCACCTGGTCCATATGTGCTGTAGGCGCTGATATATGTGCCGGTCAGCGTTGATCCAGTTATGTGCACAGTTCCGGCACCCATTGAGCCGTTGGCGGAAATGTTGCCGCTGTGGACAGCTCCACCAGCACTCATGTTTATTTGTCCGCCGAAAAAGCCGCTTGCGTCTATAGAATCGACAAAAATGGTGTTAGCGGCTACTAGATTGACAGAACTGCTTTGCGATCCAGCTGAGTAAGCCCGAATGAAGTTGACCTGAATATTGCCAGTGGAGCTGGACAAACTGATGCTTCCTCCATCTCCATTATTACTGTTTGCAAGCAATTCTTGCGTGTGGATGTCGGAGTAAGCTGATAGGTTTATATGGCCACCAGAATCCCGGCGCAAGGAAAAATATGGCATAGCAAAGACGGTACCTGTGTTTAGACTTCCATTCGAAGCAGAGATGCTAACGTTTCCTCCTGATCCGCTGTAGTAAGCGCTCGAAGTTATGTTTCTGCTTGAAAATGAGCCCGACGAAATGATTATGTCGCCAACGCTTCCCCAATAGGCGTAGGCGCTAAGGTTCCCTGTTTGGACATGTCCTGCGGCAGAACTAATCAATATGTCTCCAGCGCGTCCATAACCTGCGCCGGTGGTAATACTTCCTGTAACAACCGAGCTGCCTGCTGTAGCTAGAGACCCCGCCGAAAAGGATCCGGCAGAGAGATCTTGTTGGCCGTCTATGAATACAACAGGATTGTTCGCACCATTTGCAATCAGGGGTGCTGCATTGATGATCGATACAGTACCGCCGTTATTTGCGCTCGTGCTATTGATGTTTCCTGCAATGTTAACAGCATCAGACCCCACTTGGTTTTGTCCCGCAATTATGCTGATATTTCCACTTCGAGGACTACCTTGAGTGTAAATTCCGCTGCCAACAATTACTTGTCCTGGAGCTATGAGCTGAACGTTTCCTCCGTTACCCGAGCTGGAGGTGTTTGTATAGTAAATATCACGTAGCAGAATATTTCCAGAGTCGTTGAATCCTCTTATGGTAATTCTGTCGCTTCCGGGTGTGGCTGGTGGTGAAACAGAGTTTGAATTAGAATCGGTTGTGAAAATAGCCCCTGCCACCATCGATAAATTTCCGCCCTCTGTGTTAATCGACACAGGGTCAAGCGGATTTGTTCTGATATCACCTCCTGCTACCACAGCTAACGAAGCCCCGTGGGTGTCGATTGCTCCGGAAAGCATCACATCTCCGTTGACAGAATAAAAGTCCGGATCTCCTGAAACATTGATCGTTCCCAGCCTTAAATTTCCCTTTTCGACGCTTGTGTGCAAGGAGCACGCATTCGCGTTAAGCACGGATGATGTGGATAGCAAATTTACGTTAGCCGCGCCTTCGCCTGCATTTAAATTCAGATTGTTGGCATTTATGATTCCGCCGAGAACGTCCGTGCGGAAGTTTCCTTGAAAAGTGGATTCTCTTATATTTACGTTGCCATTTGCAGCATCAAGCACACCCCCGGTGTTTTTGATTAGCAAATCGCCAGGCGAGAAGATATTGATGTCCGCGGCGCGAGATGCAATAAGCCCGCTATTCAAAACGTTTCCCGAATAAAGGCTCAGGTTTCCTTGTGAAATAAGGGACGCAGTGCCGACGCCGCTGCTTGTATTGTTGATGGAGCTTCCGGCGCTCACGCTCAGGGCGGCAGCACTACTGATGGTGCCCTGATTCGTGATCTTGTTTAACGCTGTAACGCTCAGAGAAAGATTGCTGATCAGGTTGCTATAGCCTGGCAAACCACTCGTCGGTATAAGTGAAGTAAGCAATGCGCCAGATGTATTTGTTATGTTATTAGCGCTAATGTTCGCAACGTTTGCAGCAGGGTTGTTTGACACAGCATAAAGAATCCCTGAGTTTGTCAGATTGCCAGCCAAATTGAGTGTATTGCTTGAGCCGAAGTTCTTGATGGCGGTGACTCCCTGCGGTATGTTCAAACTATTTACATACTGTGTAAAGTGATCTCCAATCATAAAGGTGCCGCCGATGGCGTTGCCCTGAGAGCCAAGCTGGATACTCTGGTGTCCGCTCGTCAGCACTTGATACACCGCCAAGCGCTCTGCTGGAGTTAGAACCGAAGAACTTGTCACGGACACTTTTGAGCCGCCCACATTTATGCTGACGGTTTGATTACCTATTTTTGAAGGTGCGGCAAGATTGGCTCTGGTAGAGCTGAGGTCTAAATCTATTCCTTTGCTCGCCGAAGTTGGAGCTGATTGAGCGCTCGCTTCGATGCCGCTGGAAATAAAAAAGGCGATGGTTAGCGCTATAAGGCGCGATTGATAAGCACGCATATGGAAATTCCCCCCTGCTCGCATAAGCGATGAGTCCATTTTTGCATCGGGAATCGTGCTTGTCTTCCACCGTTTGTGTATCACGCAAACAGGGGATGGGGTGCTTGTTCTCTCCGGGAAGCTATTTATTCAAAATACTGTACTGGTTCTTGATATATGGTCTTACCAGATTTTCTGCAACGAATGTTCGTGGCAATTTGTCGAGAATATTTTTCGCTTCCGTGTATCTTCTTTTTTGTATCAAAAGATCACTTTCTGCCATGCGCATATAACTTCTATTTTCATTTACACTTTCTTTGTACGAAGCGCTCGCCTCAATGTTCTTTTTCAGCTGCTCAAAGGTTGTCGAATCCCCCTTCCGAGCTGCAAGATAGAGGTGGTTCCAATCAATAAACACTTGTACGCCGGGGCTCATTACTTTTGCTGAAAAACCATCTACAAGCTGCTCTGCTTTTGGCAAATCATTATTGGAGAGAAATAAGATCATGCCTTGCCAGACCGATTTAGCTTTAAGGTTCCAATCATACGCTGAGCTTGCACCATTCAGATTGCATGTCTCTAAAATTGATTTCAATGCTTCCTCATATTTTTCCAGGCGCAACAATGTTGCAGTACGCATTTGCCGTGCAATTATCAAGTTAGTAAAGTCTTTTTGCTTTGCGGACAGAGCAATTAATCGCTCTTCAAAATAAAGCACTTTTGAGGGCTTGCCAATTTTTTTAAATTCACGCCAGAGATCCGCTTCGGTACTTGGCGGTATCAATTTAGGAAAGCTTGCAGAAAAATATTTTTCGAACTGCTTTCCAGCGTCTTGCTCGCTCCCATTATCAGTTAAAAGTTCTAAGATCCCAATGAGCAGGGCAAGACTGCCTTCGGTTCGCCCCATCTTGGTCAGCGTATCAATCGCCTTGTTATAACAATCTTCGGCAGCTTGTTTATCTCCGACTTTATGCCATAAGATTCCTGATCTCTTATAACACTCGTATCGGAAGAGGGATAGGGCGCTGAAAGTAGTGAATTCTGATGTGGAATAAACGCGCTCTGTCTCCTGCAAAAAGAATATTGCTTTATCGATTTTATTGAAGAGAATATAGAATTCCGCCAAATCACAGTAAAAATCACTCCAAAATGGAGGAAAGGGATTCTCGCTGAATTCTTTGTTCTTAAACATCAGGTACGCTTTAGCTGCGATGTTATTCAGCTCATCTGCCTGAGCAATTCTTTCGTTTTCATCCAGAGATTTAGTGTAAGCGAGCAATGCTGCTGTCGAAGCCGGTGGGTATTTAAATTGAAAGCCCTTATTGATTATCTCTTGCCAGAGTCTTCGAGCTTTGTCCACAAAGCCTCCGTCGAAGTAACATTTGGCCAGAAATAGCTCCTTGGTTAAAGCTTCTCCGTGCAATTCCATGCGTGCTCTTCGCCATTCTACCTTTTCGTCCAGTTCGGCTACATTTATGAGGAGTTCCTTCTCATTTCGGCTAGCCAACACCTCTTTCAACCTTGCACAACTAATAATTACTCTGGCGTCGCTACAAGAAACTTGCGAAAGTACAGCACACACCTCGGGAATCCTATCTCTAATTTTTTCATCCTCGAGAGTCTTCCATGATGAAACGGGAAGAAGCGATTCGATATCGCTTAATGCTTGAACGCCATAAGCTGTGGCTTCAGGTTCAATGTTCATCTGAAGCAAAACCTTTGCCAGCTTCAACTTGATGTTTACCTGGTACATGAAATTAGCTTTGTTTCTCGTGGCTGCGCTGAGCACAGCTTTAAGTAATTCAGCAGATTGTGGGAAGAGCTTTTTCTGCCTCAAGATCTCTGCCTGTTCTATCCCGTAGTTCCAGACTTTAGTGTCTTTTGAATTTTCCAGATATTTTGCTTCAAAGAATGGAACCCAATGATCTTTCATTACAAAGAGCATTACGAAAAACAACAGTGCTAATGCAATCAACAGCGGTGAAAATACACGGTAACTAATAGCGCGCGCAGATGCATCTAACGTAACTATTTTGTCTTTGTCGCGCAAATCTTCGATTAGAGATTTCATGCTCTGGTATCGGGCTGACTTTTTTTTGGCTAAGCATTTGTAACTAATCGATGCAAGATTTTTGTATTCAACACCTTTACCTGTCACCTCCGTGGGAATTGCTTTGATTTCACTGTTATTATGCTGATGAATCAGTGCAAAAGAATTGTCTCCCTGAAATGGTGGCTTTCCGCTCAGCAGTTCATAAAGAACACAACCGAATGAATATATATCGCATCTTGCATCAAGCTTTTCTCCACGACATTGTTCAGGACTCATGTATTCAGCAGTGCCTATAAGAAGACCTGTTTTGGTAAGTTTTTCGCCTTGTTGCTGGTTTTTTTCGAATAATCTGGCCAGTCCGAAATCGAGTAGTTTCACCGTGTCTTGCTTCGGCGAGTCAAGCAACATAATATTGCTCGGTTTCAAATCTCTATGAAGAATGCCATTTTCATGCGCCACAGAAAGTGCATCTGCCAGTTGAAGCATAATATCTCTAATTTTGTCGGCGGAAATTTCCCCATTGTCTGCCATGTATTTGTGCAATGGCTTGCCCTCAACATATTCCATGGCTATATAAGGAACGTTGTCTTGCCAAAGCCCGTAATGATAGAAAGTGACGATATTTGGGTGAGAAACCTTAGAAAGAACCATAGCTTCTCTCTTGAATCTGCTTGAGGATTGTTTGTTTTTAGAGAAGGACGCATCACAGATTTTTAGCGCCAGGGTGCGATCGAGAAGGAGCTGAGTCGCCTTGTAGACACAACCCATCCCACCCTGTCCTATAACCCCATCAACTCTGATGAAGCCATCGATAATGGTTCCGGGCTGTATCTTAAACTTGTTCATCTAGATATGACTATACCCTGTGCAGCTGGTGCTAGCTTGCTGGGCTCGTATCATCAACAACAAAGCGATAGCCAATACCGTATGCATTTTCGATTAAAGATGGCTTTCCCTCTTCATCTATTTTCTTGCGCAATCGCTTCACGCAAGTTTTCACGGATTCTACAGTTGCATCCGATTGGTTGGACCAGACGCGCTCAAGCAATGCGGCAGGACTGAAGTATTGATTTGGATAACGCATTAAGAATTCCAGCAACGCAAACTCCAAGCGGACGAGACCTAGATTAGTACCATTTCTGTAAGCTGCAAATTTATCTCGGTCAAGAACAATATCACCCGAGGACAGGGGCTCGGCTGAGATCAGGTTTTGGGGTCGTCTTAGCAATGCGCTTACTCGTAACACAAGTTCCTTGATATCGAAGGGCTTGGTCAGGTAATCGTCGGCACCAGCCATGAATCCTTTTTCCTTATCGGGAAATTCATTCTTGCCGGTGATCATTATTACGGGAGCATTCTTTCTAAGCGAGCGGAACTCTTTCAAGATTTCGATTCCGCTTACCGAGGGTAAATCCCAATCTAAGATTAGCAAGTCATAGGTGTAAGCCTTTATATTGGCGAGCCCATCAGCACCGTTGAGAACAAGATCAACGTCGTGCTGCAGGTAAAGTTCACTCAAGCTGTCGTAAACTAACTCTGCCAACCTTTTGTTGTCTTCCACTAAAAGAATCTTCGCCATAGCCGTACAGGTCTCGAATGAGCCCTTGACCCCTCTGCACAATATCCTCTTGATTCTATCAATCTGTGTCTGCGGACTCCAGGCCCTCGGCTTCCCTCCCGGTAAATCACTTTATTTAGCGGAAAATGCCTTAGCTAACAACATTTGCGGAGATTGGACAGCCTGCTTGAACCTGGTCTTCCGAGTTAATCTTGCAGGTAACTTTTTCGCCCCTTTCTCGAAATAAAGTACTGCCATGGAGACGGGCGGCGAGGGGGAAAGGCAAATGACTAAGAGAAAAATGACGCACGAGCGAATCAGGACATTCAATTCCCAGGAATTCAAGAAACCTCTGTCGGTGAAGATGCGTGATACCTGGCAAGCCACAATCAACGAGTTCATTTTTCAGTGCCAGGCGTTCTTCCCCAAAAAACAGATAAGCCGATGTGAGATGGAAGGTCACGTCGTTTTCCGAACCGATTTGACGGCGATTCAATGCCAGGAATGTGGTGCTACAGTCAGACCTGGAGCGAAAATTCGCAGCGTCATTGATCTACCTAACAAGGCTCAACAAAGCCAGTGCCTTCGCATTTGGCGTGACGATTAAGTTTTGACCTCCTCCTCGCCCTATGGCGGGATGGCCGCAAACTTGGTCAATTTTAGATTAAATGATAAACTTGCTCCGCACACGGAAGTTCCGGGCAAGTTAGAAAATCAATGGATGCAATAAATGAGCTTCGCTTTGCTCCTATGGATAGTGTTTGTCATATCCATTTTACTTGACCTTATTTTGCCGAGCTTTATTTACCAAACATATTCATTGTGGATACATATCTTTCAGTTGTCGGCGCTTGCACTAGCAATATTTTCCTCAAAGAAAATATTGCAACAACGATTCACTTCTGCACAGGAGAACTTTTTTGCTGCAACAGCGGCTTCGCTGGAAAAGAATGCAGACGGAAAAACGCCAGAAGAAAAGTTTCAATCCATACACGAGACGATTTTGAGGATGCGTGCTCTTGTTGCAGAATCGAAATCAAAAGAATCAGCTGTTGTTGAAAATGCCGTAGATGTTATTGGGCTGATTGACGTTAACTCATGTTTTGTAACCGTGAACCCGGCAGCTAACACTGTTCTTGGCTATGCGCCTGCCGAATTAATTGGACGCTCGATAAATGAGTTTATTCTCGCCGGAGACGCCGACTCAACAATAAACTCTGTATTGGCGGCAAAAACCAGCATTGAAAAGATTGCTTTCGAAAATCGCTGGAAGCGCAAAGATGGCAATATCGTAAACTTATTGTGGTCTGCCCATTGGTCAGCAAGCGATCATGCTCTTTTCTGTGTAGTGCATGACATAACCGAACGAAAACGCGCGGAAGCTCTATTGCAGCAAAGCGAAGAACGCCTGCGTCTCATACTGGAATGTCTGCCAATCTCAGTATTTATTACCAATCGATTCTGCACGATAGAGCTAGCCAATTCGGCTGCCGAAAGAGTCAGTGGCTACACCAGGGAAGAGCTGGCAGGAGCATCCTTGCATTTACTGATGCCGCAGCTGATAAATCCGACGACTCCAGCAACATTCCTGGCTCTTGCTGATTCATCAACAGCCCACGGTAAAGAATCATTAGTCACAAAGAAAAGTGGTGAGACGGTACCGGTTGAGTTTTCGATGACTAAGTTTGAGACCGGGAACGAATGCAAATATATTCTCGCGGTGCTAGATATCACGGAACGATATGAACTGGACAAAGCGAAGCGAGAATTTGTGGCAATGATAAGCCATGATATAAATACGCCTCTTAATAGCATTCTCTTGACTCTGAACATTCTTAGTGATGGCAAACTGGGGCAGCTCAGCGAGAAAGGAGAAAAACGAGCTCGAGAAGCTTTGGACGAAACCCGGCGCCTCATCAAACTAATCAAAGAATTGCTTGATTTGGAAAAAATGGCATCTGCATGTTTTTCTATGCAATTTGAAGATACATCTATTCAAGAAATCATTAGTCATTCTGTTGCTGCTGTGAAACCATCAGCTGAAGCTCGAAACTTATCAATTAAGATCGCCAGTAACGAAGCGCGCTGCAAAGCAGACGGCGCTCGTTTAATTCAAGTGCTAGTCAACCTCTTATCAAACGCGATCAAGTTCTCACCTATTGGTTCCGCAATAAAAATTCTCATAGAGGAAAAAGGAGAATTGATAAGGATAGCTGTTGCAGATTCTGGCAAAGGAGTTCCTGAAGACAAGCAAAAGCTTATCTTCGAAAAATTTGCGCAGCTTGAAAGAAAGGACTGGCAACAAAGAGGTGGCACCGGACTGGGGCTTGCAATCTGTAAAATAATAATTGAGCAGCATCATGGTCAAATTGGCGTTGAAAACAGTCGCAGCGAAAGCGGTAGTATTTTTTGGTTTGAAATTCCCAAAACGCAGAATGGTTAAATCGATGCCTAATAATAATACGGTGTCTTTTTAGTCCAGGGGCTCGTTTTGTATTTCGAATGAAGCAGGTCAAAGGCTTGTTTGGAATACTTCTTCGTAGAGTCGTCTGTAGTGCCATAGCGAGTTGATTTGACGAACCAGGACAGAGCCTCCGGTACTCTTGGATCCTCTGGATGAGCTTGAGCAAATGCTAGAACGATTTTCGCAAAATAGTTTGGAGCCGCAGGAACGGTTCCGAGCTTTGCTACTTGCTGCTTTGCCTGTGCCTTTTCACTTGCATTTAAGAATAAAGGATCGATCTCTCTAACTGTCGGAAGGCTGCTATCACCCAGACCGATGCTTATGCTGTCCACTGCCGGATGCTCAGACCACCACCATCCACTGCTGTCGCCGTAGTTATCGTCACCAGGCTTATCCCATTGAGGATTGGGCTGCGCAGAAGAGAAGTGAAGCATCAAGAAGGTTGCAGCAAACAACTTCTGCTCTGGCGTAGTCGCATTAAGATAGGCGTCGAACAGAACCGTTTTTTGTTTGTTGAACGGTTTAGCAATCAGAGCAAGCTGCTTTGCTGCTGCATCATCGCCAACAAGAATTGCTCGAACCCACGAGGTCCAGGCGATGTTGTTCCTCTGGTCTTGCGGAAGCTTTGTATTGTTTGCAAGTGTAATTAAGGAAGAAAGAGGGAGTTTCTTTTGCATAATCAGCCCTGCTTCTGCTGTGAAAACGGGGCTTTGTTTCTGCAGTTTTCCGGCAATGATGTCGTTGATTTCATCGGGTACTTCTGAGACCAGTCCATTGCTGCAGGACGAAAGTGGAGTTTGAAATCCGTAGCGGACAAATTCGTCCAGGCTTGTTGCTATAAGCAGTCGCTGGGTTCTCAGTTCATTGGCCGCGCCAGCAGGTAGATTGGATGCCTGTTTATTTAGCACGTCATCCAGAGCCGAACGAACCTGATCGTTCTTACCTTCTGCGAGCCTGACCTGGTTTACATTGTAGAAAAGACTCCATTTTGCAGAGTTGTTTTTCTGCATCACCTGGTCTGCAGCGCTCAAAATGGCACCTGCTTGGGGATCTTTTGCATCCACTTTTGTGGCGGCTGCTATTAACCACGGAGTTGAATGAGTTTTCTCCCAGCGCTCAATAGCATGCTTTTTTGCCTCCTCACCGGAATTCTTGAATGTGATTAACCAGTCAAGAATTTCCACATTTTTGAGATTCTCAGGAAGCGTTTTTGGCTTATCAGCATCATCATCGCCATCCTTCAAAATCATATCCAGCGTCTTAGTTATCTCGCCAAGCCTGCCATTGGTGTAGGGTTGATCCAGCAAATGGCGTACGTGTTTTGCCGGGTCAATTCTGGCGTCGATAAAGCTCGATAACTGCTCAAGATCATCTGCCATTTCTTTATAGCTGGGATCGTCTTGCAAATGTTTCAGAGCCGATTGTGCTGCAAGCAATATGTTTTTGTCTAGATTTTTTGCCAGTGACGCTTGTCTAAGCAGGCAGCGCACGGACATGTATGGAGCTATATGTTTGAGCGGAGAAGCGGGATCGGCAGCGATTGCATCGAACTGTTTCTTTGCCTGCTCAAAATTCTGCGCATAGAAATTTGACGCCGCAATTTGATAGTCGCGGTATTTTTGCAAGAGCTGTTCGGCTGTTTTGGGCAACGCTGTTGGAATACTTGCCGGCGGCGGCTTATCCGAGTATGAAGCATATCCACAATTGGCAAAAACCTGGTCTTGGGCTTTAAGCCAGTCCTTTACATTTGATGATGTGGCACCATATTTGGTGATCAATCCTTTAAGTGTATCCGAGGCATTTTGAAAAGCTGCAGGCTGACAATTACAGAAAGTTTGCCATGGCTCCTCTGAGCTGATTGGTTTTGTAGTTTCAATCGGATCTAGTTTTGTTACCCCTGGAACCGCACTGCGAGCCTTTAGCCAGCCGGCACTTGTTGCGCTGGTATCGCCGTAATCTACTTTTAGTCTGTCATTCCAGGTTTGCAAAACCGATTTTTGCTCGGCATCATTGAGCGGCTTATCTTCTAAATAACGATATGCAACCAGGAGATACGAGCGGGCGTAAGTCCTTTTCAGAATGCCAAGTTGACCGCTTGCATATTTGTCGAGAGGCAGGTCAGGATGAACAGTGTAAGTGAAGTAATCTTCCGATGAAAATGCGCAACTAAACACCGGCATTTGCGCGGCGAAAGAGGCGATGAGCAAGGCAAAAGTTAGTGATTTCTTGATTCTATTTTTCACTTGTTTCCAACATCCTTTGTACGGTTTCCAGCTTCTTCTTTGTCCAGGGAGTTCTTGTGAAGAAATAAATGCGTGTCGGAATTTTACGTTGTTTGGCTTTTCCGATCATTAGCTGAGTCGCTTCTAGATCCTCCAGGGACACGCCAAGGGATTTACAACAACCCTTACATAGAAACTCATGGCCTGTCTTGAAATAGCGTAAGACTTTGGCTCGTTCCTTTCCCAGGCTGAACATCATGGGAACCGTTTCTTGTACTGGAAGATCGGTAAGCCAGTTATCAAAGAGGCACCAGGAGGCCAGAGAAGTTATCGATATTGATATCTCTGGAGTCAATTTCTCGCGAGTTTTTTTGAGCAGGTTTCTGTAGAATTCCCGTTCGTTTTCCAAGGCATCAAAGTCTATTTGGACCCGCTGTGTTCTGCTTATTTTCGAAATCCTCAATATGACATCGGATAAGCCGCCAAGTTTTTCTTCCGTTAATTCTGGCTTGCTTCGGTGATTGATATCAATTCTCAGAACCGGAACAAGATTCGTTCCAGCCGGAATCTTCAGAGCTTGATTTCGCCACTCAAGATGCAGATTTGCTCCGCTGATTGTTGCGTAGCAGGCAAGATAGGCGACGCTGTAACTCGCTGGATTTAGATAGCTCAAGTCTTCATTGCGTTGCCATGCCCAGAGGACGTTTTGGTCTGAATCAGCTGCTTTCAACGGAAGCTGAGAGCAGATGTAGATGAGCGCAAAGCAGATCGAGAGAATGAAGTTCTTCTTGCTAATCATGTCTGGACTGGAGCTGGTGACGTTTGTTTGGTGGGTTTGAAAATTGGATCTATAATACACCGGCAACAGGGGGCAGATGATGGCTGACGATATAAGCGCAAAATCGTGCGAATTACTGGATTCATGGTTGCGTTTTCGCCATCAAAGATGTGATATTCCTGGAATTGCCGTTGGAATAGCGATTAAAGGAAAGCTCGTATTCAACAAAACATACGGGTATGCGAATCTGGAGACGAAAGAGCAACTAACAGGTGAGCATGTTTTTCGCATTGCCTCACATTCTAAAACTTTTACTGCAACTGCAATAATGCAGCTTGTTCAGGATGGCAAGCTGAGCATAGATGTTCCGGTAGTGCGCTATTTGCCCTGGTTGGCAAAGCACAAGGACAAGCGTATCAAGAGAGTTACTGCCAGGCAGCTTCTGTCTCATAGTGCCGGCGTCATCAGAGATGGATTCGACGCGGACTATTGGCATTTGAGCTACGATTTTCCCAGCGAAAAAAAATTGAAGGAAGATCTCAGCCAGACGCACTTGATCCTGGACACAAACAGGCAGATGAAGTATTCAAATTACGGATACGGCTTGCTAGGGCTGCTTGTTGAGGCGTGTTCAGGAGTCTCATTTGCTGCTTACGTGCGAAAGAATATTCTCAGCCCGCTAAAGCTAAGAAATACCGGCACAGAATTCAAAAAGAGCATTGTTGGAAAGCTGGTGACCGGGTACTCTCGAGCTGAATCCGTCGGAAAGCGAGAGGCCGTTTCAGGACAGGCTAATACCAGAGCGCTGGCAGCGGCAACTGGTTTTTATTCTAACTGCAAAGACCTCTGTACCTATTTTTCTGCACATCTTCTTGGTTCCGGACTGCTTCTTGATGATGAAGAGAAGAAGGAAATGCAGCGAACACAGTGGAAAGTCACAAACAGCACCTTCGGACAAGAGTATGGCTTAGGATTTCAAATCGATCACATTGGCAGCATGCGAGTATTTGGTCATGCTGGTGGATTTCCT
>JBIKOL010000265.1:0-5214 GCA_044358055.1 Obscuribacteraceae bacterium (SeqCode)
GCAATACTACAGAATGAAGGGCTGGAAGCAGGCCTTCTATAGCACGAGAAATGACGCACTCTTGGACGTTTACAGTAAGTACAATGCCCTGGTTTTGAATAATGCAATTTTGCAAATTCGAGTTAAATCGTATCAGTTTTCACAAGCTCAGCTTGAATTGAACAATTCCTTGTACAGGGCCGGAACTGGAACTCAATTCGCCATAATGCAATCTCGTGCTCAGCTTGCAGCTGATGAACAGGCACTTTTGCAGCAGCAGGCGAGCACAAGACAGTCAGCCATGGCACTTTGTTTTGCCTTGAATTTACCTATGGCAATCAATCTGATTCCATCGGATGAGCTTGTAAGTGAAAAAACTATTTTGAATGAAAGTGTTGCATTCAAACAATTGCTTGATGCATCTTTGAGCCACAGACCGGAACTGAAGCAGTATGAGTATTTTCGCCTGGCTGCCAACCGACAGCTTCAGGTTGCCTCTGCTTCCCTGTATCCTACTGTTGCCTTTTTTACTACATTTACCCATGCCAGTACTACAGTGTATCCAGCCAGTAATTCAGCGCAACTTAACGGCATTGCTTCCGGGCAGGTTGCCAGCGCCACTAATGTCGGCACCGCCAGCAATACCGCCTTGAATCAAACAGCAAGTTTCAGCCCCGGCTCCAATAACGTGGGTACCTCGGGTGCTAACACTACAGCTACTGTCGTAGCAGGCGGTGGCGGCAATCCGATTGCAAGCACGCAATCTGGAAGCCTTGTCACTTCAGGAGCCGTGGCACCCAGTTTTAACGTAAATACAATTACCGGAGCCTCCGGGAGTTCAAATATTAGTGGAGCCAACACGGCATCGGCTGGTGTCTTCCCGGGACTAACGAATACTTTTCAGGCGGGATTTGCAGTCAGTTGGTCCTTACCTAATCTAGGTCAGGGTAATGTGGCAAGTGTTTTGTCGGCAAGAAGCCTTGCCCGGCAAGCCCTATTGCAGGCAAATCAGGAACTCTTGATGGTAGGGGAAGAAGTTCGATTCTCTTATTGTTCGAAGTTAGCAGCAAGAGAACAAATTGATTCTGCTGCATATGGGGTAAAGTCTGCTGCCGAATCCTTGCGCCTTGCAACTTTGCGCTTGCGAACAGGTGTGGGAACTAATCTTGAACTAATTCAGGCTCAACGTGATTATGTGGCAGCTCTTACAGCTCAGGCGCAGGCAATCGTGTCATCGAATGTCGCACAGGCTCAGGTCTTGCACGATACAGGCTTGATTTCTGTTGATACTCTTACTAAAGGTTACGGAGGGCAGGAACCTGTCAGGATTACTAGATAAGACGAGATGGGTCATTGTTTGTGCAGCCAGTTTCCTTGGCAGTATTAGCGCTGTATTTGCTGAAGCGAATGCAGTTGATTCTCAGGCGCCTGTGGACCCGGGGCTAAGACCGAGCATAGAAACTCATGCACCGATTCCACTACCGGCCGGACTTGCTCCTATCTCTAAAGATCCATTTCAGGCTGCCGTACCATTGGCTCCCCTGGCAAATGTTCTCGACAAGATAGAACTAAGTGCACTGTCTGCGCCCGCTCCTGTAAAAGGAATGCTCGCCGTAAAAGTAGTCGTTCGCAATAACACAGATCGCCCGCTGAATTTTGAGGGAGACCTGGCAACGCTGAGCATTGGCGCGTCCAACCTGAGCTCTGCCCCAATGCTTGAAGTGGAAAAAAGAATCAAGCAGCCCGATAATCCACATGGCTATTTCCTGCGTTCAATGGAAAACACCGTAACTGCGGCGACTACAGTTGGAGCTGTGCAAACAGTAGACGGACAGGTTCGTTTGACAGGTCCGATCCAGCAAAGATATGGATGGGATAACATCAGACGGATTGATCGGCAATCCATGTTCGCGAAAAGAGTATTGTGGCCTGGCGACAGTACAGAGGGCAATTTATTTTTTCTTGGAACCGCTTCGGCATCTGGTGCTGCTCTGAAGATACCTGTCTGCGCCTTTTACGATAGAGCAGATAAACAGCTGATCACAGTGACGGTAAAATGAGTTCTCGACGGAAAGCTGCTAAAAGTTCGAGCGTACACAAAGACAATTTTGTGCGCGTTCGCGGAGCCAGGCAAAACAATCTGCAAAATGTTGATCTTGATGTGCCCAGGGACAGCTTTGTAGTTTTTACAGGCGTATCAGGATCGGGAAAATCATCTATTGCCTTTGGAACTATCTACGCTGAAGCGCAACGCCGGTATTTTGATTCGGTAGCGCCGTATGCGCGCAGATTGCTGGATCAATTACCTTCTCCTCATGTTACCGAGATAAGCGGGCTACCACCTGCGGTGGCATTACAACAGAGGCGTGGTGAACCGACCTCACGATCATCTGTGGGAACCTTAACCACACTGTCAAATTCTTTGCGTATGCTTTTTTCTCGTGCCGGTGATTATCCACCGCAGATAAAAGAAGTAATGGATTCCGATTGGTTTTCGCCAAATACACATGTTGGCGCTTGCTCTGCCTGTCATGGGGTTGGCGTGATCCATAGCGTAACGGAAGAATCGCTAGTCCCTGATCCGAATTTGACTATACGAGAGAAGGCCGTTGCCGCCTGGCCGGGAGCATGGCAGGGCAAAAACTATCGCGACATTCTTGCGACTCTCGGTTACGACATTGATAAACCCTGGAAGGACCTGCCGAAGAAAGATCGCGAATGGATACTTTTTACAGAAGAAAAACCAGTTGTTACTGTTTATGCGGAACGCGAGGCCCACAGAATTCAGCGCCCTTATCAAGGTACTTACATGAGTGCTGCCGTTTACGTGCTCCATACCTATGCCAGCACTAATAGTGACACTCTGCGAAAGCGAGTTTCACAATTTATGACTAAGGCAGCGTGCAAGGAATGCAAGGGCAAAAAGCTGAATCAACAATCGCTGTCCGTTCGATTCGCAGGCTACGATATTGCAGAGATGGGGCTGATGCCTTTGGCCGAGCTCGCGCCTATATTGCGGGGCGCCACCCAGAAGAAGGAGGTAAAATCCAGTCGCAAGAATTCCTCCCAGATTGCTGAGCTGATTTGCAAGGAACTGCTGGATCGAATTGCATCCCTGGCCATGCTCGGTCTTGATCACCTCTCGCTCGATCGCATGACTCCAACACTTTCGACAGGAGAGCTTCAGCGCATCCGTCTTTCCACTCAGTTGCGCTCCGGCCTGTTTGGAGTGGTCTATGTTCTTGATGAACCCTCCTCTGGGCTTCACCCCTCTGATACTGAAGCACTCTTGAGCGTTTTGAAAAATTTGAAGGAGAGCGGAAATTCCTTGTTCATCGTTGAACACGATATGGACATAGTCAAAACAGCGGACTGGATTGTAGACATGGGTCCTGGTGCAGGAGAGCATGGCGGGCAGCTGATTTACAGTGGTCCGGTCGCTGGTCTGGAGTCGGCGCCTGATTCTCTCACGAGGAATTATCTGTTTCCAGCAAAGAAAAAAGAGAAATCGTTTACTCGCCGTAAGGCTCAGGAATATTTTAAGCTCAGCAAGGTAAACAGGCATAACCTGCAGGACCTGGAAGTCGAGATTCCTATTGGTGTATTGACAGCTGTTGCAGGAGTTTCCGGTGCAGGGAAGACTACTCTGATAAGCCAGGTACTGTCCGAAGCAATTGCTTTCAAGTTGGGAACCAAACTTAGCGACGGCGAAGAAAGCGAAGAGCACGATGGACTCGACGAGTCAAACCCCACTGATATCGCCGTTCTTTCCAATGCTGATTCGATCAAACGATTAGTTCACGTCGATCAAAAACCGATAGGTAGAACGCCCCGTTCGAACCTGGCAACATACACCGGGCTATTTGATTATGTGCGGAACGCGTACGCAGCGTTACCGGCCGCCAGAGAACGCGGCTTTAATGCCGGGCGCTTCTCTTTCAATGTGACGGGCGGGCGCTGCGAGAATTGCGAAGGAGAGGGATTCGTTTCAGTCGAACTCCTCTTTCTTCCCAGTGTTTATGCGCCCTGCACCGCATGTGGTGGCAGCCGCTATAATCAAGAAACTCTGGAAATTAAATTGCGCGGTCTCAATATAGCTCAAGTCCTGGAAATGACAGTGGAGAGAGCTGGCGAATTCTTCTCTGATATGCCGGCAGTTAGTCGTGCATTGAAGACTCTGAGCGATGTTGGCCTCGGCTATCTCAGGCTGGGACAACCTGCTACCGAGCTTTCCGGTGGAGAAGCACAAAGAATAAAGCTCGCCACCGAGCTGCAGCGAATTCAGCACGGCAGCACACTTTATATTCTTGATGAACCGACAGCAGGATTGCATCCTTTTGATACGGAAAAGCTGATGTCTCAACTGCATGCACTTGCAGAAGCCGGTAACACGGTCATTGTCATTGAAAATGATATGGATGTAGTTGCTGCCGCCGATTACGTGATCGATCTCGGTCCGGGCGCCGGTTCCCAGGGAGGAAAGATTGTGGCAAGCGGCACTCCTGAACAGGTCGCCAGATCCAGGTCCAGCAAAACTGGACCATATCTCGCTCAACATCTAAAAGCATGATCTGTAGAGAAGCTGAGACCCGGGAGCGCCCGCGTTGCCTCTCCAACCCGCACTCGCTGCGCTCGCACGGGTCCCCATTACGAGGCTAGCTGCGGCTCGCCGGCTTCTAAAAAGATACGGATTGCACGATATACTAGTTCAAGCTGGAGAACCACGATTTGCTATGAAATTATCGATATTTATTTTAGTATTGCTTCTTGCTCTTTTTTCTTCTGCCAATGGGTCTATCCATGCTGAGCCACAGCACGCGGGTACTTCCAGATGGTCAGGAACTTACGAATTCGAAGAAGCTCTTCCTGGTCAGGTCATGCAGTACTTGCTCACAATTTCAAAAGATAATAAAGCTCGATTGAAAATCGATGGATTTCAAACCCTGGTTAGAGCTGATGCCGACGCTCAGATCGCTGGCAGCAAATGTTCCATTATCTTCAAGTCTAACTATGATGATAAGGATGTGTCAGTCAAAATTCCTTCGAAGTTCAAGCCAGGTGATCTTATTTTTTCTCTGGAAAAGCGCCATGGCAAGCTCATTACAATATGGGGTGAGCAAGGACCGCTTGTATTGAATCACCAAAAGCCAGGTATGTATTTTCAGCGGACGAAATAACATATGCTACCCGTTCAGACCTTATGGTCTTTATGTGTAGGGGCGACGCCATGCGTCG
>JBIKOL010000039.1:0-58161 GCA_044358055.1 Obscuribacteraceae bacterium (SeqCode)
TTGGGCGATCTTTTTGAATCACAACTGAAAAGGTCCTTTCAAACAAAAGATGCGGGTACCTGGCTTCCCGGCTTTGGTGGCTTGCTCGATCGTGTAGATGGTTTGCTGTTCGTTATGCCTGCGGTTTTCTTTATTCTTGCCGCTGGAATTTGAGGAGCTGTTTTATGAAAATTGTCAGTTCTGGCGGTGTTTCCGCGATTTCAATTCATCCGGTATCGAATGAGCCATCAGATCTTGTCGGCAATTTTCAAAAAGCCGCAAGGTGGGTGCTGCAAAACATTTTGCTTTTTCCAATTATGCGTTTTTACAGCAAAAGCTTTACCGTTAGTGGTTTGGAGAATTTGAAATCCTTGAAGGGTCCCTGTGTTTATGTCGCGAATCACTCAAGTCACGCAGATACAGGAATCATACTTCGGGCTCTGCCGGAATATCAGAGAGAGTCACTGTCCATAGCGGCTGCTGCTGATTATTTTTACAAGAACAAGTGGATCGGAGCCTTCATGACCTTGTTGTTGAACACATTTCCGTTTGATCGAAAACAACCTCTATTAGGCTTTCGCAAGGCGAAGGAGGTTTTGAGAGAGGGCAATTCACTACTGATCTTTCCTGAAGGTACCAGAAGCACTCCGCTTTCACACGCACATTTCAAGCCGGGTTTCGCCTTGTTGGCTCGACAGCTTGGAGTGCCGGTTGTTCCGATCGGAATCGAGGGCGCTTATGAGATGCTGCCAAAAGGGACAGCCTTGCCCAAAAAGACGGACGTGAGAATTTCGTTTGGGGAACCAATCTATCCTGCCGGACGCACGAGCGAAGAACTGGCCGATGTATTGGAGGAGAGAGTGAGAGAGTTGTCTCGGGTCGCTTAGGATTTCGATTTCAGTTCTCTGTCGCTTTTGTTTTTCAAAAAATCCAGCAGCGAATTGATTTCTTCCTCGCTTAGCGGTCCACCTGCTTCCTTCAAATACCCAGGCATCGAGCGGTGAGTCTTGCTGCCAAAGGAAACAATTTTCTTCATTGCTTCCGAAAAGTCTTTGTCGTGATAATCAAAAGGCACCAGTGGCGGTGCGACACCGGGAATGCCTGCTGCGCGGAATCCGTGACACATAGCGCAGTCAGCTGCGAAAAGCTCTTCGCCAATTTTTCCAGTTCCTTTGCTGACGTGACAGGCAGCACAGCGTCCAGTGAAAATCTTGGCTGTTTTGTCTGTTCCTAAATCCGCATGAGGACTTCGAACGTTGGCTTTGATGTAAATTGTCGAAATTGGGTGAACAGGGTCGTTTGAGTGAATCTCAATTGGTTTTGACACATAACCTTGTTTCATAGACGTGTCCATGATCACTTCGAGATTGCCTGATTCACCGGCTTTGATCTCTTTGTTCTTTATGACCGGTACGGTGCATCCGCATGTTGAAAATGCTGTCTTAATTTGCAGAGTTTTTTGCCCGTGATTCTCGATTTTGAAGGTGTGATGGAACTCCGCGCCTTCGTTGACCTGACCGAGGTCAAACTCGGTTTCAGGAAAGCTGATCTCTGGTGCTGGATTCTCCTGGGCATGAATTGTCCTCATCGAGAATGCGAGGAATAATGAGCAAAAGACTAGCTTTGCGTACTTTTTGTGACAGTTCATCTTTGTTTTGTTTTTCATGAAAAGCTGTATGCTGTTGACATAACCTGGCAGCCCCTGCGCTAGCTATCAAATCAAAATTTCTCCTGGAAGTAAAAGTGCATTCGCCAAAATTAAAATTGGGTATTTTTTGCTCTTTCGGCTGAATAGCCTGCAGGCGCAGGGGAAAGCCCTGTGGGACAGATCGGATTCTCAAGAAATTATTTCTTTACTTCGCAGCAGCATGCGGCTTAGGGTGTAGGCCTCCTCCACATCCTTCACTCTTATCTTCTGGCACCCGAAAACAAAAGCAGCTCAATTTCAGCACTAAACTTATGCAAGCCGCAAGGCTTCTGGGTTTGGTCTGGTGTCGATTGCTTGCAGTGAAGTGGATTTCAAAGGGTGTATAGTCCTGTGCAGAGATGCTCAGGCTGACTAGTCTGCGGCTCAGCCGCCAATAACTTTTGACAAGGAGTTTAACCGTGAACTCGCATACACTTCCAAAGCGCTCCGAGGTTCCAGTCGAGCTGACCTGGGATCTGGAGAGCGTTTATTCCAACACCGCAGCCTGGGAAGCGGACTTCGCCAAAGTGACGAAGATGATCCCGCAACTGGCAGCGTTCAAAGGCAAGCTCACCAAGACCGGCAAGAGCCTGCTCGAAGCCCTGACCTTGCGTGACAAGATCTCGGAGATCCTCGGCAAGCTCTACACCTACGCCAACATGCGCTTGCATGAGGACACCACCGTTGCGACGCACCAGGCGCTTGCCTCCCGTGCCTCGACGCTCAGCGTGTCCCTCTCGGCTGCCAGCTCGTTCATCACCCCCGAGCTGCTGGCTACGCCGTCGCCCCGCATCCAGGGATTCCTCAAGCGAAACGCTGGGTTGCGCATCTACAAGCACGAGTTCGAAGACCTCGATCGCCAGCGGCCGCACGTCCTGTCTCCCGAGATGGAGCAGGTGCTTGCGGAAGCCGGTGAAGTCGCGCAGGCTCCCGAACGCGTCTTCGAGATGCTCAACAACGCCGACCTGAAGCTGCCGACCATCAAGGACGAGAATGGCAATGACGTGCAACTCACGCACGGCAACTATGCCGCTCGCTTCCTCGAGAGTCAGAACCGTGACGTTCGCAAGTCTGCGTTCACGGCGATGCACTCGTCTTACAACGCGCTGCGCAACACGCTGGCAGCCAACTACGCCGGCCAGGTGAAGTCCAACATGTTCTTCGCCAAGGCCCGCAAGTACGGCTCGAGCCTGGAAGCAGCGCTCGGACCGTCAAACATCCCGGTTTCGGTTTACGACAATCTGGTCGGCACCGTGGACGCTAACCTGCCGAAGCTGCACCGCTACCTCGAGCTGCGCAAGCGGCTGCTCGGCGTTTCGGACCTGCGCATCTGCGACCTCTACGTGCCGATGGTGAAGGAGGTCGAGTACTCGATCGCCCATGCCGCCGCGCGCGAAGAGTGCTTGAAGGCGCTGGCTCCGCTGGGCAAGGAATACGTTGCTGCCCTGAAGAAGGGTTTCGAGCAGCGCTGGGTGGACGTCGCCGAGAACGTGGGCAAGCGTTCGGGTGCCTACAGCTGGGGCTCGTACAGCACGCATCCGTTCATGCTGCTGAATTGGCAGGACAGCATGGACTCGATGTTCACGCTGATTCACGAGGCCGGCCACTCGATGCACTCGTTCTATACGCGGAAGAGTCAGCCCTTCTGCTACGGCAACTACACGCTCTTCGTTGCCGAAGTTGCCTCGATCTGCAACGAGATGCTTCTGACGGACTACCTGCTCAAGAACACCGAAGACCGTGCGTTGAAGATGTACATCCTCAACCACGCGATGGACGGGTTCCGTGGCACGCTGTTCCGCCAGACGCTCTTCGCCGAGTTCGAGAAGGAAGCGCACGCTCGCGCGGAAGCCGGCGAGGCGCTCACCCCCGAGCTGCTCTGCAGCATCTACAAGGGGCTCAACGCGAAGTACTACGGCGCCGTCGTGGAGCGCGCATTCCCCACTTCTACAGCTCGTTCTACGTCTACCAGTACGCCACCGGCATCTCGGCTGCTGTCGCTCTCTCGCGGCAGATCATCGCCGAGGGCAAGCCCGCTGTGGAGCGCTACCTGCGCTTCCTCTCGGGCGGTTCGTCGCAAGATAGCTTGGATTTGCTCAAAGGAGCGGGAGTGGATCTTTCTTCTCCGGCGCCCATTCAGCAGGCCCTCGATGTCTTCGAAGGCTACATCGCCGAGTTCGAGAAGCTCGCCGCCGTCAAGGCGTAAGCAACTCGTCTGGCATTAGGGTTTTGGGGGGGTGCAGAATACGTTCGGCGCTCCCCTAAGACCATGCCTTCCAAACCGTGTTTGGAAGATAGTTCAACGCAACCTTTTTCAGAAAGGAACCATCATGAGCTGCAAAAATTGCGCCTGCGGAAGCAACCCCAACCATCAGTTCGTCCCGCCGCGTGGACCCTGGGACGAGCTCAAGGCCGTCGGCGTTCGCCGCACCTGCGTCTCCACGGAGCACGCCGTGCAGGTCGCCTGTCCGGAGAACTGGAGCGTGCAGCCGACCAGCGTCAGCCCGTTCCACGCGCACCTCTGTGACGAGACCGGCAAGCCTGTCGCCTGCCTCTTCACCAAGCCCGGCAGCGGCGGCGTCGGTTCGTTCCAGATGACGAGCGAGGACAACTGCGCCGCGCTCTAGTCGGAACGCGGCCAGCCGACCGTCATGTTTCCGCTCGCTAACCCCCGGTCCTCAGAGGAGGCAGAGTAGCGCCATCTGGCG
Source organism: Obscuribacteraceae bacterium (SeqCode) (assembly GCA_044358055.1). GTDB lineage: Bacteria > Cyanobacteriota > Vampirovibrionia > Obscuribacterales > Obscuribacteraceae > JAIEPM01. The sequence continues at coordinate 4,375 of JBIKOL010000039.1, forward strand.
CGACGAGAAGCTGCTGCGGCGTTGTGGGCTGAAAACCCCTTGCTGGCAGGCTTCGTAGCCTCCCGGACAGAAAGAAAGGAGAAGAGTATGCGTACTCGTGTGGCTGCCCTTTCATAGGGAGCCGTAGACCAGCGTGACATGGGGTCACGCATCTAACGGCTCCCGGAAAGGGAGCCTTCATGAAGTTCCGCGAAAAGCGCAACCGCGACTATCCCACTGTGACCATCGGTCTGGATGAGCTCTACGTGCCCGAGCGCACCGTGGAACGCATCCTTCGCAAGGACCGGGCGCAGATTGAGAAAATGCGCGGCGATTTCGAGGACGGACGGCCCTACGTTCGTGTCGTTGTTCGCCCCTGCGAAGGCGGTGGTTATATCGTCGAGGATGGTCGTCACCGCGTCATCGCTGCCAAGCTCGCCGGTGAAACCTTCATCGACGCGATTGTGGTTGGCGACTAAAAGTCTCTTGGGCGCGTGCTGTCCAATTCCTTTTGCACCGCCCGGCTGTTGCCGTCAAAAGCAGCAGCCGGGCGGCTTTTTTCTTGGGCGTGAGGGCAAACATGTGCTCTCTTCGCTGCTCCATTTTTTTGCCTTTTTGAATTTTTTCTCCAAACATACTAAAGGATATAGTGTATAAACTTGACCGCAATAATTCACGGAAGTGATACCAAAGTAATTTTCAAAAAGGATCAAAAGCCCTGTCATTTGGCTCAGAATCTGTGTTTACGAGACTACAGCTACTGACAAAAACGGGGCTTTTGAATGGCACAGTTTAAAACAAAAAATGCGGACGGACAAGGGCAACTTCGACTATTTCTGCCGAGCGGAAGCGAAGTGGTTGCAAACTTCGACGGAGGCGACGTTTGCAGCGACGGAGGTTTGTTACTTCTTCGGAAAGCTAATGTACGTCTAGGACTTACTCGAACCATGTCATTGTGCATGCACGATGAGCGGCGCCCAGATTTGGTTACACACACTTTTGAAAATATGCTGTGCCAACGAATTTTTGGAATTGCCGCTGGCTATGAGGATTGCAATGATGCTGGTTCTCTTCGATACGATGCAGTGCATCAGTTAGCGGTTGGATACGAGCCGTCTGCTGGGCACTTGCTGGCATCGCAGCCTACACTGAGTCGGTTCGAGACATCGGCAACCAACGTCTCAAATGAGCTGATGCAGCAAGGGCTGGTGTACCTTTTCGCAAAAGCCCACAAGAGAAAGTTGAAAGTGATTCGCTTGTCGATGGACACGACACATGACCCGGTTCATGGATACCAGCAGCTGTCCTGCTTCAACGGCTATTATGGAATGAACTGTTTTGCTCCACTTTTTATTTTTTCTGATGACGGTTTCCCCTTAAGTGCTGTATTGCGCCCAGGAAGCCCAAATCCAGCGGAAGATGCTTTGAGAATATTGAAGAAGCTGCAGAAGGACCTACGCAAATATTTTCCGAATGTAAGGTTAGAACTAAAGGCAGACGCGGCGTTTGCCGATCCTGAACTATTTGAGTTTTGCGAGCAAAACAACATTACCTATTTCATTGCCACAAGAAGCCATGCTGGACTGGCTTATCATGCCCAGGAGCTGATCGAAAAATGCAAAAGGGAGTTCGATTCCTTTGGTGAAAAGAGTCCAGAACTCAAGAAATATGCAGCACTTCCACAGCAGAATGAAACTCTCTCAAAGAAAGCGAAGAGACTTATTGCGCGACAAAAGGAAGAGAGAATACGGTTTTCTAGCAAAGAGGAAGGAAGGATGCAGGAGCATTTTGAAGACGAATTACATGTGCGCAAATATGGTGAATTTGTCTACCAATCAAAAGAATGGAGCAAGGAACGTCGTTTTATCTTCAGGGTCGATTTTACTAAGGACGGACCAGATACCAGATTTGTGATTACAAATGCGTCTGGAAGCTCCGCTTGAAAGATCTACGACGACAAATATTGTCGTCGCGCTCAATGTGAAAATTGGATCAAGGATCTCAAATCCTACTTAAAGTGCGACAGAACAAGCTGCCAGGAATTTGAACACAATCAATTTAGGCTACTCTTACATGTGTTTGCTTACATTTTGATCTGGGATATCAGAACCAGAGCCAATCTTCCTCCGATGACTGTTGAAACCTTTCGGCTTCAACTAATCAAAATCGGTGTTTTGGTAAAAGAAAAAGGGACGAAAGTCTTCCTGCATCTGCCATCTCATTTCGTTTGGAAAGAACTTTTCTCAACGGTCTGGCAATACGGCTGATTAGATCGATTCTGCAAAGCACTTATTCACAAAGGATTCCAGCACGGGAGTCCTCGCTGTGTTTTTCTGATTCAACTCAAACCCACTGTTTCATCGCAAAAAACACGATTTCGCATTTCAAGATCCCTTGCAGATCCACCCATATCCCGCTTTAAAAGCCAGATTTGAAAAAATGCGTTGTCAAACCACTATATGCATGAATAGACTGGGTTGAAAAATGGAGGCAGGCAGAGAGGGTGATTTATGTCCTCTCTGCACTGCGACTCCAGGAGATGCATCTCGCTAGTTCTTCTTGCTCTTCTTGGTCTTGCAGCGCTTCTTCTTGCGCTCTGCCTTGACCTTCGTCGAGCCATGCTTGCCCTTCTTCTTGCCGGCTTTCTTGGCGCGCTTTTTCTTTGTGCCGGCGGCTGCGACTTGCAGAGGTTTCGTCTTTTCTTCCTTCTGCTCATGCTTGTGCGGAGACACCTTGTTGCGGTGTTCCGCGCGCTTGGCGAGGAAGTAGGCGCTCCAGTCAGTCGCTTCGACGCCGAGATAGGCATCGATGACGCGATAAGCAAGCGCAAACGGAGCCAGCGAATTATGCATGTTCGTCAGAACAAACACGCCAAACCCATGTGACGGTCCCATCACCGCAAAGGAGGTGAAACCATCGACATAGCCGCCGTGCTGCACAAGACGCGTTCCGCCGTAGTCACGCACGAACCAGGCCAGACCATAACCGTGCCGCGATGAGCCGGGGTGCATCATCAACGTGAAGGGATTCGGCTCGACCAGAAGCTGTTCGCTGTGCATTTCGTCAAGCAGCGTTTTGCTCAGCAGCGCCTGCTTTTCGGCAGACAGCGTTCCCAGGTGGAACTTGAGCCACTCGGCGAGATCGACGACATTGGCTTGCAGAGCCGCTGACGAAGCAAGGAAGTCCAGGCTCTTCACTTTCATCACTTCCAGCTTCTCGCGTTTGCCCATCTGATGAGCAGTTGCGCGATTGTCCACGGATTCTGCCGACTTCATCGTCGGGCGGCTTTCGTTCATGCCGAGAGGATTGAGGATGCGCGTTTGCAGGAAGGCTTCCCAGCTCATCCCGGACGCTTTCTCCACAACTTTGCCGAGAACAGCCAGCATCGTGTTGTTGTACGCGAAGCCGCCGCGCCAGGGTTGAACTGGCTTCAGGAGCTTGAGCCCAGCAATGGCATCCTTGTCGTTGTCATAAGGGATCTTGGTGATGGCACCATCCTCGACACCACTCTGGTGTGAAGCGATGTCGCGCAGCGTAAGCTTGGCTGCGACTTCCTCGTCAGCCAGAGCAAAGTCGGGCAGAAACTTGCGGACAGGGTCGTCCCAGCTGAGCTTGCCGTCCATTGCGAGCATCGCAATGGCAGTGGCTGTGAAAGCCTTGGTGCAAGAGCCGATCGTGAACAGTGTGTGCTCATCGACCAGGTCCTTGCTTCCCAGCTTGCGCAGCCCGAAGCCCTTTGAGTAAACCGTTTGTCCGTCTTTCACGACCACGATGGACATGCCGGGAATCTCCCAGTCAGCCATCGCTTTCGTGATGTAATCTTCGGTGAGCCCGAAATCGTGATTGTTTTTCGCCATGCAGTGTTCCTTCAGTTGAGCGTCAGACCGCGTTCGGTACCGCCAGTGGTGGCGATGACGCGAGCGAGCAGTTTGATCAAGAGATGAAGAGCGCACCTTTCGGGTGAGACTCTCAGAAACTCCGTGACTCGTGACGGAATGCAAAAGCAGGCAATCCTCATGAAGCAACTTTATTGCTTTCTAATGCGGCTGCTGTAAATCCTGCTGTGCTTGCTTTAAGAAATTCCGGAGAGAAATTGGAGAGATGACAACAGGTTATTTCCACGGCTGCAGTGATTTCAAGGGTTCACTAAATGTTTTGCAACCCGGCAGAGCCTGAAGCGCCATAAAACCCATGTTTCTAAGCTCAAGCTAAAGCGTGTTTTAGGGGACAGATGCGCACGAACGCATAGCGCGGCTCGCACTGCAGATGGTGTCAGTGATGCCGCGTATGGATTACTCAGATTAAGTCAAACACATTATTTGTGCTTGCCGAGGATGTGTTTGACTGTCCAAATGGCGTCCTGATATTGCATTTCGCCATCGCGTACCGCCCTCTGGGCTTTCAACGCGGCTACAACCACAGACCGTGCAACGCATCTTGATTCAACCAGTGCATGCCCCAGAGGAATTCCTCGTTCGCTTGCTATACGAACAAGCTCCTGTGCCTGTTCTTGCTTGAGCACCCCGGCGTCAACTAGAATCTCTCCCAATCTCTCTTTGGCTCCAGCCAGAGCCACAAAACCGGCATCTTTCAATGCCTGTTCAAGAAAAATGCCTTCCAGGGTTCTTCTGGCGTGATCTCTCACATAAGGGTTGTCGTCGGAGCAACATAGCTGTTCCAGGAGATCGACAGGAAGCGAATACTGTCCAGATACGGCATAACGGACTTGAACATTCTCATCATTGCTGAGTCGTTCAAGCACTGCCCGTGGTGCTCTCTCGTGTTCTGCAACCGCACACCTAACATCGGGATCTGCGTCTTCGGCAAGCTTTAGCAGTACGTCGTCAGGTATGCGCGGATTCTCCGCCAAACGGCGGCGAACTGCTGCATCTCCGTCTGCTAGCAAGGCGCGCAGTTCAGTTTCTGAGGTGTCAGGGTTTCCGGCTTTGATGTAATTCTCGTACATGGCACTCTCCGCTTCACCGCACGAAAGTTATGTACCCAGATAGCGCTTAGTGCAAGCGCTCTTAAGACAAATGTAACATTGCTTTCACGGGACTGCCGGGGCAGTTCTGCTGTTTCATATCTTTTACGGGAAATTCGCTTTCTTACTCGTTGTTTAAGTTCATTTTGCGCAGCAGTTTGTCGAGCATTTCCAGCTTCTGCGAGAGACGACTGACTTCAGGATTATTGTCTTTCTCCCGCTCTTTTTCCATCAGACCTTCAAGCAATATCTTTTGTCGCTTGATGTCCCGCATCTTTTGCTGTTTTTCTTTTGTCAGGAAAAAGCCGTTGCTCAATTGTTCACGTGACTGCTGTCTTGGAATAACTCTTTTTTCGGCGCCACGTATGGGGCGCATAGCCATGCGCAAAGGACGGAGCTCCATCTCTCTGGATGCATAACGAACGTAAGCATTGCTTTCGGCGTCTTCGCCCAGATCTCTCTTCTTCCGCATCAAGGCATCTGCAGCAGCAATACGTGCCATATCGCCCTTGAGTGTGCGGTTGAAAGCCAATGTTTCTGGGTCCTTTTCCATTCCGTCTAGTTTGCCCAGGACAAAGAGCATGGAAAGAAACCCAAGCGGCATGATCGGGCAAGCCATGGCAAACATGCTCGAGGCAACGCCCATGTGCTGTTTCTCGCACTTTGCCTGCAGGTATTTTTCTTGCAGTTCTCGTAATTCTGGAGAGACCCGGAAGGCGCTGCCGCCGGTAAAATCTAGACTCGAGCCAAACAAGGACTGTTCTGTAGGTTGGTTCATCGAACTGTAGGTGACCAGATATCAGTAAAGCCATCACAACGCCCGCTCATTTAAGCTTAACTGCGGCTTAAATTCACTGGGGAAATCACGCATTAAACCAGCAGAAAAGATAAAAGTACATCTTGGCTATTGGCTTGATCTGGCTGCTCAGACTCTTAGTTTCAGCTGAGATGATGTGGCTGCGCGGGAGCATGAAGAGAAATTCAAGACCGGCTCTGTATCTTTGCTAAATTAGATACAATCAATCACGGCGGAATGGCTTATTTGCGCGCTGTTTAGCAAAAAACCATGTAGCTGATGCTTTCAAAACAGTGCAGAAACTGTACGTTTTGGTTATGCTAGCTAGTTTGGAACTGCTCCAATGTTAGAGAACACGAGTGAGGCGTTCGTAGTTGTCAAATGGTGCATCGGTATTAGAGGATCTTGAGCAGCGGCGCAAACGGCGACTGCCGAATCCTCTTGCGTTCCTGGAGTCCTATCTGGGTAGCGGTGTAAAAATGTTCGGTCTGGCGCTGATCATTCTCTACCGCACCTGGGCGCTCATTTTGCGCGGAAAAATTGATTGGAATGAAACCCTGCATCAATGTGAAATGATCGGATTGAAATCATTTCTCGTTGTAGGTTTAACCGCGCTATTCACAGGATTTGCTATGTCTTTGCAAATTTCTCGTGAGCTCGTACTTTTCGGTGGCGACACTGCAATCGGTGGGGTTGTTTCCCTGGCCCTGATCCGGGAAATTGGTCCTATCACCGCCGGTGTCATGTTGGCTGGTCGTGTAGGCTCAGCTATTGCGGCCGAACTTACGACGATGATGATTACAGAACAGATAGATGCATTGCATATAATGCGCATTGATCCAATCGAATTTCTTGTGGTTCCTCGCTACGTTGCGGGTGTAACCATGATGATGGTACTTTCGATTTATGCAATGTTTATTGGTTTGATCGCAGGTGTAAATATTGCCTGGGCTGCTGCGAACGTGCCTGCTGCAACTTTCCTTGATTCTGTGCGGCAGACAATTCTTGATCGTGATTTTTCCGTACATTTCTTGAAAGCATTCATCAACGGAACCATCGTCACGATTTTTTCTTGCTCCATTGGACTGAGCACACGCGGTGGTGCTGAAGATGTAGGCATTGCAACCACAAGAACAGTGGTCTGGGCGATGACCATGATCTTCATTTTCAATTTTATTGTCACCTCACTTACATATGCTCCGCGCTGAGGAAACAGAATAATGCAAACTCACGTGGAAAAAAACAAACCTGCAATCAAGGTTGTGAATTTGAAAAAAGCTTTTGAGGAAAGAGAGATTCTCAAAGGCATAAGCTTTGAAGTATATCCGGGTGAAACACTCGGAATTATTGGTCCTTCCGGCTGCGGCAAGAGCACTATTCTCAAGCTTCTTTGTGGACTGCTGGAGCCTGATGCGGGTGAAATCATTAAAGAATCGGATGAGCTTGCTCTTGTTTTTCAGGGTTCCGCCTTGCTCAATTCCTACACTGTTCGAGAGAATCTCATGCTTGCACTCAAGCGTCGCAAAATGAGTGTTGCCGAGAAAGAAAAGCAAATTCGTGAAACGTTGGCCCTGGTGGGCTTATCTGATTATGTCGATCACTATCCCAATGAGCTTTCCGGTGGACAACAAAAACGAACAAGTTTTGCCAGAGCTGTGGTTTTCAATCCTAGAATTATTCTTTACGACGAACCGACTACGGGTCTCGACCCGGTAATGTCAACAATCATTGAAGATTATATGATTGAACTTGAAAACACCTTGCAAGCCGCTTCTATTGTTGTTACGCATCAGTATTCAACCTGGACGCGCACTGCTGATCGAATAATTATGATGCACGCTGGTCGCATAGTCTGGTCCGGTGAAACCAAAGAGGCAATGGAATCAGAAAACCCATACATGCATCAATTTGCACACGCCACACGAGAAGGTCCAATGCTTAATGCATAAATGACTTATGATGATACAGGGAGCGCTACAAAGAAATGGTACGTGAAGATTTACAGCTAAAAGTCGGATTTTTCGCACTGGGTGCGCTGATCTCGCTCCTTTATGGGTGGGGTTGGCTGAAGAATCTTTCCATGGAAAGCCCGCAAATATTTTGGGTGCGCTTTCACGATGTGGCCGGGCTTGCTAACAATGCCACAATCAACGTTCAGGGCGTTCGGGTTGGCAATGTCGATCAAATTTCCTTCAAGCTTCCCGACGGCTTGCAAGATATACCAGATGCAGATGCAACCGAAGCAAGGCGACCCAAGGTCTATATCAGGTTGAAGGTCACCGGCTTAAAGGTAAAGATTCCGAAGACCTCGGATATAACCATACAGACGCTGGGGTTAGTTGGCGCCAAATACATAGAAATCACCTTACCCAATCAGTCTGCCGATACACCTGACGAGGCGGTCAATCCTCAGTTGGTTGTTGAAGGACACGATCCCGTACGGACAGAGCTGGTCATAAACAATATCGCCAAGAAAATAAATGTCGTAGCAGATGCTATTTCTTCCGACGAAGCATCGGCCGGCATCAAACACTTCTCGCAGGCTGCGGCTAAACTCGACAAAAACCTGGATAGACTTCCAGATCTGGAAGACAATATCAATCTTGCTAGTAAGAAAATAGGTATTACGGCCAGCAGGTTTACATTAACGGCGGACAAGGCCGAGCGTATGGCAGATAACGCCAGTCGCTTCTTTTCGGAGGGGTCCACTCTTGCGTCAGGCTTATCGAGTACCAATCGCAAAGTGAGCAAAATTCTGGACAACCCGAATATGAGCAGAGATCTCCGAGAGACTGTCGACCTCGCGCACAAAACAGCGCAAACAGTTCAATCGGCGATGAGTGAATTCTCCAGCACAGTCAAAGATAAAGAGCTCCGCACAGACCTGTTGACTATGTTGGGCAAAATTCAGACCTCATCTGAAGAGATACGGAAATCGATGGCTGTAGTAAACAAGCTTGCCGACGATCAAGGCTTGCGTTCTGATATGAAAACAGCCCTGCAGGATGCCAAAGAGGCTATGAGCAAAGCCAACACGATGATGAGTGATCCGTCCTTCCGCGCTGATGTCTCGCAAACTATGGCCAGAGTGAAAACTGCCGCATCCGACATAGATGTAGCAGCCAAACAACTTCATCAAATACTCGGCAAGCGTGCGCCCCTGTTCCACATGATGTTTGGGAAACCCGGAGAGATGGCTGGGGAAAGAACCAAAGAGACCCTTCAGGACGGTACATCTGTGAATGCCACCGGAGTGCCAAATTAGTCCGATCACTATGTGAATTTGGGATCCAGTCCGCTCTCGCGCTGATCAAATCGCCTGACAAAGGTGTAAACTCATAGCTTCGTCCAAACTAGTGTTGGTGGGAAATGGAATACGAAGCAGTAATCGGATTGGAAGTACATGCGCAGTTAAAAACTCGCTCGAAAATCTTCTGCGCTTGCCCAACAGATTTTGGAGCTGAGCCAAACAAACAGGTCTGCCCTGTATGTTTAGGGATGCCGGGTGTTCTGCCGGTACTCAATAAAAAAGCACTTGAGTATGGTATCAAATGTGGTATTGCGTTGAATTGCAGTATTTCTGAACACAGCAAATTCGATCGCAAAAACTATTTTTATCCGGATCTGCCGAAAGCATATCAAATATCTCAATATGACCAGCCTATTTGCAAAAATGGTTATCTAACTATTGGCGGGCAGAAAATAAGAATTCTGCGCGCGCATCTTGAAGAAGATGCCGGAAAATTGGTGCATGCCGGTGCTGCGGGCCTGCATGGCTCAGATTATAGCCTTGCCGATTATAATCGCGCCGGCGTGCCTCTTCTTGAGATTGTGAGTGAGCCTGATTTACGCTCACCCGAGCAAGCGAGAGATTATTTGATTGAGCTCCGAACGATTCTTCGATATCTCGATGTTTGCGATGGCAACCTGGAAGAAGGCAGTTTCAGGTGCGATGCAAATGTGTCAATTCGTCCTCGCGGTGCAACAGAATTAGGCACAAAGGCAGAAATCAAAAACATGAACAGCTTCAAGGCTGTTCAAAGGGCGATTCAATCAGAAATAGATCGGCAGATCGATCTTGTCAAAAAAGGTGAGCGAGTAGTCCAAGAAACTAGATTGTGGAATGAGGCTACGCAAAGCACTTTCTCAATGCGATCAAAAGAAGATGCACACGACTATCGTTATTTCCCCGAACCAGATCTAGTGCCTCTTGCTATAAGCAAAGAGTGGGTCGAAAAAACCCTGGCGAGTATGCCTGAGTTGCCCGAAGCTCGACGGCAGAGATATGTGAAAGAGTGCGGCTTGAGCGAAGAATCGGCCGGCATTCTTGTTGAGAATAAAGATATTGCCGACTTCTACGATCACTCTTTGAAGCTGGGCGCTGATGCCAAAGCGGCAGCCAATCTGCTTCTTAATACTGCGATCGGACAACTCACCGAAGCCAAAACGGATCTGGCGCTGACGCGCCTGAGCCCGGAAAATTTGAAAGATATAGTGGAAAGCGTTGGCTCGGGTATTCTCAACTCAAGTACAGGCAAACAAGTTCTCCTGGATATTCTGTCTATGTCCAGAGAAGAACCGGCTGTAAAAGTGTCTGAATACATTTCACAAAAAGGTCTTGCGCAAATATCGAACGAAGGAGAGCTAGAGGGAATTGTCAAAAAGGTTCTAGACAATAGCCCGAAACAAGTTGCTGATTACAAGGCTGGAAAAACAAAAATCCGTGGCTACTTTTTTGGTGAAGTGATGAAAGCGACATCCGGCAAAGCAAATACTGAACTGGTGAATAAACTTCTTGATAAACAGTTGAGCTGATTTAAGAATTCAGGCGATCTCCGCTTCGAAACGCTTCTATGCATTAGTATCAGTGTTTTATATAGAAATGGCAGTTCGTGGTATGAGTAATGGGTAAGCTGGGCTACACGACCGGATGATTGACTCTAAAAAAGCGTTTTTATCCATTATCCTTATCGCCATCACATTGATAGCGACGCCGCTTTCTGCACGGGCGTATTATTTCGAAGGCTATTACGTACCCTGTCTTTTGATTTCACCAATGAGGGATGAGCAGGTCTACACTCCTGCCGGAATGGGAGTTGTGACATCCAAAGCGGGTTTTCGTGTGCATCCGGTCACAGGAAAAGGCGACTTTCACAACGGGGTTGACCTCGCTGCAAATTTAAATGATAAAGTCTACAATTTGCTCGATGGTATTGTAACCAGAGTTGGATACAGGGGTAATCTCGGAGTGGCTGTCGAGATTTATCATCCTTACCCTAATATCAGAACAATTTGCGGTCACCTCAATGCTTACGCCGTGCAGCCCGGAATGTGGGTACGCCGGGGCCAGGTTGTAGGATTCGCCGGTAGCACCGGGCGATCAACCGGTGTGCATGTGCATTACACGGTAATCAAACACGATACGAATCAGTATATTGAGCCCATGACATATCTCATGGAAGTTCCCGAATATGTCAAGGCCCTCAAATCAGCGAGAATTCAAGCAGCTGCAAAACAAAACGCCGAGGCATTTAAGAAGAAACAAGCCAGCAAAAAAGATGCAAGCAATGACAAAGCGGAGGATGATGAAGGGCTGCCAAAAGAAGGTTCTGAGGAAACCAATCCGCCCAGTGCGAACAAATAAGCTATCGGGATAATTTCTGCGGTATTAGCCAAAACGACTCTTACTGTTGTAACATGCCAGCTGTACTAGTGTTAAGAACGAAAGGTGCTTTGTGGATTCGACAGGTTCGGTGCCAAGCGAAAACCAGGCTTCCGTAATGAGGAAGATGTGTTTGGCTTGCAATGCCAACTTTGATGAGGCATACGAGAAGTGTCCTCAATGTGAGGGCACACAGCTTGTCCGCTACGGTGATGAAACAATCGGCCAGGTCATTAGTAACAAGTACAAGATTTTGGAACTGGTAGGCAAAGGGGGCATGGGAAATGTCTACCTGGCTGAAGTCATAGATCGCAAAAATACTTATGTAGCAATAAAAATGCTGCATGCCCAACTTTCTGAAGATAAAGTAAGTGTAAAACGCTTCCAGCAAGAAGCAAGCGCCGCTAGTGACTTGCAACATCCGAACCTGATTCAGCAATATGATTTCGGCATGATTGACGAAAAGCAACCCTTTCTCGTAATGGAATATCTGCAGGGGGACAGTCTTTCACAGTACATTCGTGAGAATGGCCCATTGAACCCCGTTGTTTGCTTGCGAATTTTTTGCCAGATAATGGACGGACTGAAATATGCACACGATAAAGGTGTAGTTCATCGTGATATAAAGCCCAGCAATATCCTGTTAATAAAGCGAGCAGGAGAAGAAGATCTGGTCAAAGTGTTGGACTTCGGTCTTGCGAAATTGATGCCATGGTCCGGAAAGGAATCGCAGCATCTCACCAAGACAGGAGAGGTTTTCGGCAGTCCAATTTACATGAGCCCAGAACAGTGCATGGGCAAAAAACTGGAACCGAGCTCTGATATTTATTCGCTGGGAATCACTCTTTATGAGGCTTTGACCGGCAGACCTCCGTTTAGGGGGCAAAATGTTGTGCAGACAGCATCAAAACACTTGTCAGAATCTCCGCCGCCTTTTGACATAGTTTGTCCAGAGCTGAACTTGCCGCTCAATCTGCAGAACGTTGTATTTAAAGCACTTGAGAAAAACGAAGCGAATCGCTATCGCAATATGACTCACTTTAAGGACAACCTGGTTTACGCAATTACAGGGCAGGGAAAGGCCGGCCCTGATGTAGCTGCGGCCATGACATGCGAAGCAACACAACCAGTCAGCAAGGTTGATCTTGAAACCCTGAAAGCTGGTGCTCACAGTCTCTCATTGCTTAAAGAAGCAGAGCCTGAAAAAAAGAAACCGCCTGTAGTTTTAATAGCAGCTGGAATAGTGGCACTGGTTCTGGGCGCTGGTGGTTTAGCACTAATGAATCAGTCCAAGAATTCTGCTGACAAAGGCAAGCCGTTTATCAGCCTTCCTCATAAATGTCAGGGGACTGTTTATTTCCTGGCGATGAAGAGATCGAGCAAGCTGCCAAAAGGATATATCGCTGAGGTTCATTTGCAAACCAAAAGTGGATTGGTCATGCTGACGGGAAAAGTAGTTCCTACCGTGAAACAACTTGATAATCTGGAAATCGGTGCAGATTGGAATGCTGGATATAAAGGCGATGAACACTCTGGCGAACTCGAGAATTTTAGCGCCGTTGAAAATGGCGGTCATGCTGATCTATCGGGCGCAAACCACACCGTTCTCTATTTCTTTGAAAACCTGGCACAGGAACAGTACCAAAATGCTTTTGAAAGTTTGAGTGACAGCTACAGCAAGAAGCAGTTCTCTGATTCAGCAAAGAAATTCGAAGAGAAATACAACAAAGTCAAATTTGTCCAGGGCTCGCCTGGCTCGATTGACAGTAGTGTTCCATCTTCTCCCCTTGGTGATACAAATCCGCCACCTCAAGCTACAAAAGTTTGGTCCTGTACCAACGACGAGATCAACATATTGGTAGACAAACGGTTCTTTTATAGTGGAGACTCAGGGTACCAGAACTTTACTCTCAAGAAAGCCGGCGAGTCCGAGAATGCCAATCTTGCTAAATGGAAAATTGACAAAATTGAGGATGCTGAGAAGTCTGATTGGGATGCGCACTGACGATGCGTTCAATTACTGACTTGCCCTTGTTCCTTATGTGTAGGGGCTACGCCATGCGTCGCCCGCTCTACTCTAGATAATACAAATTTCCGTCCTGGCTGCCTACGCAAATTCCTTTTTGAATGATTGCTGGCGAACTGATAATCGCCCTTTGAGTCTTGTATTTCCACTTGATTGCCCCATTTCTTGTATCAAGGCAATAAATGTTTGCGTCTGAGCTGCCCATATAAAGAAAGCGTCCAGACAGAGCCGGTGACGATGATAAAAGTGGGTTCGGACTGCTTATCGCAGTGCGCCACTCAAGTTTTCCAGTCTTTGCATCGAGACAATACATTTTCAGGTCATCATTTCCAATGAAGACTTTTCCGTTGGCTCCAACTGGAGAAATACTGTAGCTTTCGGCGCCTGCTACCTTCCATTTGGCTTTACCGCTACTTGCTTCAACTGCATAAAAATTCTTGTCCCAGCTGCCGAAATAGACGGCTCCATCCATCACCATTGGTGTTGAATAAATCTTGTTGCCTGTCTTGAATTTCCATTCTAGCTGCCCATTATCAGCATTCAATGCATACAAAAAGCCGTCGTGTGAACCTAGGTAGATATGGTTTTCGAAAACTGCAGGTGACGAGGTAATGCGTCCTTCAGTATCAAATTTAAAGGAAAGCTGACCTGTTTTCATATCGACTGCATACAGACTACGATCCCAGCTGCCAAATAATACGTTATTCTTGCAGGGGACTGGAGGCGACGAAACTCTTTCTTTGGCCGCAAACTGCCAGATTTCTTTGCCTGTTTTAGCATCTACTGCATAAAGCTTGCCGTCTTCACATCCTACAAATACCGTTGAACCGTAGATTAGCGGAGAAGACTTTGCCGCCGCGCCCAGCTTTGTTTGCCAGAGCATTTTTCCAAGTTTTGCGTCAAGCGCGTAGAGATACCAGTCGTCGCAGCCGAAATAAATTATGCCTTTGCTCTCAGCGGGAGATGAATCTATTCCACCCTGGGCAGCAAAGGTCCATTTCAGCTTTCCGGCTACCATAGCATCCTGGTTAAGTAGTCCGGTATGAGCAGGATTTTGGTGGAACATCTGCCATTCTGTCCCGGCGCTTTGTGTATTATTTATAGGATTGTTCTCGGCACGAGACTTGTTGCCTCCAGATATTGCAGCGCCAAGCAAAAGCAGCAAGCTAGCGCCTTTTATCAGCCTGAAAAATTTTGGGGACATATGTTTGGCTCTCGAAACGGTAAGCATCAATTATAAGCTTTTGCAGGGATCTTAGTCAGTAAGCCGATTCAAACTTAAATATGCACTGTATCGTTTTTGATGGCAGTCTTTTTTCGGCTAAAAACCGAAAACAGAGATTGGCTTGGGCTGCCGAATACAGGTGGACTGAACTTTTTGCGCATGACAGAAATACCTTGACAGCGTCATTGTGGCATATCTGCTTTTGTCACAGAAGTATATAATCCTGATGGTATGCCTATCTCGCTAAAGGCAAGTTTTATTCAAGTGCCAATCGCTGCTTTCTATGCCCTGTCTGTGTAAACGGCATTTTCGTGCTCTCTGGGGATGCTCTTGTACTGTCAGATCGAGAGAGAGCAAAAAAAAGAATTTTGATGATTTCCAGTCAGAATCACTTGTCTAAAGATGATCGGTTTGATATTATCCGTGCGAATGGGTTGGAATGGGAATTCTCGAAGGAGGAACATAAATGAACCGAGCTGAGCTCGTTGATGCAGTGGCAAAACTCACTGAACAACCAAAGTCCGAAGTTACACGTACATTGTCCGCATTGATTCATGCAGTGACAGGTGCTCTTTCCAAAGGCGACAAGGTTACCCTCGTCGGCTTCGGAACATTCGAGCGTCGTCAACGCAAAGCCCGCACAGGACGCAATCCGCGCACCTTGGCCCCGCTCAAGATCGCCGCTGCAAAAGTACCGGCTTTCCGCGCAGGCAAAGAGCTGAAGGATATCGTTAATGGCCGTGCAAAACAGCCGTCACTCGTGATTGCTAAGCCGAAGGCCGAAAAGCCAGCCAAGAAAGCTGCTGCTAAGCCAGCTAAGAAAGCTGCCGCTAAGCCAGCCAAAAAGGCCAAAAAAGGTGGTAAGAAGAGATAATTCTCTTAAACATTAGGTGAGATTAGGTTAGGAACGGATCCATTTCAACTCATTCGCCCCGGTGGTCTCCACCGGGGTTTCTTTCTTTTGGTATTGGCTGCACGGCACAAAAAATACGCAGCGAAGACTATTTATGTTTGTAGACTCTTACATAGTCAACTTGAAATACACCCGGAAATCTTGTACTCGAGTCTGGATTGCCTGGAAGGTCTCCGCCGATGGCCAGATTGAGAATCACATACATCGGTTCATGCGGAACACCTTTTCTTGATTCGAAAATTTTCTTGCCATCTACATAGCAAGTGATTTTGTCCTTGTCCCAATATCCACTGAGATCGTGAAAGGTGCTGGCAAAATCAGGCGAAATTTTTTTTGTAATCCCATAGGACGGATGATTGCCGTTTTCGTGCACCCCATAGTGATTTGTTGTATAAATTACATTCGTTTTGTGTCCCAAAATTTCCATCCAATCTATCTCAGGTGGCCATTTCCCCGATTCAGGCAAGAGCCAGAAGGCGGGCCAGTAGCCCTTTCCTTTTGGTACTTTGAATCGAGCATCAAAACGACCATATTCGATGCTGAATTTCTTGTGTGTTTCTATTTTGCCGGACACATAATGCTTTACTTTGCTTCCCTCTTTTACATCTCGCTTTTCTGCAGTAATGAACAGACAACCATCGTGAACG
Source organism: Obscuribacteraceae bacterium (SeqCode) (assembly GCA_044358055.1). GTDB lineage: Bacteria > Cyanobacteriota > Vampirovibrionia > Obscuribacterales > Obscuribacteraceae > JAIEPM01. Next base: position 20,607 of record JBIKOL010000039.1, read on the forward strand.
GATACAGCACTCGGCAAATAGAGCTCGAGCTCATTATTCGCATTGTCCCAGCTGGTCGATACATTCCACTTATTTAGATCTTCCGGACTGTCAAACTCGCAGGAAAAAACTTTCTGCCATTCACCATCTTCTTCTTTGGAAGCAAGCGATGCTGGGACAAGTGTATACAAAGAGGCAGCAACTGCTATGCAGGCTGTTGTTTTGCGCAGCATCGTTTCACCCGGACGACGAACATAGAAATGATAACGCGTGAAATGCCTCTCACATAGCCGGAAACAAAATAATTGTCCTCTAATAGAAGCACGTTAATACGTGGTTGCAACATGCGCATGCACGAGATTTTCACAAAGTTTTTGGCATTCTTCTGCTCAAGGGAAAACTTATAGGAATGAAGGCATGAGTAATCCGATAGAACAAAGCGCAAAGCTTGAAGATAAAACAGCACAAAACAAGACCGGTGAAGAAGCCTCGCGTTTGTTGAGTAATGAAGCACTCGGGTCGCCATCAAACAAAAATTCAGCGATGTCTGCTGAAGATCTTGCTTCTGCTAGAGCTGCCGTAACGCAGAGATTCAAATCAATCGAAGTTCCAGCGGACGCTGAGCTTGATAGTAAGCAATGGCATTGCCATCCTCCAAAGAAAGAAAATGCTCCTGGTGAATACGTCAAACCTGTAGTGGAACGCACACCGGCTGATTCACGAGTTGCAGCTGCTTTGGACAAAATCAATGCTAATGACATAAAGCAAAAGATCGCTGAAATTTCCGGTGCAGCAGATGTAACTATCAATGGAAAGACAGAACGCATTGAAAGCCGAAGCTCTTATGGAACCGGCTACCAGGATGCTTTGCAATATTACAAAGAAAAATATGAAAAGGATGGCTATAAAGTTGTAATCGACGATTACACCAAGAGCGGTCATACGTTCCATAATCTGCGCGCGATAAAAGTTGGAAACACTAAACCGGATGAGATCGTAATGTATGGCGCTCACATTGACTCGACGGCTGGAGAACCATGGGGTAATAACGAAGCTCAGGCTCCCGGCGCCGATGATGATGGCAGCGGCTCGGCGGCACTTTCTGAGATTGCGCATGCAATAAAAGATCTTCCTCTAGATCGTACTGTTGTGTTCTCTCTGTTCTCTGGAGAAGAACAAGGCTTGTACGGGTCTCGCGCGATGGCAGAGAGTTACAAGAATGGCAAACAAGGAAAAATCGTCGGCGTGTTCCAGATGGATATGGTGGGCTATGCGCCTGATGCAAGAACCCTTGAGAGCCACGACACAAGCAGCGATGCGAAGATGCATGCGATGACGGATATGCTTGCCGAAGCTCAGCAAAAATACAATATCAATTTGAAAGTCTATGGTGCACACAATGATGAGTTGAATAATAGATCTGATCATTATTCATTCATGAGAAACGGCATCCCCGCCATTTTGCTGTCTGAACCTTATGACACAGCACCGCGCGAGAATCCGAATTATCACAGCACGAATGACACAATCGATACGGTCAATACTTCCTTTGTTGCTGACGTGTCGAAAGTGGCAGCAGCGGCGGGTGTGGAGTTGGCCGGATTAGAGCCTGCCAAGCCTGTTGTGAAGAGTAGCTTCGTTCCGGCAATGCCATTAGCAGCACAGGTGAAGTGGTAAATCGGTACTTAGAAAGCGGCGTTCAAATACAAAGAGATGAGAAATCGATTTCCTCATCTCTTTTTTTTGCGTAAATCATAGAGGGCTCAAGATTAGACAAAGCCAAGAAATCGGAACTAATTCTTTGTCGAGATCAAAATTCTTTTCCGTGCAGCAAGGTTAGCTCTACCTCCGCCAATCATCAAAGTTTTCCATTGTAGGGACAAAAAGCGCTTTCGCCAGCAGAAAGAGCGAAAGCCATCTTGCCTTTGCCTGCTTCTGCTTGCCTAAACTTCAAAATAGATACCTTTTCTACAACAAATGCGAGCTAGCTGACAGCACAGAACCCAAGAACCAGAATCGACGAAGAATCGCTAATTTCCCGAAGACACAGAGTCGGCTCTGTATCTTCTTTTCTTTCAATCCAGGAGAACTGGAATGAAAAACTTGCTCTGCGTGGTTGACCTGCAGTTTCCTTTCGTGCAGGCTGACGATGCTCTCTTTGTGCGTGAAGCGGTGCTTGCAGTGCATTCTGCAAAATCTCGCGGCGACCATATCTTCATGATCGAGGACCGCTGCGGAAATCCCACCGTTGAAGCAATTGAAGAGGCGCTGCACGATTACCCGAATGTCTCGAGGATGAGGAAGAACCAGTGGGACGGTTCCTTGCAAGTTGCAATGGAGCTGGACCTCATTGGTGCTCAGCCAGAGCGCATCACTGCGTGTGGAGCGTTTGCTGAACAATGCGTGCTTGCCACGCTGATTGGCTTGCGTGATCGCTTCCCAACGATCGAGCTCGAGATTTTGCGCAAGGCTTGCGTGCCTGCTCCGGGACATTGTTTCCGCGATTGCGATTGGTGCGAATGCTCACGGCGCATCGGGTTGATTCTCTCGTAACAGCAAGCAGAAAGCAGCAAGGGGAAAGCGGTCATGCGCAATCCCTTTGCTAAGCTTTTTGCTTTTTGAACCCGGTCTATTCATTCATATAGTGGTTTGACAACGCATTTTTTTAAAGTGCTCATAATCACGATTCGAGCCACAGCTTACGCATTTTCAGAGGATTATTAGAAGCAACGCATAGCTTCGCGAAGACCGCTCCAGAGTCAGTGTAGTAGTTCTACCAAAGAAATCTCCTCTTTGGTAATAGCATGAATTCACTTATGCTGCACCCGCTGGGTGCCATCGTATAAGCTCTAATCATCAATTTCAAATTTCAGCGCTCCAGGAAATCAGGCAGTTAGTCAGTAAGCCAGCACAACAGCATTCCCGCATCTGTTTCGACTGTCGAAACGGATTTCTTATGCCTCTTAAAGGACGAATCAACCATGTCGAATTCTGAGTCGATTGCGCCAGTTGCTGCCGAATGCCGAATCGGTTGTGTAGATCGAAAGGACAGCGGCGTCAATCACGAGATGCAGCTTTGGATGCACAAGCACGATGGACGTTATCACTTCGAGGTCAAGCAGTGGTACAAAACCAGTGTGCGCTACGTTCGTGCTTGCACGCTTGAAACCGGTAAGCCGCAGGCGTCGTATGCGCTGGCTCTGGATCAGGGACAGGCTGCGATGAAGCGCTTGCTCAAATCGTAAGTGTTTTTGAATCGAGCAAAACAATGCTGTCGAACAAATCGACCACGGGATGGGCGCAAAAACGCCGCGCTATTCCCGTGGAGTTCGTTCACTCTTAAGGATCTGTTTTTCTTGCAATTTTCTCAAGGAGAAGGAGAATCTTGATGGACAGCGTCTTTTGCAAAGTGACCCTGAGCGGTTGCACTCTATTCGCCGAGTATTACTTCGAGGTCTTGGCGACGGGCCCGAAGGAGGAACAAGTTCGGCAAGCGCAAGCGGATTATGAGGCTCGCTTCGGCAAGTTCGAATCGCATTACTGCGACCAGTGCTTCGACTGGACGAGCATCGAGTTCGAGCTGATGAGCCGTAAGCAAAGCCGCCGCTTGCTCGCCAAATGCTTGCTTGGCGAGACCGAAGACTTGCAGGTCTTCCGCCTCGACAAGCGGACAAGCGTTTGTTGAAGTGGAAACTTCGTTGCTCGTTCGAGCTCTTCGTCGCTCGCGCTCAACTGGTCACTGTTGGCAAACTTGTCGAAATGGTCTCCGACATTCTTCAACGCGAGCATCCCGCGAGTATTCTGGCTTCATTTGAAAACGCTGTTGCAAAAATCGAAACGCAAATGGATTTACCAAGCTTTTGTCTTAAGCACGACGCCGAGGGAAGGTCCATCGGCGCCCTAAATATAGTTCTGTCCTAGAAAGTCCCGTCATGTCTGTCACGTCCAAGCTTGCCTCAATTCTGACGCTCCTCACAGTTCTCTCAATTTCTGTGCCCGAATGCCACGCCCAAAATGCTGGTGAAACCACAAAGAAAGCCGACCAAACGCCGGGAGGAGCTTCCTTATCGGTCATGGGCGGCTGTTTCCTGGGTGGCTTCCTGCTTAGCTTGCTGGGCTTTACTGCGCTTACTTCTGGCGCTACGCAAGAACAAAGAAAAGTCGCTAGCCGCTTCCGTCGTCCGAAAGACTCAATCAAAAAATTCATTTACCCAGGCGAGTTCCAGGGAATTGTTGCAGGAGCGGTCACGTTTGCAGTAATCGGGACATTCGTTGCATTTGCAATTCTTGCGATGATGGTGGGAAACCCATCATCACAACAGTCTGTAATAACGGCGTTACCGATTTATCTTTCAATTCCGTGCTTCCTTGGTGGTGTGGAAGCGGCATATGTTCTTAGCATGTTGGTGTTTTTCTGCGAGGATTATTTCTGCGACAGCGAAAAGTAAATGATGTTTCCATAGTATTTTGCGCCACGTAAAATTGCCCCAAATAACTTCGCCGAACAGAAAGGAGCTGGTATTCCAGCGCCTTTCTGTCCTTTTTCGACCTTCCACGAGGGCGCAGATCCTGTGAATACCTTATGTTTGTTGTCTGTTTGTTTTTTAAACCAACAAAGAAAGAGAGAAGAGGCTTCCCTCCCCCATCTGCTTTTTGAGATCTTCACCCCTTTTTGAGATCTTGAATATCATTTGATATAACGGCAGGATTGACAGAAGAAGCGGTGCTAGGCGTACAGCCTTTTCTTGATATTGAGAATGAAAAATGATTCGCTCTTTCTTTATAGTCATAATGCTTCTCCTGTTTCTACTTTTTGGGAGCGATCCTCGTTTAGCCTGTGTCTACTCAATTGGGTACAGCCCAGCTTCCTAAGTTCTGGTGAGCTACTATACGGCAAAGTAGTATTCGTTTTAAAAAATGAAGCGAGCAGAACATGGGGTACCTTCCCATGCTCCGCTCGCTTCTGAACGATCCAGCTTCGGACCGACTTAGCCTGTGATTTCTTCGTCCGTCCAGAGCGACTCGGGTACGGGCTTGCCGTGCTTATCCATCAGAGCGATGTAATAGCACGGACCGCCGGACCACGGAGCAGCCTGAACGTACTCCACGAACTGCTCACCATTTTGCATGGTGTAGCGGTGAAGCTTGGCGACGATCGGGCTGTAGGCACCGTGGATGACACCAGCATGTTCGGTGCGCACAAGCGGCATACGGCGCCAGCGGTTGAAGCGTTGCTTCTTACCGTCGGCAAAATACCGTACGCCTTCTTCGCGCACTTTCACCTTGCGAGTAAGCATCCTTTTTGCCCAGGCGTTGAGCCCGATGTACTGATCGCTGCGAGCCATGATGACCTCCTTTGGTCTCTTTGGCGTTGAAGGGAGATGCGCGCAAGATGCGACGCACCGGTGACTGGACTTGCAGAAGAAGCGCCGGGCAGCAATAAAATTGCGCCGTGCGATAAATCTGCGTTCAGGGTCTGAACCAGAATTGTGGTGCAGATGATTGCTGCGGCAAATCAAGTTTGGCGCAAGCATTCATTTATATAGATCCAGTCGATTCCGATCAGGCGATCAATCAGAAGACACAGACTTAAAAACGGACTGCTTCTACTTCGCGCAGGGCTTGCGCGCAGTGAAGTCGATTTGGAATTCGCTCAGAGAGCTGCCGAGATACCTCCACTTCACCTTGTCGCCGGGCTGAGCCAGCAACATCGTCGGGAAGTTGGCGACCAGCTCGCGAAGAACTGCGACCAGACCGTCCGTTCGCAGCACAGCGATAATCATGCGAGTCTCCTCGCGCGTTGTCGTTTCGCTGTGGAAGACACTTTTCTTGGTGTAGGTCGTCGTCGTTCTCGTGGAATCACTCTGTAGAACGGTACCTTCAGAATATTCGTTATAGGACATTTTCCTGCTTTCGTGTTTTGAAGAACTTTCTCCGGACGCAAGGTCCGGCGTTTAAAACAAAGAAAGCACCGGCAGTAACAGCTTGAAAGCTGTCCCCGCCGGTAGCCATTCCAAATTTAGCCGTGCGGCTGGCTGCGGTTCTGGATGAACGCCAATGCCAGGACCGCGAGGCACAACAACACGCAGCCGAGGTACGAATAAGTGGCGATGACGACCGCCCATTGGGGCACGTGTCCGTACAAATTTCCATAGCAGCCGACCATCAAAAGGTAGACGGCGCAAGCGCTAGCCGCAAGGCTTGAGAGGCCAATTAGGATCCTGCTCATCGAGGTCTCCTTTCAGAAATGCTCGCGTCTTGAGTGGAATGAGAAGCGGGAGGGGATCTTGAGTTCCCCTCCCGCCGGACGATTACTTGGACTCGTCCTCGATGCCGGCCGCCTTCATGGCCTTGGCGAACTCGATACGCTCCTGGATCTTCTTCGCCTTCGCATCTTCCTTCACGCGCTCCAGGTGACCCTTCGAGCGCTCGAAGATCGAGATGTCCTTGCTCGTGACCGCCTTGGCTTCGGCGATCTTGCGAACCTCGTGACCGTCGAGGTCGCGCTTCTCGAGCAGGCGCTGGGCGATTTCCTCGACCACGTCCATGTTCTCGCTGACGAGTTCCTTGGCCAGCTCGAGGTGAGCCTTGATGATCATCTTCGCCGGACCAGTGACCTCGTTGGAGGTCTGCTGACCGAGCGCCGCGTAGGAGATGAGGTCATCGCCCATGCCGTAGGTGGACAGCATGGCGACGGCAACACCAGTCGCGGACTGCAGGTCGCCCGAGAAGCCGTTCATCTTGATCTTGAGGACCAGCTCTTCCACCGCGCGGGACGCAACCGCCAGGAGAATCCGGCGGGACAGGTCTTCCTCGGTGGCAGTGTGCACGTCGGCGAACGGCTTGGTGACCACCATGCCGAGGGCGCCGTCACGGGGCAGAATCGAAGCACCCCAGCAGCTCCAGCCGGTCATCGGCCAGAGAGCGGCGATCAGCGCGTGACCGGCTTCGTGGTAGGCAACCCGTTCTTTGTCGAGTTCCCCGAGGGTGATCGGGCTCGGCAGGCCGAAGTTGCGGTCCCACAGGCTCATGATGATGTCGTTGTAGGACATCTTCTCACGGCCGGCGCGGATGGCGCGGATCATGGCGTTGTTCAGCGAGGTGTCGATGGCAACCGGGGTCTCGCCGCGGAAGTCCGAGACGAGGTCCTTGACGTCGACGGTCTCGTCGTGCGGGCGCTTCTTGAGGAAGTATTCGATCTGCTGCTTGCGACCCTCGTCACCAGCGGTGGTGACGGTGATCTTCCAGTCCAGACGGCCTTCGCGGATCAGCGCCGGATCGAGCGCCGAGAGCGGAGCGTTGGTCGCGCCGATGGTGATGACGGTAACCGGATTCGGCTTCTTGGTCACCAGGTTGAAGCGGCGCAGGGTCTTCTTGATGAAGCCCTCGTTGGAGTTGATGCCGTCCATGCAGCCGAGCAGCGCATTCAGGATGCCACCGCCGGCGCCACCACCCATGAAAGCGGTCATGGCGCCACCGGCACCCTGCTGACCGCCACGGCTCATGCCGATCGCGTCGATTTCGTCGAAGAAGACCATGGACGCGCCATAGGTCTCAGCGTGCTTGCGCAGCTTCTTGTAGAGCGACTTGATCATCAGAGCGCCGACGGCGACGAACGGGCTCTGCATCGAGCTCGATTCGCAGATGGCGATCGGAACGCCAGCTTCGTTGGCGATGATGCGGGCCAGGTAGGTCTTGCCGACTCCGGGCTCACCGCGCATGAGGATGCCCTTGGGCAGCTTGGCGCCCATGGAACGGAACTTCTCCGGGTTTTGGAGGAAGTCCATGAGGTCCTTCATCTTGTCGCGGATTTCGTCGTTGCCGACGTAGTCATCCCAGGTCAGGTCGTCCAGCGTCTCGCCCGGCATGTACCAGTCGATCTTCGGACGGGCCATGATCCACATCATGGCGACCCACTGAATGACCATCATGAACATCATCATGAAGATCTGCAGGGCGGCACCGAGGGCGCCGGGGACAAGAGCATTGGTGGTAGCGAGGCCGAGGAACACCGAGGCCAGTCCGTAGACGGCCGCCGGGATGAGAACAATCCAGCGCCACTTGAACGCCGTCCGCCCGAGCTCGGTGCGGAAGCGGTCGTTGAAGCAGAACATGCCGACGAGGCTGAGCAGCCCGAGGGTCGTGAGGATGATACCGGTCAAAGTCATGATCAGATTCCTTCCGTTAACAGTTGACTCACTTGCCCTTGGGCTGAGTCGTTGCAGGAGTGCCGTCAGCCTTGGGGGCGACGACGGTGGCGCCGGAAGTGGTGGCATCCGGCTTGCCAGAATCCTTGCTGAGGTCCGTCTTGGGCGCGACAGCGTTCTTGTCTGCGTCCGCATTGGGAGCAGGCGTTTCGGTCGGGAGCTTGAACTCGCCCGAGCTGATCTTGAGTGCGGCTTCGACCAGCTGCTTGAGCTGATCGTGATCGAGCATGCCGCTCATCGCCACGGGAATCTTGCCGGTGTCGATGACGTGCAGCGGGAAGGCCATCGGGCCATCGAGAACCTGCTGAATCTTCGGCAGCATCGGCGCAATCATCGACGGCTTCACCGTGATGAAGAGCACCTTGTCCTTATATTCAGCGGCGACCTTGTCCAGCTCGGCAAGCTGCTCGGCGCAGAACTCGCCATCGCAGACTTCCATGAAGACGGGCTTGCCGGCCTTGGCCGAAGTCTGCATCTTCCCCATCGTCTCCTTCGCCTTGGCGGCCGAGTCGACGACGATCACGTTCTTGGGCGCAGCGCTCTGGCTGAGATCGCCGCCGCCCATGAAGAGCATGGCGCCGAAGCCGAGGCTGGCGACTGCGAGAACCGGGAAAACGATGCCTCTCCAGAGGATCTTCTTCCACATGGGCGTGGGTGCTTTCTTGCTCATGGTTATCTCCTATTGAGCAGGTTGAAAGATTGCGTCTAGTCATAACAATCGGAAGGAGGCACTCAGGAAGAGAGTTCTCCTACCAATTTTCTTATCTGCGGTCAGTAGGGATAACCGCTGTAGTCGGGCACGACAGGCAGGCTCGGCGTGGTCCCGGCCGGGTAGTCGTAAATACGATCCGGACCGAAATCATCGAAGTTCGGCAGCGCGACATGCTCCGGCTGCTTGAACAGGTTCGACGGAACTGCGATCTTCGCGGGTGCCACCGACGGGTCCTGAACGACATCGTTCCAGGACTGGAAGTCGACATGAAGCACCGTCTTCACGACCTTGCCTGAAGCATCCAGCGTGTGCACCAGATGCATCTTGTCGCGCAATTCCTCCAGCTTGGCAGTGCCACCATCCACGGTGGGAAGCTTCAGCCGGCTGAGCGGCATCTTGCCGATCGGAACCGAGACATTCACGGTGCTTTTGCCTTCACCGGTCAGCTCGATTTCGCGCGTCGGTTCGCCGTTTGCGTACTCGATGATTTTCGAGAGCAGCATGCGCTTTTCGCCAGGCTTGTCACCGGGACGATCCTTCCATTCCTGGAAGAGAATCTTCTTGCCGCTCGCAGGGTCCTGCACGATGATTTGCGTCGTGCCGAACGAATTCTGCCAGATTTGCGAAACGGCGTCTTTGCCGGCGAAGTACTTCGCGTTCTCCGTGTAGGTCTCCTTGCGGAACGAGGCTATCACTGTCTCGCCGTCAGCAGCAAAGACGTCGCCGCCGATCCCGGAGTAGTCCTTCGTGAGAAGTGCGGCGCGCGTTCCGTCCGGGCGACGCAGGGTCACCATGTACTGACCGGAGCTCGTGCCCGGGACTAGTTCCGCGACGACAGTGTCCGTGTCGCAGGAGTAGACCTTCTCGGAAAGAAACTCTTTCTTGTCGTTGAACAGGCGAACCCTGCGCGCGTGCACGCCGTCGTCGCAGAAGTACATCTGCTGATACCAGCCGGAGCCGAGCAGTTGTCCGCTGCGTTCGAGGACACCCTTAGCGTTGAACACGTCGTGGGTAGTCCAGGTCGTTCCGTCCTTAGCAAAGGTCGCCCGGCTCTTCAGAACGCCAGGTTCGTCGCGGCTGTCGGTCGGATAGTATTCGCGGCTCGACTCCGTGCTGCCGTCGGCACGCATGTAGAGGTCTTCGCTCGCGCCGTCCTCGAACTCGTTGTGCACGTGCCGCTTGTCCTTCCCGCCGTTGACGTAGTAGTCAAAGCCGAAGGTCTTGCCGCTCATGCTCTTGCCGTTGGCCTTGTTGCGATTGGCCGAGTAGAGATGCATCTGCATCGCGGTTTTGGGAACCCCGAGCATGTCCTGCAGGTCCGGACCTGAATCCGTGACGGCAGGGTGCATCTGAGAAAGAGCCAGTGCGCCGCCAGCCACGCAGGCAAGCAGGCACAAGGCGATTTTGATTTTCGTCATCTGCAAACCTCTCTATGAGCTGTATGCACTCTGATACCGCAGGTGGTGTGGACCTCGTTCGCCACCTGTGGTATCGGAGCGCATATGCTCTTCGACCCAGCGTGGTTCCCGTGACGGGCGGGGGCCGGTGCTTGCATGCGCATGCATGCTCACCGGCCCCGCAACCCTAGTCCGACTTCTTCTTGCGGCTCAGAAGCAGATAGAATCCGAAGATTCCCGCCAGCAGAATTCCCACACCAATCTGCGCAAGCAGGGTGCGGTTCTCGCGGGCAACTTGCACCCAGTCGGTGTCGACTGCGGCAGCAGCGGGGCGCTCCGGAGCCGGACCGAGATTCGGCTGGCTCTCGGGAGGCAGGCGCACGATATTGGCCGGATTGAAGGCCGTCTTCTTGTCGAGTAGGTCCATCGCGCTGTTCATCTGCGCATCGTCTTGCGAGTTGCGCGGCTGATGCACCACCATGTCCGGCTCGATGCCGGCGTCCTGCAGCCACTTGCCAGTGGGAGTCGTGTAACGCGCCGAGGTGACCGCCACTTTCGAGCAGTCCGGCAACGTCGTCATGAGCATCTCCTGGAACTTGCCGAAGCTGCGCTCGCCCAGAACGATGGTGTTCGGGCGACTCTCCTTCAGCGCACCAGTCACGATTTCGGCAGCCGAAGCCGACGAGCCGTTGACCAGCACCACCAGTGGTAGCGTCTGCAGATCTTTCAGGACCGCAAGCTGGCTGGCAGTGAACTTGAGCTTGCTGTACGGTCCCAGCGGCAGGATGCTCATGTCCGTCTTGGTCCAGGTGCGGCCATCACGAGAGCTCTCGCTGATGACCGCGCCCTGGCTGAGCAGGAACGAGATGAGCATTTTCGCCTTGTCAACTTCGCCGCCGCCGTTATAGCGGAGGTCGAGCACGATTCCCTGCAGACCGCCGGGAGTGCCTTCCGCCATGCCCACCATCGACATGACGACCTTGCCGAAGTCCTGGTCGTTCATGAAATTGGGCAACTTCAGGTAGGCGATGTTGTTCTTGAGCAGCTTGGCGCCGGCATCATTCGGCAGCGGAGCGCGCAGCGTGTAGCTGGCTTCCACCGTCTTGCCGTCCTGGATGCTCTTCACCTTCAGCGAATTGCCGAGCGGCCCGATGAAGAGCTTCTCCGCGTCCGCCTTGCTCATGCCCTTCAGCTCCCTGTCGTTCACGGCAAGGATGGTGTCACCTTCGCGCAGACCGGAGAGCTGCGCGGTCGAGCCGTAGTCGATATGCTCGATCCAGAAGGTGCCGTCCGCGTTCTTGCGCAGACCAACACCCAGTGGCGCCTGCTTGGAGATGACATTGAGCACCTGCTGCACTTGCTGCGATGCGCTGACATGCCAGGTCCAGCGGTCGTCCATCTGCGAAATGAGGTCCGCGATGGCATTATTGAGGTCGACGCGCGTTTGCAGCTTGCCGTCGTACTTGTGCTCGTAGCCGGCGAGCTTGTCGAGCTTGCGCTCGTCGATGTAGTGCGTGATCACGAACTCGTAGACCTGACTGTACATCGCCTGCAACTGGTCCGGGGTGAGAGGAGCCACCGGGTCGAGCAGCTTGCTGACGATTTCGTCGGGGTTGGTGATCTTCTGGTCGAGCAATCCCTTCCAGGCGGCGACCGCGGGGGATTGCGGAGCGGGGTTCAGCAGCGAGCAATACTCACCGTCTGCAAGAACTGGCCCGCTCGAGAAAGCCATGCTCGCTGCCAGGCAGGCAGAGAACATGAAAGTTTTCACGTTTCTCATGGAGATATCCTTTTCAGGTTTCTATAAGAAGGAAGGGAAACGAATTTCTCCACTTCCCTTCAGCGGGTCGCTTAGTGTCGCGGCAGGATTGCCTTGATACCTTTGACGAACGCTTTTTGCTGCTCGGGCGAAACGCTCGCTGCCTTCGAGTAGAACACCGCCTCCATTCCGAAGACGTGCTCGATCGTGGCGAAGTCGACAGCGCGCAGATCCTTGTGCTTGCGCAGGGCTTCGTTCAGCTCCTTGCCGTCGAGGGCGAGGACTCCGTAGCGGTGGCGCAGTGCAGAGAAGATGCTGCGGTAGTGCTCGAGCGTGAAGCCATCACCGGCGGTGGCAGCTTCGATTGCTGGGTCGATGATCGCCCAGGCAACCTCGTTCTCGTTCAGCTTCTTCGGTTCCATGTAGCGGCGGTAGCCGATGTAGCCGATGCCGCCGAACAGGGGCAGGCAGAACAACGGTCCGAGCAGCAGCATCCACACGGCAGCCGGAGCACGAGGCGAAGACTTCAGAGCGACGTCGCCTTCCAGCAGCGTCACCTGATTGTCCGTGGCGGTGGTGCGGATGCCGATGTTGATTTCCGGCGTGCTGGCCTTGCGCCAGTCGGGCTGCCCATCTTCCAGAGCGCGCGTCGCGTACATGAAGTCCGCTTTGACGGCGACCTGCGTCTGCTTCGTGGTGACGAAGGTCCAGACGTAATAGACAACCTTGAGATATTCCTTGCCGTCGCGCGTGTAGCGCGTCACCGAGTCGGCAGGCGCGAGCATCTCGACGTCGGAAGCTTCTGCAGTTTGAACCTGCATCTTCAGCCCGGCGACGTCCACCATCGGAACCGCCAGCGGGGTCGGACCCGTCGGCTTGGCACCGTTGGTGGTGGCGGCAGGCGCGGCGCTTGCGGGCGCCGGCGTGATTTCGAAAACCAGCGTAATCGGGATACTGTCGCCGATGGCATAGCCATTGACGCGCGGAGTCCCAATGTACACGTTGACCTTGCCGTCCTCGACGACTCCCTTGGCGGGAGCTGCGGGTTCCGGCTGTCCGGGGTCGGCGAAGGCTATTCCCGCAGCAAGCGAGAGCGCCAAGCCGACAGTCAGAATCATTCGTTTGAACAATGAAGTCATGATTGGCTCCTCCTAGAGCGAGCGCACTTTGTTGGCAAGCAAGCGAAGGAGGGAACGGACGCCCGTCTCCTCATCTTCTGTGCTGACGACCACGGTTTTGACACCGTAGGATTCCAGCCGATCGAGCACTTTGTCGGCGTGCTTCTGGAAGTTTTCGCGATACTGCTTGCGGCTCGAGATTTCGCTGGCGCGTGTGATTTTCGCCATGACATTTGCGATGCCACGGCTAATCCACGAGTCGGCACCATCGGGGGTGACCCAGATGGTTTTCTCTTCTCCGCGGTAGTCCTCGAAGGTATAGCTGGCACCGGGCCAGGGCACCTCCGGCAGTTCGCGTTCGCGCAGGTCCTGCACGAAAACCGCCACCGTGTCGTTCTTGAAGCCCGACACACGCAGCGCTTCCCAGTCATTGTCGGACATCTTGATGAAGTCCGTGACAAGAAGAACCAGGCTGCGATTGCTGCCTCGCAGCGCGTTGAACGCCGCTTCCAGTCCGCCTCCCTCACCCAGCTCAGCCTGCGCGGCTTCGGGTCCATCTTCGATGGAGTGAATGAGGAAGTCCGTGAGCACGCGACTGCCGCCCTGATTCTTGCGAATCGTCACGGGTTCGGCAGCATAGTTGGCGTAGGAAACCCGGTCATTTGTTTTGACGGCCGAGTAGATGCCGCATGCAGCGCAGAGCGCAGCCAGACGGCTTTTCAGCGTGCCCTTCGTGCCGAAGTTCATCGACGGGTTGACGTCCAGCAGCACGTTGAAGAGCACCACTTTCGGCTCGTAGAAGGTCTTGATGATGATGCTGTCGGGGTCGCCGGCAGCAGCAGTGGCGAAGTGGTCGACCTGTCTCAGGTCGTCACCGGGTTCGTATTCCTTCATGCTGTCGTGCTCGTCGCCAGAGCCCCGTCGCGTGCTGCGCCGGTCAATGGCACTCGAGAGCATCTCGTTGGAGGGCCAACGAATTCCGATTGCACAATCATGCATCCGTCGCCGGATGTCGTGCACGAGATCAAGTGTGTTATCGCGATCCATTTCAATCCCCTTGGGTTGGGTGAGGAGTTTGGGCTGTGCCCTTTCGCAAAAAACAGCTCGTCTCACTCCATCCCAGGGGACAGACATCAGCCCGGATATGAGTCCGAAACTGATGCAGCCATCAGCCGCGGTGCCTGCTAAATGACAGGCACCGCGCTGTGGGAGTGGAGCTTACGAGACCCGGTTGTAGGCCTTCGCATCGTCGTTCGGGATCACGTTGGCGAGGATGGCATCGACCACCTGCTCGCTCGTGATGGCGCCGCCCTTGCGGTAGGACGCCTCTTCCTTCATGATGATGCGGTGACGGAGAACCGCGTGTGCCAGGGCCTTGAGGTCCGCCGGGCGCACGTAGTCGCGCGACTTGCTCTCGTCCTCGGGGTCCTTGCCGAAGAGGAAGGCCTGCACCTTGCTGGCCCGCTGCAAGCCCTGCAGAGCACGAGGAGAGACACCGACCTTGACCATCTTCATGATCTCGGCAGCGTCCTTGTTCTTCTCGCAGAGCTCGATGAACTCGGGCTGACCAGGACGGGTGCTGCGGCAGACCTTGGCCAGGTACTCGTTGAAGACGCGCGAAACGTAGATGTTGTCGTTCACCCACTTGCGCACGAAGAGCAGCTCCTCGCGCGAAATCTGGCCCACGATCTTGTCGTAGATCGACGAGTCGCCGATCTCTGGATGCTCGAGCAGCATCAGCTCATCGTCAAGCGAGGTGTAGTCGAAGATGAGCTTGAAGAGGAAGCGGTCATGCTGCGCTTCGGGCAGCGGGTTGGTCCCATGCTGCTCGATCGGGTTCTGCGTCGCCATGGCGATGAACAGTTCCTCGACCTGGCGTTTGACACCGCCGACGGTGACCTGTCCTTCCGCCATCGGCTCAAGAAGTGCCGACTGCGTGTTGGTCTTGGCGCGGTTGATTTCGTCCGCCAGGAACCAGTTGACGCCCAGCACCGGACCCCACTCGATCAGCGACTTGCGCGTCTCGAAATCCAGCACCTTGGCGCCGGAGATTTCCTTGGGCTGCATGTCCGGGGTGAACTGCACGCGGTTGAAAGTCGTGCCTGTGACCAGGCGCGACATCACCTTCATGCTGTGCGTTTTCGCCAGACCGGGAACGCCTTCCGCCAACACGTGGCAGACGCGACCCGCGATGGACGCGATGAGAAGCTTGGAGCCGATGTCTTCGTAGCCGAAGACGTATTTGCCGTACTCGCCCAGAACGCCGTGGCACTTCTGGCGGAGCACATCGATAGACGTATCCGTCATGATGATATTCCTTTTCTAGTTGGAAGACTCTGTCCGGGCACGTCACCATTTACGGTGGCGCGTCCGGAACCTGGGTCGATTCAATCAGAAGCCCGCGGTCAGTTCTTAAACCGACGGTAAATTCCTTGCACCCAGCTCACCGGCTCGAGGCAGATTGCCCTGGCTGTCTTCAAGCTGGGCAATTCGCCGCCGCCGAACGTGATGCTCAGCAGCAGCAGCATATCGAAGCAGAGGAACCAGAAGTACAGGTTGGACTTCTTCGGCTTCGCGTACAGACCTCCCGCATGCTCGGGGAAGTTGTAGCTGGAGATGTGCTCGGTACCAGGCGGCACTGTAAGCAGCGTTGCGCCGGGTACAGCAGCAACCATCTTCCGCAGAAATTCCGGTTCGTAGGCTGTGGTTCCTTCGTAGGCACCATTGCGCTGTTTGGTGCTCGAGTCGTACTTCGGTACGGTGATAGGCGTGTTGCCGCCGAAGCCGATTATTAGCAGATGGACGTTCTGCTTCTTGAGCTCCTGCAGCAGCTTGTCCATTGCCGCCGGGTCGCCGGTGAACCCGCCATCGGAGATGAGCACGATGAAGCGCTCTTTGCCAGTCTCGCCCGATAGCTTGAAGCCATCGAGAGCAGTCTGGATCCCGCTGACGTAGTCAGCACCGCCACCAGGGGCAGCACCAACCTGCACGAAATTGTCGAGCATGTAGCTGAGCGCCTTGTGGTCCCGTGTCAGGTCCCACATGTTGTAGCCGGAACCCTCGACGGTGACCAGGCCCACCTCATTGTCCTTGAGCTGGGGCAGCAGATCATTCTTGATGATCTGCTTGGCCATATCGATGCGCGTTCCCCACTGATACATGGCGGTGGGAACGGTCTGCCCGAGCGCAGGCTTGATGAAGGGGCGGTAGTCTTCCGCACCCATCGACGGGGAGACGTCGATGACCACCTGAACCTGCAGCGCGCCTGCTTGAGCAAGCTCGGGCGTGTCGGTGGCGTTCGGACCAGCGGCAGCTGCGATTAGAATCGCAAAGAAAAGGATCCACTGCGCCCACAGACTGCGAGTCTGCTTTGCCGAGCGCGGAGTGAAGAGGTCGAGCAGAGCCAGATCGCCGTAGAACTTACGGGCTCCCTCGATGCTTTTCGTGCTGTACCAGGCCAGGGCAATTCCGGCCAGGAGCACGAGTGGTACCCCTATCCAGAAGAGATAGGGGTCCATGAACTGAATTGCGAACATGGTGGCTCCTATCTCAGAGCGCGTCGCGGGGTGTTTTGCCTGCCTGAGGTCCGTTGTCCGGCTTCTCCGACTGCTTTTCGCCCTGCTGCGGCTGGCCCTGTTGCTTGCCCTTACCCTTACCCTCACCGTCAGCCTTGTCCTTCTGCTGATGGAAGAGGATTTCGAGGTCCGTCTGGCAAGTGTTGCGATCTTCATCGAGCTTCTTGCGCTCGGAGTTGCTGAGCGGGTAGTGCTCGATATAGTGGCTGATGTTCCAGTCGGTGCTGAGCTTCAGCCCTTCCTTCACAGCCACGATAGCCAGCTGCCCGTTCTTCATCTTGAGCAGCGCCAGGAACTTATGGCACTGTGCAAGCTGCGCCATCTCCAGCGACGGAGGCGCATCGAGCGGACCTTCCTTCTTCTCGGCAAGCGTGTTGTTGAACTCGCTGACCGAACGGTCGAAGTCTTCGATTGCGACGCTGTAGTTGCCGGAGTTGTAGGCGATCATCCCGCGGTTGTACCAGTGCGTCTGCGGGGTCTGTTTCTCGAACAGAACCCAGCCGGTCATGGTCAGGGCGAACCCGACCAGGAAGCTTACGATAACCCAGCTTCTCGGGTTCTTCAAATGCTTCATGATGAGTCCTCCTCAGGGGACGCGCCGTGCGGCAAGCGCAAGCGCAATGAAGAGCCCACCGAAGATGCCTGCGGCAAGCAAGAACCATCCGTAAATCTCACGGTATTCCTGCCTGTCTTCGACAACTTCCTGGGCCTTTTCCAACTGATTGATTCGCTCCATCGCTTTCTGCATGTCGCCGGGATTGCTTGCCCGGAACACGATCCCATTGCTGGGGTCTTGCGCGTGAAGCTTGTCGGCCCACTTCTGGAGGTCGAGCGTGTTGCCCTCCTTCCAGCCGTCGCCCAGACCGATGATATAGAAGCGCAGGTGTCCACGCTGGAACAGCTCGAGGAGCTGTCTGGCGCGGTCCTCGGGCATGCTGTCGTAACCGTCCGTGATCATGATCACGACGGAGACGCTGTCGGGGCTCGCATTCTTGGCGAAGTAGTCGCTCGCCTTCTGCAGCGGTCCGATGCCGGTGACGTAGCCGTAAGGACCAGCGAAGTTGGTACCCCCACCGACGTTCTCCGTGATGTGCACGGTTCGCATCATGAGGACCTTCTTGTCGTTGGTCAGCGGCGCCATCATATATGTGTCGTCATCGAAGCTCATCAGGCAGAACTGATCCGTTTCATCCGGATTTTCCGACATGCGGTGCCGAATGATGTAGCGAGCAGCAAGCTGCGCGCCTTCGGCTCGCGTGAGCGGATGCGGCGGCTCGTCCTTCTTCAAGGGCGACTGCACGTTGACTTTGTCGCTGCCACCGTTGTCGATCTTCACCGCGTTCGGATCATTAGATTGAGCAGCTTCGTCGTCGGTCAATTCCTTAACGCCGTCATCCAGCGTCGTGGTCATTGACCCAGAGCGGTCCACCTGAATGCAGACCTTTCTGATAACCGCCTTGTGTTCGACGACTGCATCGGGGACGCGGGGTCCCATCATCGACAACACGAGGCTTCCCGTCATTCCGAGCAGGCAGAGCCCGGCAATCGCAACGATGACGCTGCGACTGGCCATTCCCTTATGAGGCGCAAGGGAGGAGTGACGGAGCTTGATCTGTCGACGCACCCAACCGAAAACAATCGGGGCGGCGAGCAGAAGCAAGACAAGAAGATAGGGCCTCAAGAAATATTCGGCCATGAATCCTCCTTGAAGGTTCGCCGATTTCAATTGGGCAATTTTGCCCGTGAGGAAACCGAGAGATCAGCAGCTGCTGTCTGTGGAAGACTGCAGTGCTTCGGTGGCGCAAAGTGAGCTTCACAGGCTGCACTTAGCGCCTGTCTTGCGTTACTCGCCACAAAGGCGCGCAAAAAAATTTTTGAATAAATGAACTGCTGAAGCTGTTGCTCGAAAACACCGAAAAAAATAAAGGAAAACGAAAGATAAGCTCAAATTAGCAGTATCTACGCGGCTTTCAAAACGAGACTATTTTGTACTTTTTTGCTCCCCGGGGCGTGAGGGGGAAGCGTCGAAACTCGAAAAGCTGTCTCCTTCAAGCTTTTGAATAAGCTGAGCGGTGGGTAAGGATGATCCTCTTTACAATTGTTCGCAATGTTTACAAAGGCAAGGAATCTTTGATGCTAACGCAGCTCTTTCAAGGGTCGTAAAATGCCCATGGGCAGGCATTTCAGACAACTTTTTGTGCCCAGTTGCAGACAGGTTTAGCTGCGCGAAGACAGTACAAGTTCGGATACGATTTTGCAGACTAGCTCTGCCTCACGCTAATTTTTTCGCGAAGAACTTGAGAAAAGCGGCTGATTTTGTCATGGATTGCTTCTTCGGAGAAGAGCGCAAATGGCAGCAGAAACTCGTTGTCTCTGGGATTTTGCAAATAATAAGCGTGCGTCGAAACCAGGGGGAAACGAGCTTCTTCTGCGGCGCTTTGAAGATCTGCCTTGCTTATCTCTTTTGCGAATCTAACGCAGAGATGCAATCCGCTGCTGTGTTTTTTGATTTCAATCAGGCCGCGAAACTCCTGCAACAGAGAATCGAGCAAGGCCTTTCTTCTTAACTCATAGACTTTCTTGGATTTTTTCAAGTGTCGATCCAGAAGCCCTTCGCTTATGAAGGTGCCGAGAGTTTTCTGTTCCAGAACTGAAAATTGGATGTCGGCTAGTTGTCTTGCACGTTCGAAATAAGGGATCAATCTTGGGGGAAGAACCAGGGTGCCGATGCTTACGAGTGGATATAGGAGCTTCCAGAAACTATAGGAGTAAATTACATTCTGGTTTTGATCCTGGCTCTGCAAAGGCGCATGCTGGGGAGGGCTGTAACTATAGTCTGTATCCCACGCTTCTTCCCAGAGGGTAACGTTATTTTTGGCCGACCATTCGAGCAGCGCTTGTCGGCGAGAAGAGGACATCATCACGCCGGTGGGATCTTGTGAAGGCGAAACGTAAACCAACTTAGGAGTTTTAGACAGATTCTTTAGCTCGGAAACAATCATGCCGTCGTCATCCACATTAATCGCTAAATAATCAACACCCATGAGTTTCATATGGCTGCGAAGATCTTCGTAACTCGGATTCTCCAGTGCGACAAGATCTCCCTCATTGAGCAATATTCGAGCGACAAGTGGAAAAGATTCCTTGCATCCGGCAAATAGCATGATCTGCTCTGGGCTGCATTTCAGGCCTTTAGAGCGACAGAAGAAGTCAGCAATTGCTGCCCGGCATCTATAAAGTCCAAATGGCTCAGGGCGCCAGTCTGCATCCAGGAGTTCAAGATTTCGGCATTCGTTTAGCAGAACTTGTTTCCAGGCCTGGAGAGGTAGCATGTCTGTAGCTGGCGCACCATAGTTTAGTTTGACGTTTTCTACAGCTGTGGCTTCTCCGCTTTTAATAACGGTTTCTAGTTGTTTGGCGTAGTGGGAAAGTGCTGACGATCCGTCAAAAGAGGTCGTGGCAGGTGCAGCTGAAATATTTTTTGCTTCGAGGGCCCTCGAGCTGACATAAGTTCCTCCGCCTGCAACAGTTGCTGTATAACCCTGGCTCGTGAGATCTTCGTAAGCCTTAACTACAGTCGTTCTGGCAACTGCCAGACTCTCAGCTAGTGCTTGTGCCGAAGGAAGTTTTGTGCCTTCAGGCAGAATGCCATGAACAATTTTTTCTTTCAATGCGCGTGAGATTTGCAGGTAAATTGGAATGTGAGATTCCAAGTCGATAGCAATTGGCAGGTCCATCTGTTCCTCATCCCCAGCGCAAAAAGAATCTAGCACAGTTCAGAAATTTTTTTCTGCTTCCTGAGACACTCTAGTGGCTTCGCTAGGTTTGGAATCAGCATTAGTTTTTGGAAAACTCGCCCGAAAGCTTCGTTATTTATGGTTCTCAAAGATTGAGGGCGAGTGAATCTTGCTCATTTTCACTTGTTAGCCCGAGCTGGCAATTAGCATCATAGAGTCGTATTCCAGCGCAAACATCCCAGGGTCTATTTTTTCTAGCCAGCAAGCAAATTGAAAACAGAAACAGAAGAAGTGGAGGAAGCACTGTTCCTTTTCGAGAGAGAACTTGCTCAAGAAAGAAAGGCACAATCATGATGGCTCTGAATCTATTCTCTAACGGCAGCGAGATCCTTGTCCTTGTTGCTGTGCTTCTGCTGGCCTGCACAGGCGGTCTTCTCTGGCTGAGGCAGCGAAAGCGCCGCGAAGCTGAAAAAGCCGCTGCGCTGCAGCTCAGCAAGGTGGAACAGTCCGCACTGCGCCTTTATCGGCAAGGCAAATTCGAGGCTGCCTGTTCGGAATTTCGCTCAGCAGCCGCGCTTGCCAGTCAAAGTGCTGAATCCGCTCGCAGTCTGCGGAATCGGCACCATGCTCTGGTCAGTCGCTCTAAGCTCGGAGGTATTCAAAATCTGCTGGCTGCCCACGAGGGCATGCAAAGTCTTTTGAACAGCCTGGCCGAGTCTGAACTCTGTCAGCTCGCCCGGCAAAACCTCCGCCGAATGGAAACCGTTTTGCGCGCGGCCGTTGCCAAAGAACTCGCTCGCGCGAACGAGTGCTACGACAAGAACGATCTGGCGCAATTGCTGCCCGTGTTTGTTTCGTCGGCTCGTGTGGCGATTCACCTGAAAGATGCGCACTTGCAAACAACGGTCTACCAGCAGTTTGCCAGCTGGCAGCTTGCCACCGGCCAAATCGAAGAGGCAGAGAAAACGCTTATCCGCGTGCGCAAGATCGCGCAAAGTTGCGTCGAGGATGCGCCTCAGCTTGCCGCTGATATTGCGGACACTGAGCTGCTGTTGAAATCGCGCAAGAATGAGTCTCTTGTGCGAAAAACGCTTGACCGGGTTAAGTATTTTCTGCATCAGCATAAACTGCAGGAAGCAGATGAGCTTGCTGGGGAGGCTGTTGCTCAGGCGCACGAACTCCTTCGCGCTGATCACTGGATGACCGCTGATGCGCTGAACCATCGCGCTTGCGCCAAAGTAAAGCAGGGCTTCTACGGCGAAGCTCGCCGTGATTTCGAAGACGCTCTGGTCATCCTCGAAGAGTGGCCTGAGCAGTCTGCAGATCTCGTTGAACTCGTCCAGAATAACCTGGATAAGTGCCGGCGCGACATGGGCTTCTAGAACGATTCGCAGAAACTTGCTGTTAATGCCCGCAGCGCAAGTTCTGCAAGGCAATCTTCGCTAAGAATCAGACAGATTCGTTTCAATCAATCCTGATCTTCTGGCAGATTGTGGTGTTACTTATTCGCAATTTCTCAAGGACTACACGCCTGGCAAAGCTCTGAACAACCGTATCCATCCCATCATTTTTCAGATTTTGTCTGGCGTCAATCCTTAGTTGCGTTTGGGCAATTACTTCAACCTGCAGCCAAAAGGGAGAAAATCACATGACTGCAGCTACCCTCATCACTCTCGTGTTCGCTCTCGTCATCGGCGGCGTCTTCGGCAATGCTTCGGCGACGATGACCAAGCCGATGAGCGATTCCTTCCGGCTCTTTGGACCGATCTGGTCCGCTGCTGCCGGCCTCGTCGTCGCGCTGGTCGGAGTCGTCTTCGGTCTCAGCGCCTGGGCTTTCGTCTGCTGCGGCGTCACCGGCCTCTTGGTCGGCTGCGCTGCTGTCGAGTTCGAGCGCTGGCGTCACGGCTAGTGTTCTAGGCTGAGTATTAGTGGTGTGGTGCCAGACAAGACCCATTTTTGTCTGGCACCACACTTTGGCTCAAGCGGTCAATGGTCTTTCTTTTTGCTGAATATAACACTATAAACCATAGTATATGTTACGCTATAAACCATAGTATATGTTACGCATAAGCAAGAAGGAGAGGCTTGTAAAACTTCCTTCTCTTTTCTTCTTAGGCTGTATCTTTCCACTGCTATTCTTATCTAATTCTTTGAGCAGGGAGAAAGCAGAGTGGCTAAGCGGGTTGCAGTCTTTTGCGGATCGTCAGGTGGGCATGGAAGCAAGTACCTGGAGTCGGCGATGGGTCTTGCCGACGAAATGGTTAAAGCAGATTTGCAGCTGGTTTATGGCGGTGGTCATGTTGGCATGATGGGCGCAGTTGCCGATCAAGTTCTCAAACAAAAGGGAACTGTAATCGGTGTAATTCCACAGTTTCTTGTGGAACGCGAAATAGCGCATAAAGGTTTGTCTGAGCTTATTGTTGTGGAATCCATGCATGAGCGCAAATATAAAATGGCAGAACTATCGGACATCTTTGTTGCTTTGCCTGGGGGATACGGCACTCTAGACGAGTTTTTTGAAATTGTTACCTGGTCGCAGCTGGGACTGCATAAGAAGCCGTGTATCCTTTTGAACGTGCATGGCTATTTTGATGAGATCTTTGCCTGGATAGACAAGGCAGCTGCGACAGGCTTCGTCCGCGACGAGCACAAAAGCATCATTCTATGTGCCAATAGCGAAGAAGAAGCTGTAACGATCGGTCTCAATTACGAACACAAAATCAAACCAAAATGGACTTAGACGCATTATTCAGGTGATACCGTAGTTGGTGCGCGTGCGGTCCGCTTTGCTATGGTTCAGATCTCTCGTCCAGATTGTTTATACAGGAGCTCTCCTTGGTATATTGAAAAATGAGACGCCATAATGATCTACAGCATTCAGGTGGGAATTAGTATCCATGAAGAGAATCAATGCTGCGCTTGCGTTACTCATTGCTTGTTTTTCTGCTTCTAATCTAAACCTTAAAGCAATGGCCCAGACGTCTGCAGGCCTTGAGGCAATCATCAAGAAATCAAATGGTATCGACTCCAGCCGCCCCTTGCGTGCTTATGTTGAAAATGGCGTCGCGACCGTGTCAACGTTTGCCCCGCCTAAAGCTAGCGACCAGGACTGCAAAATCAATTCTCTGTTAATAACCAAATCTCTCATGGAGAAATATCCGAATCTTCGCGGATTGCGCATAACCTTTTACGATTCGAAACTCGCTTCAGGTTTCAGGACCGTTGAGGTACCAAAAGTCTTAGCTCAGCGAATCGATGCAGGTCGGCCTGTTCAGGAAGTGCTTGCTCAGGTCAAGCTGGCACACGGGGCACGTCCTGCGCAAACGATGGCCAAATCTTCGCCGCCGCCTTCCAATCCCAAGGCTTTGAACACTGGAGATCTCAAACAACTCTTAAAGCCTCAGCCGCTTACTGCTGCTCAACGGCAACAGCAGGAGACCTTCAACGATACTTTGGAAAACATCAATTCAATTTCTAACCGACTGTTAGGCAAGTGAGATGTCCGTACGTGGGCGCCGCCGGGAGCGCCGGCAGCCTGCCGGCTTCTAAATTAGCGGATCGGTCTTGCCTAAATATAAGCCGCCGAGCCGCGGCGCCCGGGCTGTGAAAAATCTCCCTGCTATACTATATGGAGTAGCATCTTGTGAGTTAAAGCGAAAAGCGGAGAGCACCCTTTCGGATGCTTCCGCTTCTCGTGCTGAATTTAGCGCTTGTTCAGCGCCTCGCCTCAGGCCCGGGCGAGCTCGTCCTTGGTCCAGAGCGACTCGGGAACGGGCTGGCCGTGCTTGTCCTTCAGAGCAATGAAGTAGCACGGGCCGCCTGACCACGGGGTCGCCTGCACGAACTCGGTGAACACCTCGCCGCTGGGCAGCGTGTAGCGGTGCAGCTTGTCGACCTGCGGCTTGTAGGCACCGCGGATGACACCGGCGTGCTCCTTGCGCACCAGCGAGATGCGGCGCCAGCGGCTGAAGCGAGCCCGGCTGCCGTCAGCAAAAACCTGCACGCCGTACTCGCGCACCTTGGTCTTGGTGCTGACGAGCTTGCGCGCCCAATCGTTGAGTCCGATGTATTGATCGCAACGCATGATGGACCTCCTAAGGTCTAGTGGTTTCGGTTAAAGAAACGGTCCGGACGCAGCACAACACAAGCGCATCACTGGTAGATGCGCTTGCGCCGGTAGCTGCTGACCAGGTAAATGCAGACGAGCAACACGCTGCCACCGCCGAGGGTGCCCAGCATGATGTGCAACGGTTGGATAACGAAATGCTTCTGCGGAGCATTCTCGTCCCGTTGCGGTTTTGTCGAGAGATTCTGCGCATCGGCCAGCTGCTTGGCGCGCTCCTGAGCAATCTTCAGCAGATGCTCATGAGCGGCTTTCACTTGCTCGTCGCTTTCACTTAGAATCGGCTTGCCGCGCGGCTGTTCCACCACCTGGTCAGGCTCGATGCCCTTGTCCGCGATGTTGGTGCCGTTTGGCGTCAGGTAGGTCAGGTTGGTCACCTGCAACACCCCGCCGTTAGGCATCGGGGTATCGGTGAAGCCAACCGCTTTGCCGAAGGTGCGCACGCCAATGACGAAGGCGCGCTTGTTGTCCTTGAGAGCGCCGGTTGTGATTTCCGACGCACTGGCAGTGGACCCGTTGGTGAGCACCACCATTGGTACCGTCGCCAGGAACTGTTGGAACTCCGCGATCTTCGCCGGCATCCGAGCTGCCAGGTAATCGGGCACGGGGATGACCTTGTAGTGCGTATCAGTGAGGCTGCGGTCCGAACGCGTGGTGGTTGCGGTGACCTCGCCCTTTTCCAGGAACATGGACGAGACAGCCAGAGCCATGGTCACAAGCCCGCCCGAGTTATAGCGCAGGTCGAGCACGAGCCCGTTGATCTGCCCTTCGCTGGCGGCGTAAACCTTCGTCAATGCCTGAACGAATTCCTGTACTGTCTGCTGATTCACGAAGGTGGGCAGGCGGATGTACGCGATGTTGCCGGGCATGATGCCGACCATCACCTCGTTCTCGCCCTGGGGAGCCAGAGTGAGTTCCACCGTCTGATCTTTGCCGTCGAAGAATGCTAGCACGCTCAGCTTGTCGCCTTCCTTGCCGCTGAGCAACTTGCTCACTTCCGACTGACTAAGCGTGTCCAACGACTTGCCGTTGATTGCCTTGATCACGTCCCCTTCGCGGAGCACCGAGTGCATCGCCGGTGTGTTGAACTGCATGCCGTCGATGTGCCAGGCGTTGTCGCTGTGCTTGCGCAGCAACATACCGGCGGAGAGAACGCCGTCTTTTGCCGCCTTCTGCTGGTCAGCGATGTCGCTGGGCGAGTAATAAATGGTCCAGCGATCGTGCAGGCTGCCGAGCATCTCCTTGACCGCGGCGTCGAGGTCTTCCTCGCTCTTAAGCTTGCCCTTGTACTTGTTCTCCCACTCAGCCCAGTTCTTGAGCTTGAACGGGTCCTGATATTCCTTGCTCACCTTGAGCCAGATGGCGCGGTAGAGCATCTCGAACATCTGCGGCGTGATCTGCGGCTTTTCCGCTTTGCCGATTTTCGGTCCGGGGATGACGACGATCTCGTCGTCCTCGGGCTGTCCATCCTTCGGCACCGTGATGCTGTTGTTGCCTGGCGTGGCTCCCGGAGGAGTCAGGCTCTGCGGCTTGGAAATCTGAGCGCTGGCGGTCCCGGCGGTGAAGCTGAGAGCAAGCGCAAGAGAAAGGATGACGTTTGTCATTTTCATGGAAATGGTTCTCCTTGCGACGCGAGGTTCTTGCGCCGTTTTTAGGAAAAAACGTCCCGCGCAAAGGAAGCCGGCCCAAATGCCGGCTTCCTGCAGGGACTGCTTACTTCTTCTTGTTGCGCTGCTCGAGCACCTTGTCGAACTCGTCGTGGTGCTTCTTCAGCTGTTCGTCACGCGTTGCGCGGTTTTCTTCCACCGATTTGATCATCGGCAGAATGAGTTCCTTCGCTTTGTCGAGTTGCTTGTCGACCTTGGGGTCGTCGCCGCGCTCGACTTTCACGTTGGGGATGACACCGATCCAGTCGTTGGGGGTGCGACCGGGGATGAACTCGAAGCTGGTGACGTGCATGCTGCGCCCGAAGGGGAGCTGCACGACGGTCTGACCGACGCCCTTGCCCACAGTCGGCATGCCGACAATGAGAGCGCGACGGTTGTGCTGCAGCACGCCCGAGAGAATCTCGGAGGCGCTGGCAGAGCCTTCGTCGACCAGCACGATAATCGGCATGTCGTTGGGGATGAGCAACTTCGTGCGAGGCGAAACGCCGACTTCGGTCTTGTCGGGGTCGTCGTCCGAGGGCTCGGTGCGAATGACGAAGTTCTTGTTCAGCGTGATCTCGCTTTCGACGATGCGTTCGCCGGTTCGCGAGCGGGTCACGAGAACAGGACCGTCTTCCAGTAGCATTCCCGCCATGGTCAGTACAGCAGGCAGGCTGCCACCGGGATTACCGCGCAGGTCGAGAATGAGCGCCTTACCGTTGGCGGCTTTCTTCAGCGCTGCATACATTTCCTGCACCGCATTTTTCGACATGAAGTCGCGCAACTTGACGTAGGTGACGCCGTCGCCCAGGTCGCGAACCTTCACGTCCGGCACGGTAACCCGCGCGCGCGTGATGCTCACGTCCAGAGTTTCAGTTTTGCCATCGTTGCTGCGCTCGATCGTGAGCTTCACTGCGGTGCCGGCCTGACCCTTGATCAGCTTGACGGCTTCGTCCATCTGCATGCCGTTGATATCTTTGCCATCGACCTTGCGGATGATGTCGCCCGGCTTCAAACCAGCCTTCTCGGAGGGGCTGCCTTCCATGGGTTCGTCTATCTGCAGGTTGTTGTCCTGGCTGATCGCAATCGCCTTCTTCACGTCCTCGACCTTGGCGTCTTTCGGAAGCGTCTTGGCGATTTCGGCCAGCTTGTTCAGGCGCAGCGTGGCACCGATGCCAGTGAGCGTGGACTCGATTTCGTCGTGCTCAGCTTGCGTCTGTTCGCGGTTGAAGTAGTAATCGAAGCGCTGACCCAGCGACTGCATCATCTGCAGAATGGCTTTGTCAGTGCCCTTCTCCGTCTTCAGTTCGGCGCTGTTGTCGAACTTGTGCTCCCAGTCCTTCGTGAACTGCTCGACCTTATCGGGGGAGTCGATCTTGATGTGCAGGTCGCGAATTTGCTCGAAGGCGGCGTGGTAGACTTTGGCGCCGTCGAACTGTTCGGCGGCAGGAGCGGTCTGCGGCTTAGCCGCGCTCGGG
Source organism: Obscuribacteraceae bacterium (SeqCode) (assembly GCA_044358055.1). Lineage (GTDB taxonomy): Bacteria > Cyanobacteriota > Vampirovibrionia > Obscuribacterales > Obscuribacteraceae > JAIEPM01. Next base: position 48,338 of record JBIKOL010000039.1, read on the forward strand.
GTGGTCTGGCTCGGTGCCGGGCTCGCAGGTGCGTGGTCCGGGTGAGCCGGCTGGTTGATAACGGGGCCGGCCGGAGCTTGGGGAGCGGTTGTCTGAGCGAAACCGAACGAGCTGGCCAGAACAAGCGACAGGAGAGCAATGGTGCTCAAGAAATGCTTTTTCATGTTATTTCACTCCGTTTCTTGCGGGTGGAGAGCCCGCTTGTTTTGCTGAACGAAACAAAGCAAGTTCGCGCCAGTGACATGTCTTGCGGATGCGGCGCGCACCACATTCGGTGCCGACTCGGCGCACGCGCAAAACATGTCCGGCACCCCGGGGCTCGCTTGCCACCGCTGGCGGTGACTATCGCGAATGCGTCCCGGGGTGCCGTTTCTGCTGGACGACTTGCATATTTGAGAACGCTAACCGCTCACACAGTTGTGCCGGTAGCGCGTCTCGCTTGGAAGAATCAGGGGCGAGGCACAATGCGCTCGATTTCCTGCATCAGCGCGATCTGCTCATTGTGAGTGAGCGGCATCTTGCTGTAGAGCGCACGTTCAAGCTTGCTGAGCGCGCTAACGCTAATCGTCATCATCTCGACGCGATTGTCGTAGATAGCGAAGAACTGCTCGAGCGGAATCGCGACCTGGCTGAGAGGTACGGCATCAATGTGCAGGAAGCTGCGCAGCGTGCCGGCGATGCGCTGCAGATGTTCGTACTTGAGACCGCCCTGCGCCTTCGCTTCATCCATCACCGCGTCGAACTCGAGCCAGGCTTGCTCGCGTGTAGTCAGCGGACGAGCCGGACGCACACGCTGCCAGAGCTTAATCAGGAGCCAGAGCGGCAAGAGCGAGAGCAGGACGTAGCCAGCGATTTTCAGCGGCTTCACGAGAGCAGGCTTCGGACTTTCCTTGAAATCCATGTCGCCGGGAAGCAGTTCCTTGGCGGCGTCCGTTGCCGTGTTTGAGGTCTCGATGACGAAGTCTGGCGTTGTGACCGGCTTCCAGTTTGGCGTCTTGCCGTCGGGCAAGAGCTCGATGGCGTAGTGGAAGTCGCAGTTGAGCACGAGCACCGGCTTCATCACCCAGCTGCGCACCAGTATCTGCACGCGCCAGATTTTCTTGCCGTTGCGTTCCTCCATCGTGACTACCGGTTTGCCGGCAGGCTCGAAGTCGGAGGCGTCGTTTGTGAGGAAGCCGCGTTGAAGCGCTTCCAGATTCACGCGCACATTGTTGTCGCCCGAGATGACGATCGTGACCGGAATGAGCTCGCCGATCCGGTAGCCGAAGTTACGCGGCGAGCCGACCACGATCATGAGCCGCCCGGAATCAAGCGACTTCGTCGCCGGATTCACCGGAGCGGGATCTGCCGCAGGCTGCTGCGGCGGAAACTGGAAGCCGTCCTCCTCATCCTGCGCGAACGCAGTGCCACTGAAGCAGAGGCAGAGAGCCAGGACGGCCGCACTGATAAATGTTTTTGTCATGGGTATCAACCTTTCAGCAGTGACCTGCGAACAGGTCAAGGACTTTGGGAAGAGCAGCGTCACCTTCCTCGGTGCTGACTACCAGAGACTGGCATAGACGCTCTTCGAGAGCGGCGAGGGTCGCCGTCTCGTGTTTCTGGAAGTTGGCAGCGTACTTGCGGCGCGTCCGGGCGTTGTTCCAGATCAAACGCCGATTGCCGTCGTAGTCTTCGATGGCGTAGAAGCAGCCCAGCACGCCGAGAAAACCCGGCAGCTTGGGCAGCTCACGTTCGCGGCGGTCCTGCACGTAGATGCAGATGATGTCGTGGTACGTGGCGGCGTTGCCCAGCTCTTTCCAGTCGTTCTCGCTCATGTCCATGAAATCGGACATGATGAAAACAAGCGAGCGTTGCGTGGGCAGCCCGTTCAGCGCTTTGGCCAGACCGTCGCCCTTCTGTTCCACTGCGCGCGGAGCATAAGGGTCGGTCTCGATGATGGATTCCAGCGCCTCGTAGAGGTTGCTCATCGCGGGACGCGCCGGGATGTCGTTGAGCACGGCGTCGCGCGAGTACAGGATCATGCCCGCCTTGTCGCGGGTTTTGTCCAGCGCGAAGAGAACCGACGCGGTCATTTCGGCAGCCAGGTGGCGCTTGGTAGTGCGCACCGAGCCGAAGTCCATAGAGTGACCGATCTTGACCAGGCAGTAGCTCCTGATCTCTTTCTCTTCCTCGTGCACCGTGCGCCAGATGACGTCATCGTCGGTGCTGCGGGCCGTCATCGCCCAGTTGATGTGGCGCGGGTCGTCACCGTCTTCGAACGGCACGAACTCCACATAGTCGGCGCCCGGTCCGCGGTACTTGCTCTTGCGTTCCCCAGCGCCCGGAAGCGGGTTCTCCGACTTCCAGTCGATGGGAATGGCGCAGAAAGCAATGCGCTGGAGGATTTTTTCAATCTCCAGTTCAGTCGTGTTTTTCATTATTTGATCCTCTCAAACAAAGCTTCCTGGGCTCCTTGCGGAGCATGGAATAGAAAGCGGATCCGTTATGGAAGGCAGCCAAGAAGAAACCCGGAGCAATGACGAACATTGCCCCGGGTTCTTCATGTCCGCCACCATAGGCGGTGCCTGATTAGTTGCTGTAATCTTCCAGCTTGTTGTGGAACGGCACGCCCTTGATCAGCGCGTTGACCGCGTCGTCCGTGGTGTACTTCTTCTCCATGCGCGCCTTGCGCTGGAGGATGAGGCGGTGGCGCAGAACCGACGCCGCCACGTACTGAACGTCTTCCGGCAGGACGTAGCCGCGCCCCATGTGGAAGGCGCGAACCTGCGCGGTGATCTGCACGGCCTGGTAGGCGCGAGGCGAACCGCCGACGAGAATGGACTCGGCGAACTTCATGCCTTCGGCGCCCATGAGCCCGACGAACTTGCTGAACATCGGGTCGCTCGGACGGCTGGCATCGACGAGGTCGAGGATATAGTCGATCGCGGCGTCCGAAACGTGGACCTCGTTGATCGCGGCGCGCGCGGCCAGGATGTCGGCGATGCTCACGTCGGCGACGATGTCCTTGTGCGGATCGGCGCTCTTCAGCGTCTTCTGGTTACGCAGCATCGTGCGGTAGTCGTCGCGAGCGGCGTAGCCCATGGTGACCTTGAAGAGGAAGCGGTCGAGCTGCGCTTCCGGCAGCGGGAAGGTGCCTTCCTGCTCGATCGGGTTCATGGTAGCGAGCACGCAGAAGAGCTCGGGCATGGCGTGGGTCTCGCCAGCCAGCGAGGTGCTCTTCTCCGCCATGGCTTCCAGCAAAGCCGACTGCGAGCGCGGAGCAGCGCGGTTGATTTCGTCAGCCAGGACCACGTTGGCGAAGATGGGGCCCTTGCGGACGCTGAACTCCTGCGTCTTCTTGTTGTAGACCTCGGCGCCGACGATGTCGGACGGCAGGATGTCCGGCTTCATCTGGATGCGCTTCCAGCTGGCGTCGCTGATCGAGCGACCGAAGCCGCGAGCGGTCATGGTTTTGGCCAGACCGGGCAGACCTTCGAGCAGAACGTGGCCGTCCGCGAAGAGCGCGTAGGCGACGAGTTCGGTCATGGTCGGGTAGCCGACGACGACCTTGCGGACCTGGGTGAGAACGCGGTCGATGGGATTCAGAGTCGTGGTGGACATGATAGGTGTCTCCAGTTTTTCTTGGCTCTTTCGAGCTTTAGAGAATTTGAACGCAAGAAAGCGGCAACGCTACACGTGCGTTGCCGCTCTGGGCATCAGCCCTTCTTGCGCATAAAAGCAGCGATGGAGAGAAGCGCAACGATGGCGAATGCAGCGCCACCGAAGTAGGCGAAGAGCGGTGTACCGCGCAGCTCAGTGCGCGAACCACCCACTTCACTGCTCCAGTCAATTGCAATTTTCTGGCTTGCCTCGGAGCTGTCGACATGGTGGTAGGTTCCATGCGTGGCAGCCGCCAGTTGACGCAGATGATCTTCCTCGTAGGAAGTGGTGACGGTTTTGCCGTCGACAGTGAAGTAACCGGTGAGCTTGCCATCGTCATAGAGAGGAATGGCATTGGCACCCGGCATACCCACGCCGATAATCACCACTTTGATGTTCTGCGCGTTAATGTCCTCCACGACTTTGGCAAGATCGGCGGGGTCACCGTCGAAGCCACCATCGGACAAGAGGACAATCACCTTTTTCTTCTTCGGGTCTTCGTCTCGCTTGAAGGTGGCAAGCGCTTCCCTGAGACCGTTGTTGTAGTGCGAGCCGTAGCCCGGGGCATTTCCCAGCACCACCCAGTTTTTCACGACGAAGCTCAGGGCCACGAAGTCGCTCGTCAGGTCAGCCTGCGGAAAACCTTTCTCCGCGTAGTTGACGATGCCGAGCTGATTGCCCTGCAGTGCTTTCATGATCTGGAAGATCTGGTACTTCGCCATATCCAGCCGCGTACCCCAGGCTTGATTGAGGTCCGGCTTTTGACCGGCATTGGCAGGCATTGACTCGCGATAATCTTCGGCAGCCATCGAGCGCGAAACGTCGAGCACCACGACTGCCTGTACGGTTCCATCCGGAACGCGTTCGGGAGTCGAGTTGACGATCGGACCCATGGCTGCAATCACCAGCAAGCAGCCGGCGACGAAGATTCCGAGCGGATGAATCCACTCGCGCGTGGAGCGCTTCTTTTGTCCGAAGCGCTCGAGGACTTGTTCTGTGCCGTAGACTTGCTTGGCTTGCAGCCGCAGCTTATGCCCGGCGTAGAGCGCCGCGCCAAGTGCTGGCAGAGCCAGAGCAAGCCACGCAAATTCCATGTGTGAAAAATTCATGGCGTGTCTCTTTCTGCCATTAGATGGCGTTGGGGTTACTCTTGCCGGAACCAGGACCAGGCTTCTGCCCGGGGCCAGGCTCGTTGCCCGGCTTGCCATCCTTGTCTCCCGGCTTGGGCTTTCCTTTGCCCTTCCCTTCGCCTTGCTGCATCGATTGGTTCTTCTTGAACAGCAGCTCCAGGTTATGCTTCACCACGGAGGACTGTTCGGAAAGACGCGCGATGTCACCAGACGAGAGTTCCTCGCCGACCATGAGCTTCTTCAAGAGCTCGTTGTCGGTGCTTCCCGGATTCAGCTGGATGCTCTCTTTGAAGGTCTTCACCGCGAGCTCCGGCTTCTGTTTCATCAGGAAGAGAATCGCTTTCTTGCTCTGGGCAAGAGCGGCCAGCTCCGTGGAACGGCCGGGGTAAATGAACGACTCCTTCGAGTCGCGGTTGGCCGTGGACGCGTAGATGTCCAGGCTCTTGTCGAACGCCAGCATGGCCTCGTCGACCTTGCCCTGCTTGAAGGCAGCCAGCCCCTCGTTGTAGGCCACCACCTGAGGTGATTCCCAGTGTGAGAGCTTGTGAGACGAGTAGAGCATGATGCCACCAGCGGTGGTGACAAGCGCGAGCGCGACCAGCTTCAGCCAGTTTTTCATCTTTTTCATTATGATTCTCCGTTGAGCTCAGACCACTTCGCGAGTGACAAGCACCGCGAGGGCGAGCAGAAGAAGGGAAATAACTGACGCCGCAGCAAAATACTGATAGGCGTCCTGGAAAGTCGTGGTGCGCTCGAGCACAATCTGCGACTTCTCGAGTTGATCGACAACCGTGAGGGCTTCTTGCATTTCCTTTGCGTCCCCGACGGCGAAACACTTGCCGCCGAGTGCAGCGACAAGCTTCTTGATTGGCTCCAGCTGGGCAGACTGGAAGCTGTTCTGGCCCTGGTTGGTCCAGTCTTCGCCTACGCCGAGCACGTAGACTTTGCCGCCAAGCGCCTTCATCTGCTTGATGATTTCTTCCATGCGCTTATCGGAGATGGGGGCTTCTCCGTCGGTGACGAAGATCAGCACTTTCGTGCGAGCCTGCCCATATTCCTGGAAGTGCTGGATGGCGGATTGCAGCGGACCCCAACGCTTGTCGGTTTCGGTGGGACCTTCGAAGTTGGTGCCACCACCGATGTACCTGCTGATCAGGTCGGACTTTCGCACGATGATCTTCAAGTCGTCGGTCATGGGCCAGTGTTTGTAGGTCGCGTCATCGAAGACCATGAGACCGACGCGGTCTCCTTTTCGACGAGCGACGAACTGTTGCACAGCCCATTGCGCCAGATCGATGCGACGGAACTGACCTTTCTCAGCCGGCCAGTCGAGTCCTTCCGGTGGACCAGCCTGAATTGCGCTACCCATCGAGCCGGACATGTCCACCGCGATGATGATGTCGCGAGTGTCCATGTATCGCTTCTCTTTGTCCTCAGGCCGAACTGCCCAGGCAAGCAGCGAGACTACTGAGATGACGAAGAGCGAGTAGAAGACGGTCGGCAGCCAGCCGACAATCGGGAATCCCTTCAGGTCTTTCTGAATGCCGACCTGAGAGTGGACGACGGCTGGTTGCCTGCGTCCTCGAGCCCAGAGAAGGCCGACCCCGAGCAGTCCCAGCAAAAAAGCTGCCGGGTAGAGGAATGTGATCGGTAGATGCATTGTTTTGCTCTCCAGAAAAGGAAAGATAGGCTCGTGAAATCAATCAGGAGCCCGCGCATTTAAGCGCTGGTTTGGACGCGAGTTTTTGCTCGCGAAAAACAGTCAGTCACAAAGGTGTTCTTGCTCACACAACCACTTTGGGCGAGTTAAGTTCGAAGAGATGCGCTGTGTGCTGTGTGAGGGGAAACCAGGGGGCGGTTTGTGAAGTGAATAATTACAATGTTAAGGATCCACTTAATCTCAATGCAAAATATAAAGAACTCATCTAGATAGGGTGGTCTGAGATATTGGCAGCGCCCGCCAGTGGCGGCAAAGCTGGAAACGTCCAATTATTAGGAATTTGTTGAGCGCTGACCCGAAAAGCGTGAATTTGATTATCGCAATCTAAGTTAGAAAATGGATGTCAAGCACGCTAGCGCGGCTATCACGAGAGCGATTTGCCTTGTAGTCAAGTGTGCTTATTAAGAGGGTTGCGTAGCTGCCCTAAGCAAATGTATTAGTTGAGTTAATAGCTGCACTAAGGTTTTCAGGGGCAGAAGCGTGCAGATTTATCTGCGCGGATCTCTGACTGGATCCTCGAGACGCTCTTATCCTAAGCCTCTCTGCTGTTTTTGTCGGCTTTGTTACTTGTTGGATTTGTATAAGCGCTTAAGTTAGGGTGTGAAACAGTATCCATTTCGTTTCAAATTCCCGAGGCAAGCCAGTAAGCAAAATTCCAAATTCCCAAATTTCAAGATTTGGCGTCTTTGGATGAGTACCGGCTTGAATTTGGATGCTGAAACGATTTCGGATTCCGGTCCCTGGGCTTCTTGTCCAGGGTTTGTCGTTGTGTCTGCTCGAAAGAGCTAACCCATCAGAAAGGCAGAAAATCTATGACGAACATCACCTCCGCTCTCTCTGCGTTCACCGGTGCCCTCAGCGCCTACGAAGCGGCCAAGGCTGACCTGCACAAGGCTCACCTGTCCGCCGAGAATGCCTGCACCGACGGTGTCAGTGGCGAGGCCTCCGCGGCTCTCACCACCTCCGGCGCCGCCAGCCAGCTCGGCTTCTCCGCCCTCTCCAGCGAACTCGCCCTGCTCGACCTCGGCGTCGGCGTCGGCAAGCTGGACAAGGACGGTGCCGCGGCTCGTGTGGCTGCTCTGGACGCTGCGATGAAGACCTTCGAGGCGGCTCGCGTCGCCCTCGACAAGGCTCGCGCCGCGCTGGACACCGCCTTCGACGCCGAGCGCACCCGCGCCCTCGCGGTCCGCGCGAAGCTCTCCGGCATCGCCGGCGAAGCGAAGAAGAGCTAAGCCTTTGGTTGCGGGTGTTGGGCTGCTTCGGCAGTTCCTTCACCCGCAACCATTTTTCTTTTTTTCGTCCCAGATACTAAAAGCCGTAGTATAAAAACAAACAAGAAAAGAAGACGAGCACCATAAGACTGGTGCTCGCCTGTTCTTCATTCAGTTTCTCTAGAGGCTTTGTGCTCGCTACCAGCCATAAAGACTGGAAGGCAAGTTGATGTCTCTATCGAACCATTTGCTTCTGCCTGGCGGCAGATCTTTTGACCCGTTGACGGTTTTTGGCCAGACTGTTTCGTCGGCCACAGGTGCTGAATTTATCCCCCTCTTTTTTATTTCCTGTTGAAGCTCTTTGCACATATTGAGAGCCGATAGTTCGGCATTGAGTTCGGCGCAGAGAAAATTTCCAATTGAACTTTGTTTATTGTCGTTGCTCATTTTTTCATTCCTCATCTGAAATAAAAAAGCACTCCAGCAGTCTGGAGCGCCAACAAAACCAATTGCTTCTGAGATATTTAGTCGATGCAGTTCCAGGATCTCTCCCAGCGGTGAATTGTTTTCATGCTTCTGCTGAACACCGGATGGAAATCCAAACGGTAGCGTTTACCTTGGTAACTGACCTCATCTTTGGATCGAGCATTTGGGAAAAGATGGTTTAGTACTCCATCGATCGAGTCGAACTCAGCTAAGTTCTTCCGCTGCTCCCAAAATGAATTCCACTCGCTTACTTTGCCCCCGCCCAATTTGCCACAGGGGCGTTGTTTACGCCCTTGTTTGACTTTAGGCACGAAGCGCTTTCGATAGACTTTTCCCTCGAATTGAACTTCTTGTTTTGAGCGTGCATTTGGAAAAAGTGCATCAAGATTTTCTGATAACACAGCGTCAACTATTTGTTCAAAGCCGAAGGATTCCATTTTGTTTTTCCTCTCATCGAGTCTTCTCTTCAATTCCTCATCAGTTATTTGTTCATCTAATCTGTAGTTGCTCCATTTTTTGCGTTGAATTTTTTCAACTTGTATTTCTTCAAAACGTAGTTTTTCCATTTGCCTCCTTCGCGCATGGACGCACTAAATATCTAGGGCCGACATTGCCTTTTCTAGCGAAAATGAGCATGCAGGAAATCAATGAAGCAACAACATGTTGCCCAATCGATTTGCTTTAGTGGATTTTCCGCCCGGTCTTTTGTTGAATTTCTTGTGTGAAAGCAATTGCCTGGTATGTTTGCAATAAATCAGGCAATTGCTTATGGATGCAAGATATTGAAAGTATTTCCACTATCAATCATTCATTGCACAACTAGTGAAACCACTCCGCTTAATCTGATCCGAGATGGATAAAATACTAGGATGTATCGTAGAAATCTTGCAGGTGAAAAAAGGAAAGGAGCGGAACTCGATTGCTCGAAATTCCGCTCCCCCTTTACAGATCAGTCAGACAGAGCAAAGACCAGGCTGCGTGTTAGCAGCTGGCCTTCTCGATGGCAGCCTGGGCGGCGGCGAGGTCGATGATCGCCTGCTCGGCAGCCTGACGTGCGGCGGCGGAAGCAGCGCGCTCGCCGTCATGCTCGGCCTTCAGTTCCTTGATCGCTTCGTCGGCGTTGCGCTTCGCCTGCTCGAGAGCTGCGATGAGCGCGTCGAGCGTGGCCTTGTTGGACGCCTCGGTCTCGGCGACCTCCTGGCCACGAGCCGTCTCGCGCTGCGCTTCGATCGCGTCGGCGGTCTTGATCGCTTCGCTGACGGCGGACTGCTCAGACTTGAGCTCGCCGACGGCACGCTTGCGTTCCGCACGGAGTGCGGCTTCGGCAGTGCGAACGCGAGCGATCACGGTGGTCTTCTTGTCCTCGGCTTGCTGGGCGCGCTTGCTGAGGTTGAACGTGTTGGCGAGATCCTTGAAGAACTTGGTGATGGACATAAAGGCTTCCTTTCCAGCTGAATATTGTGCGCTTCCAAGCGCGTGAAGAACCTCTCCTCTGCAATCCGCTCCAACAGCGCCACAACATACCCACCTGCAGTGCAAGTGAATATTCCATGGAGTAGTGTTGCTGTTGGTACTGTGTCGGGCGAGCAGGTTTGATGCGGAGAGAAAGGAGATGAACTAAAACTATGTGCTCAGAGC
>JBIKOL010000178.1:0-17142 GCA_044358055.1 Obscuribacteraceae bacterium (SeqCode)
ATTTTGTCCGGATCGTTACTTGGTATGTCCTTGCGTGGCACGGGCGTTTCCTGTTATACCTAATGCAACTACGGTATCAGCAGTTTTTATTTGCTTTCAAGACGTGCTTGCTGGAACGCTTACGTCTCAGGATTCAGCAATTCGGAAATAGCAGAGAGGATGCTTGTAAGCAAAGAAACAATCAAGACGCACGTAAAGCATATCTTCGAGAAATTACGGGTAAGAAATCGAACCGGAGCGGTGGCAGAGGGCTTAAAGCGTGGACTCTGCGAAGCAGTGGGTTGATGCGACTTAGGACGCCGTTGTTGTAGGTTTGGCTTGAAGAAATTTCACAATTGCCTGAGAACGATTTTCTACGTTCAGTTTCTTGATGCAATTAGTAATGTATAGCTTAACGGTTTTAGGACTAATTGCCATCTTATCAGCGATCTGAGTAGTGTTCAGCCCTTCGCTGAGGAGGCTTATGACCTCTCTTTCACGAATAGATAAACAGGCGATTACGGATTTTGATGATTCCCGTTGGCTTAGACTAATGAGATGTTCTCTGTTATCGCCTTTCAAAAGATATGAACTAAGTTTTCCGCCGATCCAGGTATATCCTTCACCTATTGTTTTGATAGCAACCGCCAACTGGAAAGGAATAAGCTCGCGCAATTCATATCCATCAGCATTCAATTGCAATGCGTTCCAGAACTCATGTTCTTGGTCAAGGAGAAGCATAACTCTAGTTTCCGAATGTTCTGCTTTTATCATCTCCATGAAGGGAAGGATGTTCTTTATGTTGTTTCTCGCCAGCACAATGTGGATGCGAGTTTGTTTAATGACCGTAGCCGCTGATTCGATTTCACCAACTTCAGCAATCACCTTACCAGCTAATTTATTGGACAAGAGATAATAAAGCCCCGCGCGAACAAGGTCATCATCATCGACTATAAGTAGGCGATAAGTTTGCATAATTCATTCTCCCAACCCTTTTTCTAGTGTAATGAAACTATTTGAAAAAATCTTGAAAGTTCTTCGCAGTTCCAATGAAATTTAGCCAGGCGGCAGTCAAAGAGACGCGCGCCGTTCAATTCGCGCTCGGATTGTAATTAGCGCGTTAGGACAATGGCATACCCCCCTTGTGATCACGGTCAAATAAAATGATCGGCTAGTCTAAGTGAGACGGAGAAATGAAAAATCGTGATGTTTGCCAAAAAGATGCGGCGGCTTCCTGCGGTCGTTGACAACAAATGGCGTTCAGTAATAACGCTAGACAGGTTCGAATAAGATAACTCCTCCGAATGGTTGAGTAGGGAGCAACTTGAAAAAAAATTCGCTCCTTTACTGGTGACAGTTTCGTTATCCCTGAGCCATTTCTGCAGTTTCAATATTCTATCGGACGGGGAAATAACAGATTACAAGCCTTGCTTAACGTGATTGGAGCACTAGTTTGGCACCAAATATAGGGGCACGAAATGAGTGCTCAGAGATCTTGACTGATCCATAAGCGTCTGGCACTCATTACTGATGCTATTACGTTGATTGCGGCATCACAGAGGATAGCAAAAGCAAGAATAGCTGCACAAGAAGCCTAACAAAAGTCAGGGTTGTTCCTAGATAAAACCCGCCTTCTCTATGTCTTCAACGACGCACTATAGACGCGAACGATGCAGCCATCTAAACAGCTTCAGCAATCAGCCACTTTGCATAGCATTGATAAATAAATTCAAATGTCCGTTTTGTTCTGAATAGGCGAAATGTCCACCTGGAGCTAGCATGATGAACGGAGTGACCTTTAATATCAACCAGCATGGCTTAGCAGAGCCATGAATTCGTGTTAGTCTTGGATTTTCTTTGCCTCAAATAATCGAGCTATGAAGAGCGAATCTTTAGATAATTTATTGGTCTCCCTGGGCAAGGCAGTTACTGCAAAAAGGAAAGAACAGCATTTTTCGCAAGAGGACTTTGCTGAGTCGTGCGGTCTGCATCGAACGTACATTTCGGAAATAGAAAACGGCAAGCGAAACATCACTATTGCGGCATTTTGTCGGTTAGCGAGGGGATTGGGCATTACGCCTTCGGAGCTGCTGCAGTTGGCAGAGAAAAAGGAAAAAGAGACAAAAAAGATGTAGTCCTTTTGGCAGCTTGCGTCACGTCTGGTTCTGACACCGGCAAAAGCTGCGAGCAGACAATTCGTAGCTTTCGGTAAGCATAAGTCAGAATAGAGAAATGCTCCCGATATTATGATTTGCTTTTTTGCAATTGCGGACGGAGCCATGGAGTCCGGCTTTTCTGCCTCTGAATGCACGGAGCTGATTTTCAAAGTGTCTTGTGCGAATTCGTTTTGGTGTCTCTCACTTTGCTGAGACCAGCGCGTCCAAGACTGCATATCGTATTTTCACCTTCGATGCAGCTCTGCTGTGAGTTGAGGTGGCTGCTCACTTTCATGCGTGTATATTGTTGCTTGGACCTCACCGCAAGCCAACATCATCCAAACGTCCGTAAAACCAAACATGCACGCGTGTCTCTCCTTTTAGGCTCGGGGATAGCGAAGCTGTCACCAGGTGCAATGGTCCCGACAGGGCTTTAACGGTCACAGGGTGTTCCAGCGTTGATAGTAGCGTGACCGCTCTAGGCAAGCCAAAAGAGCAAAAGTTCCGACTTTCATATTGGTAACTTCGAGAATCAAAAATTTCCTAGTCGACCGGTCGGATGAGACATTTATCGCGATAAAAAAAGGGACATTTAAATCGTAAATTCACATCCCGATTCTGCGTATTCCGGTGAAATCGAATAGCGATTCCAGTCCAAATCGAATAAACGATCCGGTGAAATCGAATAACAGTCAATGAGACGAGCGTAGTTGGCGCTGGCATCTGTATCTACCCAACAAGCTTGATTTCCTTTTCTTTGTCCTTACGCCTGGATTCACCTTTAAGCCGAAGCTTATATGCGTTATGTACCACGCGGTCGAGAATTGCATCGGCGATTGTTGGCTCACCAATAATTTCATGCCAATGTTCTACTGGTAATTGACTGGTGATAATTGTGGAACGCTGAGAGAACCTGTCTTCAACGAGTTCCAAGAGGTCTTGCCGCTGCTCATCAGTAAGCGTGAACAGTCCGAAATCGTCAATAACCTAAACATCTTTTGCGGCAATGGTGGAAAGCACTTTTGCATACCTACCATCTGCACGTGCAATTGAGAGTTGCTGAAACAGTCTTGAGGCGCGGTCAAAGTGTGCAGTGAAACCATCTTGTGACTTCGATCTTTATTCTGCCGACTTTTTCGATAATTATTTGGCAAAATTTCGATCTTTATTTGGCAATTTGAGACCGCCGGCAGCATTTGCAACTGTATACGGTGATAGCGTTCATTCAGCTAGTATTCTAATAACTGATGTTCGCCCAATGTTCAGCTTTCGCGCAATCGCTGCCTTAGTCATGCCCTCCGCATACAGGCGTTTAATTTTCTGTTCGTGTTTCAGTGCTGTGCGCGGCCGCCCATGTGGACGCCCCTTTCTTTTTGCTTGTGCAATGCCAGCTCTTATCCGTTCTTTCAACATATCTCTTTCGAACGCTGAAAATATCGACAGCATGCCGGCCATTGCCTTGCCTGTGGGAGTTGCAAGATCAAAGAACTCCGTCACGGAGACAAACGACACTCCCAGCTCCGTAAGTTCTTCGAGAGTTCTAACGAGATCGGACAATGAACGACCCCAGCGATCCGTTTTCCAAACTATGACCACATCAATGCGGCGCGCACGAGCTGCCGTAAGTATTGTTTCTCGCTCCGGACGCTCCGAAGCACCCGAACCAATTTCCTTGATTGCCATGGTGACTTCCCAATTCCGTTGCCGCACAAGGCTTCTCATCGCCTTCATTTGCATCGGAATACTATTTTGATCTTTCGTTGAAACCCGGGCATATAGAGCGGCGCGCATGATCAATATGTCCAATATGTCCAAGATGTCCAAAAACTTCCTTAGAAAAACTATACCGGAAATCCCGTCTGTTGGGGCTTTTATTTTTCGAAATGATCGTGTCCAATAACTATACATATTGGACTGGCAATCGGTAAAGCCTCTTGGACCCAGCAGAAGTAGCACTAAAGCGATACAAGACGATTGAGCCATTCTTGAAGCGCGATGCAACGCTTGAAACTATTTCCAAGCAACAAAACACGCCAGTAAGAACGCTGTACAACTGGGTAACGGCATTCGAGCAGAATGGTCTGAGCGGGCTAAAACCAAAGAAACGAAGTGATTGCGGGAAACATCGATTAGCGAAAGATGAACTAGTAGACGTTATTAAGGGGCTGTACCTGCGTACACCACCAGTCCCTATCATGACCGTCTATCGTCAGGTACAGGAGATATGTACCAAAAATGGGTGGGAAATTCCATGCTATGACGTTGTTCGCAATGTGATTATAGAAATACCCGCCAGCCTGAAAACTCTTGCACACGAAGGCAAAAAGGCATACAAGCAGCAATTTGGGCTAGCTCATCGCTTCGAAGCAGAAGGACCCAATGAGATATGGCAAGCTGATCATAAGCTGCTGGACATAAAAGTACTTGACGCGCGAAAGCAAGCATTTAAGCCGTGGCTTACCGCAATTATCGATGATTACAGTAGAGCTGTGTCTGGTTATTATCTTGGCTTTGAGCCACCATCATCGGTGCGAGTAGCGTTGGCGCTCAGACAGGCAATCTGGCGCAAAGAGGAGCCAAACTGGACGATTTGCGGAGTTCCTGAGAAGTTCTACACAGATCGTGGCAGCGATTTCATGTCAAATCACATCGATCAGGTTGCCATAGATCTCAAGTTTGACAAGATCGAAACGGAGCCAGATGACCCGCAAGGAAAGGGAAAATGCGAGCGCTTTTTTCTGACGGTTATTGAATCACTGTTGTCCAAATTGCCTGGTTTCTCACCCGACGGATATGGTGATGTCGAAGCCGTTCTAACAATCGCGCAGCTTGAGGAAAGATTCAAGAATTGGCTTACAACGAGCTATTTAGTCGGCGAGCATTCGGAAACAAAAATGTCCCCAAAGGATCGCTGGGAGTCATTTCCGTTTGTACCGCGCATGCCTAATTCTATTGAAGAGTTGGACCTCTTACTTTTGACAGTGGTACAGACACGACGTGTTCACCGTGATGGAATTCGATTTTCTGGATTTCGATATTTTGACGTCAGCTTGAGTGGCTACGTTGGCGAAGATGTGTCGATTCGCTACGATCCTCGCGATCTGTCCCATATTTACGTCTACTCGAATGATTCTCTGGTTTGTCGTGCTAGCTGTTTTGAACTGTCTGGCAAACCAGTCAGTCTTAAAGAAGTGCGGCAGGCCAGGAATCATGAGGCAAAAGTTCAAAGGCTGAGTTTGTCCGAATTGCTTGCTGCTGCTGAAAAATATGCTCCGGTGGAACGCGCGGCACCTGATCAATCAATCCAAAAGGCTTCAGCTGATGTAGAGGCAGCGCCTGTTGTGTACCCAAAGTTAAAAATAAGGAGATTTGCTTGTGATAACGACTGAAGCTCCAGGCTTTTTCCAAATGACGGGCCAGTACCGACGGTTTGCTGAAATCTGCAACAAGAGTCAGAGCGCGAAGTTTATCGCATTGTTTTACGGCAGAACAGGATTGGGAAAAACGGAATGTGCATACCACTATGCTAACTGGCGTGTTGTTGAGCCACTACTGGAAAAATCGGCTTTAACCAGACGCTTGCCACCCTCTATTATTCATTGTTCTGCAGCGATCTATACGCCCGATGTCGGTGCTACTCCAAAGCGAGTTCAATTGAACCTTGCGACCCTACGCAATAGATTCGAAGATCTTGTCGACCATGGCACAGTTTGGTACAACTCGGACTCTGAACCTTTTCGCCCGCATAAATACCTCAAGCTCGTAATCATAGATGAAGCTGACCGCCTTAAACTGGGTTCTCTCGAAGTGATACGTGATTTGTACGACCGGACGCCACTTAGTGTGTTGCTCATTGGATCTCCAGGAATTGAACGTCGCCTTAGGCGAACAGGCTATGGTCAATTACATTCGCGATTTAGCCTGGCTTATGAAATTCAGCCACTGACAAATGACGAGCTGAGAAGTTTCATTTCCCGGCAATGGAATGAAATCGATTTGCCCTGCACCGCTGATGATGCAGTTTCGACTGCTATAATGCGCATTTCAAGCGGCAATTTTCGCGTACTTCATCGCATTTTCAACGAGATTAAGCGGCTGCAGAAAATAAATCGCTTTCAGTTAATCACCCCGGATGTTGTAGAGGTAGCAAGAAAAGGGCTGCTATTAGGCGCAATTGCCAAATAATTATCGAAACCGTGCCAAATAATTATCGAAATCACAAGAATCCTAGGCTTAAAATTGGTAAGCTTCTAAAGGAACTCCAGCGAGATTTCCCGGGAAAGTACTCGGAAAAACACAAACGAACGTTAGCGCGCAGACTTAAGGAATGGCGCGCAGAGTCACGGTTTCGCTCCTCAGAAAAATGGTTAAAACCAGCAGAGAATTTTGAGGCTGCAGACCTACAAGACAGAGTTGCTGCCAACGGACAGAAACTCCGAAAGAATGGTCAGCCACGGAAGCCCCATCCACCTCATACCTGGCGAAATAGAAAAGATCCTTTTGAAGAAGTAAGCGATCAACTGAGATTGAAAGTTGTTGAAAATCCTAAAATCTCTGTGGTAAGACTGCTCGAAGACTTAGAGCGCGACCATCCAGGAAAGTATTCAAAAAAGCTGACTAGAACATTGCGTCGGCGACTGAAAGAATGGCGTGCTGTGCCGAGTGCCAGAGCGTAGTATGCGCACCAGAAGTACTTTAGCCTCCCGTTGGTCGGCGCAGTTTCATTGGAGTGAAGTCGTGAAGCGCGGCTAACGCCGCGAGTTAGGATTTAAATTTCCTATTTCAACTACAGCCATTGAACTGAATCATGGTACGATTTCTAATCAGGCAATAAGCCATGTCATGGTACGAATTCTTAGCTAGGCAATACGAACTTACAGTCGAACTTATCGGACATTCGAGGGCTGGCACCAATTCGCACCATATTTGGTATCAACCAACATTATTATTATCATCAGTTTTTTGATATTACATCCTTCAATAGTTCCGCCATCATTAACGCCTCATCTTTACTAGCTTGACTGGCATTGTCAGTTTCGTTAAGTCTTTGCAGTTCTTGGCAGTACTTGTCGAGTTCCCCTTTCAACTCAGATTGTGCCGTCGCGCTTGTACCGTATTCCAACAAATAAAATCGTAAACTCTCTCTATATCTCAGTAATAGTCGAGAAGCTCTTTCGTGCCTCTCGGTTAACAGCAATATAAGATGCTCAAAATCCGTGCCATCGATTCCGTTTGCGCCAGCACTATGCCAAGACTGGATTTGGGTTTCACATCGTTCCTTACACACTACTAGTCGGTGCGCTCGAAGGCCATTTACGAAGATTTGCTGAGCGTAGTTTGAATCTTCTGATTCCGAATCCCTGGTTTCTAGTTCCTTTTCAAGGTCATCAAGTTCGGCATCAAGGTCCCTAATCAGTTGCATGGTCATACTACGGTTCTCCCAAAGAAGATGAGCGATAGGCACCATGATTAGCTGTCACCATGGAAAGCGCCGCAGCAGTCTTCAAGACAGTAGCGACAATTCTCCGGTTTTCTTTGTCAGGACTATGCCTGACAGCTACAAGAAGACGATTGGTTGCTAACAATGAGGAAAGCGATATTTCTGAGATTCTGTAATACCTTTCATCGTCATCTGTTGCGGAAAAGTTGCTCCTCCTTCTGGAAATATTGTCTGTTGCCATAGATTGCCGATCATGACTGACAGAAAACTCCTCACCACTCACAAGAGCCAACTGTTTATGGTCTGGAGATTGAATGTTGCAAGGTTTTGGACCGAGGTTTCTTACGGTAATGTTTTGTCCCGCCACTTCTATGAAAATAATTGATTCTTGCGTTGCGCTTACCATTAGACCTGGTAGCTGGAACGTACATGGCTTTTCTGCGTGAATCAGGCAGGAACCTTGGTGCACCATCAGTACATCATTGGAGATCAATTCACTTTTAAAGAAACCGGAATATGACAACAAACCGCAAGATAGTTTTGTCGACTGGAGATCGCGACCTGTCAAAGTAGCGGTAGCAGCGTCTGGAGAAAATGCAATGGGAATAGCAGTAATCTTGACGTTTGGACCTAAGACGATATCTCCTTTGTTAGACCCATTGATTGTTATGACGCCACCGTTATTAGCAGTAAGGTCATTGTTCAATCCGTTAAGAAAGAATACACCCAAGAATGGAACCTTGGGAACTTTAATTTCTCCAGTCCCTGGACTAATAAGTAAGCCAAGTTCGTGTCGATTTCCAATGGAAATCGTTCCAGAGTCGTCCGCCGTACGTCCGGCAAACAATGAAACATTATTGGCAAGGACCTGTGCGCCAGCTCCAATAATTATCTTGTTAAGACTTTGAAGGGTAACCGTATCTGCTGCGGAAACGGTGATATTGCTATCAAGAGTCAGATTACCTGGGTTTGTTTTGATGGTTACCGAACCGTTTGTAGAGGATACATTGCCGTCTATTTTGAGAACCACTTCGGACAAGAGATCAAAGTCACTATTGGCTTTGCTTAGCTGGAGAGCTGGATTGTTATACACTTTTCCGCTGGTATCGCTGAGGACCTGAATGTTTGCAAAAACAGAGCCGTTTTTAGCAGTGAATGCAATCTTGTCGCCGCCCACTACTAGCCGATTATCTGGACTACTACCGATATTGCCTTGGTTAGCTATAAGCGAGACATCGTGCGCTAATACATAAGCCCTAACAGTGCTCGCCTTTGAAATACCCCCAGGACCGTTCGCTGTCAGAGTCAACGTTCCCTTCGGATCAATGATGGGGCAGTTCAGAACTAGGGCTGATGCCGTCATAGCAACATTACCAGTAGTTTTGAATGTCAGTCCAGTTCCACTGATCAATAGAGGTCCGTGCTGCGGAGATCCTGTAAAAAGCTGCGATAAAGCCACTGCTGCGCCTTGAACAACTGAAGCCGGATCGTCAGTACTAACTCTAATTGCCTGGTCGTCTATCTGTCCTAGAATCTGAATTGGTGAAGGTGGCAATAGAGGAAGAGGAGGAGTCTGTCCGTGTGCTGAAATTGTATTGTTCCCTTGAGTTATGATGCTGGTAGCAGACAGGGAAATGGTGCCAGTACGTGTAGGGATTAGCGTCCCTTGGGTCAGACTGCTAGCTGTGATGGAAGCATCGGGCAGAAGTTTTATTTGTTGCGCTAGCAAATACATATTGGACCCACAACACTGTCCTGAGTAGTTTGTTGATAGATGCCCCCCAAGAGTCAGAGTTCCTGGAGTACTCAACGATATGAAATTTCCGATACCTAGCACCACTGCGTTGTTTAGCGCAGAGTGAATCACACCTGCATTTGGTATTGTAATGCCAGCACCAGTGCTCGTCGAAAGGTCCTGAATTATGACGTAAGAATTGTTGTAGGCACCGACAACTACATCTGGTCCGACGTTACCCTGGTACTTTCCACCACCGAATATACCTGAACTGGAGTTACCAGTGTTCTCTATACTCCCCGTGATTCCGTTGGTCGTAGCCGATTCTCCAATCACAAATGGCGAACTTCCCGATCCGTTTTCATTAGCGTTAACAAAGATCTGACCAGCTGATCCATTGGGTCCAGCACCGGCTATAAGACTACCCTTTACAAGGATTGTCCCCTGTGCTCCTAACTCGATGAGGCCACCGCTACCTCTGCCTGACACGTCAATGGTGCCCGAGTTTATTTGGGTGACTGGGTGTGCAGTGGTATTCCAATCAACGTAGACCCCTCCAAAAAAGCCTTTCGCTGTCTGCACTCCTTGCACAGTATCGTTATTTCCATCAATGTAGATTTCACCGCCGTAGCCCTTCCCAGCGGCGTCCGCATGAATTGCTCCTACAATATAGGCCGACCCATTTAGAGCCAGTATAACTACTGCGCCTCCATTTCCAGCAGCAGAGGAAGAAGTTGATGAGGCCAATAGATTAGCGGTAGTAGTGATGTTGCCGTTGTTAGAAGTAAATAATATGGTGCCGGCTTGTCCTGAGCTAGAATTCGCCGACATATTTGCGACAGACAGATTGATATCACTGTTTGAAGTTAGGGTAATAACACCACCAGTGCCACTGCCTGCAGCATCGGCATGTATTGAACCTGCAGGCTTGCTGCTGCTCGCATCACCAAGCGCTATGCTGCCTGAATTTGCGGTTATCGTTATGGTGCCAGCAGCGCCACTATTGGCGTCGCCATCCGCTCCTAGGACAACCGGAACTGTGGCATCTCCAGGAGTTATGTTGCCCGAAACACTTGTTAGGTTTATGGTTCCGCCATTTCCAACAGTACCAGCATTAGCCAAGACTGTCCCGGCAAAACTTAGATCACCACTGCCAGCTGTGCCGGCAGTCAAAGTGACAGTGCCCCCATTCCCATTTCCACGAGCTCCTACTGTCATCAGCGTATTATTCACGCTGAGAGCATCAGGAGCGTTGATTATGATGGCGCCACCATCTCCTTTAGCGGTTCCGCCTTCGGCACTCAACAGTGTGTTGTTACCTGTAATCGTGATGGCATTGCCAGCGCCTGTCGTCGAGACCGTGATTGTACCGCCCGTACCATTTTGCCCGGCATTTGCATTTATGATAGTATCGGTCAAAGTCACCGGTCCGCCTGTGGGCGGCGGCTTGACGCCACCATCAGTGATCGATACGCGTCCACCGTTCGCCATCGTCCCAGTACCATTCGCATAAATTTTTGTTCCCGTCACGGTGATTCCGTCGTTGGTATTAACCAATACTGTGCCGCCGCCAGTACCACCATTAGCAGAAATCGTCGTGCCGGAATTCAGCGTCGCAGAAATTGTTGAGCCAAAGGTTCTTATGCTTACATTGCCCCCAGCCGCTGTTGGTCCTCCGTTTGCAGAAAGCTTTCCAGTGACGTTTACCGCAGAGTAGCCAGGAGCTCCTGAGGTACCGGTCATTTCTCCCGATAGTATGTTTATCGTTCCGCCAGTTCCGGTGCTGGTCGGTCCAGAATTCGCTGTTAGATTTGCATTAACTACGACACCACCAGTAGTGCCATCAGTCGTTCCATTAAGATAGATGGAACCGCCTGAGCCAGTGCCGTGACCACTCACGTTAATGTTCTTGTTAACTGTGACTGTTCCTGGCCCGACAAATCCAGCGCTCAATAATGTTGCACCACCGTTGCCGTTACCGCCACGCACACTGTTATCTATCACCGCGGTATTCAAAACAGTGAGGTTGCGCCCGGCGGATATCGAGATGTAACCTCCGTCCCCACCGGCGCTACCGCTTCTAGCAAAGAATTGTGTGGTTCCTTTCGTTCCGATGGTCAGATCAGATTTCGGGTCCGTGGTGCTCAGCAGGATGGTCCCGCCATTGCCCGTGCCTTTACCGTCTGCGTTGAGATTCCCGACTGTCGTGAGCGTGTTTACAGCAGAAAGACTGATGGTACCACCATTTCCATTGGCAGATGTGGGTGCAACGGAGAATGTTTTTGAATCTACTGTTAGATCTCCGCCAGCAGAAATTAGGACGCGCCCTCCATTAGCCCCATTTGCATTTATCTTAACGTCGCCCTTGTTCAAAGCGCCGGAGCCAGTGAAGTTCAAAGCCACCGTACCACCGTCACCGCTCCCATTGCCATTTGCTGAAAGGGTGCAAGCTCCGGTGTTAAAAGTAGCTGACGAGAGAGAAACGTTACCGCCTTTGCCGCTGCTGCCACCATTTGCCTGAACTGATGAGCCACTTACATTTGCATTCGATTCAGCCCCTATGCTTATGTAGCCACCAGCACCGGTGCCGGCACCGTTAGCACTCAATAAATTCGCGCCTAAGTTAACTGCACCGCCAGAAATGCTGATGTTGCCTCCTTTTCCATTAGCTGATCCATTGACGCTGAGTGCGGAGCTGATAATTAGCGGCTCGATTTGCGCTGGTCCAGCCGGGCTGAAGGCGGAGAGAATAAGATTCGCACCATTGCCGCCGCTTGCAGACTTTATACCTGAGGCGTTTACATTTAGCGGACCATAGTTTGTGACGATAACAGTTCCGCCATCTGTTGCAGCGTTGTTGCTAATGAACAGATGTTTTGAATCAATCGAAAGACCACTTGCAGCGACGGCCGTAACGCCCACGTTTCCGCCTGCTCCGTTCAGTGCATCATTAGTTATGCCCTCGGCAATCGAGATGCCGGAAGAGCTGGTAACAGAAACCGAACCACCAGTGGCGGCAGTGCTGGTATTTGTGATTCCATGCTTAATATCAAGGGAAGCAACTGGTGCGACAGCGAACACATTCACAGCTTTGCCATTGCCGATTATGTTATCGATGCTGGTAAGCCCGCCACCATAGAGGTTAATGTTGCCGGCACCGGAATTATTGGGAGCCTGAGTGTTCACTTCGCCAAGAGAGAGGTTGCCTGTTCCACCGCCAAGTTGAATAAACGAGTGACCAAAACCTCCTACATGTACTGTTGCGCCTGAGCCAGCAGAAATATCACCGCCTACAGAAGTGAGATTTCCTGCGCTGAGATCACCGGTGGCACCAATAGCGATGGCACCTATCGGTGTTGGTCCAGGAAGTGTGGGTATGAAAGGCCCAGTAACGATCGTACTTTTTGTGCCTAGGTCGATAGAACCATTGCTGGCGATAAATACATAACCGGTGTTTCCACCAGAAGTGTCGATAGATGCGTTGACGTTAGATTTCGAATCGCCGAGCATTATGTTACCGTGGGCTTGCAAATTGACTATTCCGCCACTCGATATGATGTGAACACCCGGAATCGTAATAGAGCCATTCTGTGCCCAAAGCCCGATGCTGTTGTTGCTGTTTTTCGTTGCAATCAAACCGACGCCCGATAGATTTATGTTCTGTCCAGCAATCAAGATGATGCCGCCATTTTCGGCAATAATTGAGGTGGCAGTACCGTCACTGATTATCGATTGGCTGGTCTGAGCAACGATGGTGTCAACATCGGTGATGCCACTGAATACGATATTGCCATTGGCATCAGACATGTAGGGATCGCTTTTTACATTGAGATTGTGAAGGTAGAGCGTGCCGGAGTTTACACCTATTTGAGCATCAGCAGCGGTCACATCGACTTGCCCGCTAATAGAATTAAGTTCTGCGGTGATAGCACTGCTTGGTGCTGTCAAATTTATCGCACCTAGCCAATCGCCACCGAGCATGTCGATAGTTCCTGTGAGATTCGATATGTTGATTGTATTTGCTTGAAAATTTCCGCCAAGAGAATTAATGGCCAGGTTGGCGCCAGCAAGCGCAGAAATATTGATGTTCTGCTGTGCTTGTATACTGCCCTGGTTCAAGATATTCGTGGCGTTGATGTTCACTGTAGTGCCTTGCATCATAGGCGCGGCACCTGTGCAGTTGATGGTGCTAAGCAAGACGTTCGCGACTACTGGCGCCGTCATCGAGAGTGTGCCTGAGCTTATGATGCTTCCCGCGTTGTAGATACCGTTTTGCGCGACAAGCGATAGATTCAATCCCCCAAGGGTGACGATAGAAGCCCCGACTGTGTTGAAGATAGAGCCTGCGGAAATAGTTGCCGAATGGACGTTCGGATTAGAACTGAAAAGAGTCAGTGCAGAGTGGTTAACAAAGTTGCCTGATACCGAGATTGTAGAATTGGCAAGCGAGGATATGTCGATCTTCTGCGCCGAGGTAAGCGTGGACGCTAAAATGGACTGCGTGGTTGACGAGAGAAGGCTCGATGCAGATGACACCTGAGCGTGTCGGGCAGTAGGCACGGATAACGCTGGGCTACTCGAGCTGGCCGGTGCTGGAGCATTGTTGTGCGGGGCGCTCTGTGCTTGAGCCGCAGTGGGAAAAACACTCGCTTGCGATAAAGCGCAAGACATGGCTACAAACGCGCCTAGCTTGTTTTTAATCATTTGAGTTTTTCTCGAACGACTGAACAATTTTTTCATTGTCACCCCCAAGCATGTGCGCAGCAAATCAGCGCTGTCTTACGGAACAGCACCATCTTCCCCCCGGAAGAAGACTCAAAAGTGCGGACTTGAATATCTTGCCCTACAATTTATCAGTCGTAACTCTTAAGATATCTACACTTCTGTCGAAAATCATTGAGTGAATAACATGATGAGGGTTTCTGACAATATTAATTCTGCTCAGAAAAACACTTAGCAGTGCCCAACTATTATGGCGCCGGCGATGGCAACATGTCATTTACTCTCAAGATATCTTCTGGGGTAACTGTAATTCACGGAATTATTTGTCAGGTTTTTAACCGAATTATTTGTCAGTGCTCACGGAATTATTTGTCAGCATGATTGGCCGATTTTCTTAGACTGCACTTGCAAGAGATGGTTGTATTGGCTTGACAGTGGAGCCTACGAGCATCAATTCCCGAGCCGTTTCTATCACATCTGGCGTTATCTCCTGAACAATATCATCGTTGATTTTCAAAATTTTCTGAATCAGGGCAAAAAAGTGTCCCAGTGTTCTTGGATTGCCTTTGGTGCAGATGGCAATTGCTTCTCTGACTTCAGGAGCTGGCTCTGGAATTCCGTTAATTTCAGTTTGCTTTTTGGTGTATTCGTAAACCTCTGTTCGTGAAAGTGGATCAAATGGCTCGGCATAGCGAACTCTGTCGGCAAAATGAAACATGCGCGGCAGATTCATTTCCATGCCAGGATCGCCAATCAAGACTATACCGACATCCCACCGCTCCTGTAAGTCACGCAGTTCTTCCAGAGCTTGGTATTTGAGCCTGTGCGCTTCGTCCAGGATAAGCAACCCGACCTGACCGGACTGATCCCAATTCTGCGGACTGTGCCAGCTTAATGCTTTTCCTTTTGCATCGCAGAACCGATTTCGGGTGAGACAGAGCTCCGACTTAAGTTTCTGTGGTGATACAGTTATACTGGGCTTGAAATAGAGGGTATCCAACGTAGAGAGTTTTTCTGGCTCAATCGGCTGTCCGTATTTGAGAGCAAGATTTCGCTCCACCAACGTCCAGGATGAATACCGGAGTGCCGCCTCTGTCTTGCCTACACCAGGTCTTCCATGAATCAGCCCGATCTCTTTCTGCTCACGACACGCTTGACAGAGCTCGAAAAACGTTCTAAAGGCTGTGGATTCAACATAGAATGGTACTTTAGGGTCTTTCATGGAAATGCTTTCTCAACCTCACTGTTTTTTTTGGTGCTTGCTTTTTCGTTGATGTGTCCTGCTTGGCGCTGTTTTCGTCCAAGAATTTTTCACCTGCAAACTGCCTGTCTTTAACATCAAGCTTCAATCGTTTTTTCACACGCTGTCTATTAGACATCACGGTCTCAATGTCTTTTTCGTTCGGGTGAATTCCTTGTGCGGTTGCCTGACAAATGAACTTGCCACCAGAACCAAAGACCCAAATACGGGAACGGTCTCTAGGATCATAGCGAACTTCGAATTGTTGACCTACAGACTCAGAAAGCAGGTCGTGAGAATATCTTTGCTTTGAGAAGTGAATGCCATCCCTGAACATTTTGCTCTGCTTCGCTTTCATCAAAATAAGGTTTAGCGCTTCAATCGAATCGGGAAGCCGTGGCAAGAAGCTGTTGCGGAGCCACTTTTGCAGCGGTGTCATATTGATCTCGGAGTGTTTCCTATTATGGTACTTACGCAGCCACTTCTGAAAAGCTGCATCAAGATCATCCATTTGGACCGGATTGTTCTGGGCACTTTTTTTGTAAGACGGACAAAACATCTGGATGATTGTTCGAAAGAGGCGCTCGATCTTGCCTCTCCCTCTCGGCTTATAGACAATCGTATTGACCAGCTGCATATGCAAATCGCCGGCAACTTGTTCAATATGCGTTGAAAGAAAATCTGGTCCCTGGTCGCTGTAAAAGATATCTGGAATTCCGCAGACCGGCCATTCTTTATCTTCCTTTGTCCAGATTCCTTGCTGTAACGCAGCAGCAATTCTCATTGAATTGGGTTTCCCCACTCCGAGAAGATAGCCAGGCACCACTCGGCTAAAGTCATCGATAATCGCTGTAATCCATACTTTGCCGGTCCGTCCCGTAATAGGATCTACTGCCCATATCTTCAATTCCTTATGATCGCACTGCCACATGTCGTTGGGGTGGTCAGCCTCTCTGCGCAGCAGTGGGTCAAACTCCTGTTCATATGCTGCGTCTCCTTCATGCGCCAATACCTTCAGCCTTCGGTCGAGTTGATGAAAGATATCCAGAACCACCGTGTAAGACGGAGCAGGCAGCTCCTTTTCCTTGCATATCTCTACAACTTCTCGATGAACCCAGGCAACCGGCGGCTTGTCCGCGCGCAAGCACAGTCCTTCTACTGCTTTCTGAACCTCCTCAGATACTTTTCGCCGTTTTCCTTTGTCCGCGCGCTCACAGCGTCCCAGCGCAGACGCTCCACCTTTCTGGAGTTTCGCCAGGTCGCGATAAAGTGTTCTTTCCGAATAACCTGATTCCTCGGCCAGTGCTCGAATGGTGACGCCTTTGTGCAAGTGCCGTTTGAGGAGGCGCAAAATAGTTAAAGCATCTCGCTTGGAGTCGCTCTTGGATTTGGTCATCAGTTTGCAAAAATTGGAAGTTCTGCAACACTAGTGTGTGCGGTTAGAAACAGCGTTCACTTCATGTTGCAAAAATAATAGCAAAACCGCAAAACTTTCCATATAACTTTTGCTAAGGAATACCAAGAGGGCAAACTAGTGAAGATTGGCTATGCACGGGTATCTACAGAAGAACAGAATCTGGATATGCAATTGACCGCACTGCGCAAAGCAAAATGTACAAAAATCTTTGAGGAAAAACAGTCCGGAGCAAGCCGTAATCGGCCTGAGCTGAACAAAATGTTAGAGATACTTCGCCCCGGCGATGTGATTGTGGTTTGGAAGCTTGATCGGCTTGCTCGTTCAACTATTATGTCGGGTGCTCGCTTATGTCGGCTTGAGAGCAACCGAGGGGCAGCGCTGAACCGGAACCGAGTGTCCGAAGAGTCGGCATGATACCAGTTACGTGACATAAAAAAAGTGGCTACTTGTCAG
>JBIKOL010000180.1:0-16948 GCA_044358055.1 Obscuribacteraceae bacterium (SeqCode)
TGGGTTCATTTACGTTCGGAAAATTACTCCGTCGCTTACCATTGACAGCTCGAAACCCGCATTTCCATTAAACGAAAGTTCCTTAGGAGCCGGCGCTCCCGGGATAGCTGCAAATCGCAATGACTTGGGACGGGGATAGATGCGAATCATTTATGTGCAATGGATTCTTTCTTTAGCAGATCAACAGCAGCTTGATTCATTGCCGTGCCGCGTTGCCAGCCGCAGTCGCTTACGTCGATGAATGAATCATTCTCTTCCATCTTCGATCTGTCGTAGCTGAAGACAGGCTTGCCACTCTTGCTCAGTTTTTCAAGAAGATCTTTGCGCTCAGCAGGTATTCTGAATTCTTTTATGTCGCTGAGTTCGATTGGTCCCCAGATTTGTGCCTCGACATATCGGCACATGCTGGACTCTTTTGGTCCTGGTGGGTGTAGCATAGTGAGCGGATGTGGATCCAATGGGTGCAATGTTATTGCCCATGGTTCGCAGTATGAAGCCAGACTGTCACCGAAGGTGAAACTGGTCCGTTTTTTTACCTCGTCGTTGTAAACGATCAGCACCTGTCCATATTGCAGAAGGCGAAACGGATTTACTTTAATTCCGCACGGCTTCAAGAAATTCACGCAGCCATATTTTGGTCTCAGTGCTTGAACTCTCGAGCTTGGATCAGGATTGTATTTGGACTCTAGGTGTATTCCAATCATGAAGTCTTCGGCTTGTGCTCTAATTGCCGGCTCGCAAACACCTCTACTGTGTCCCACCTGATGCAAGTTGAGCTGACCTTTTTCAAACAGCGAATCCAAATATTGTTCAGGAAAAATACAGATGACTTCTACTTCTGAAGCTGATTGCGGAAAATTGGGATCGCCTATATTTAAAGTCGGGTCATCCCATCTTGTTACGAAGAGGCGTTTTCTTTCCATGAATGAGGCGGCTATTTTTCGCAAATCGTTTTGAGGCGACTTTATTGCCTGCAAAAAGTCATCCGGCAAAACATTGTAATCGAAAGGAAAATTGGTAAATGCCGGAATGAGATCGCTTCTTTCTTCCGCAGAATGCACCGAGATCGCTGCCGGTAGAAAGCTGGCAAGTAAAACCAGAACTAGCAAAATTTTGCTGCGAAGATTCAAGCGGTTTAATCTCAAAGAAAAAGCTCTTCTATTTTAGCGCTCTCTCTTTGATTCTTGAAACGATATTTGGCGTAACGGTGCCCTTACAATGGGATTTGTTTATCATTGCCAGGCTTTAGAATTAGCGTATCCGGCAGGTAAGCCTGAGCCTGATTCCGGTTCAAGCTATGCAAGAGCCAAACAAGGCACCGCCAGACTTCTCGGTTCCACCTAAAGAGGACAGCTGCCCGTGCTGCGAATAATGTGTGCTTTTCAGACCGAGGAAATATTTGATTTCGTTAAGTCTGCGTTCAAGAATTTAGAATGTGAACTAATTAAAGCAAGCAGCGAGGCGCTTGCTCTTTTCCTTGCACAGAAGAACTTCCCCTGTCTGGTCGTGAGCGAGTTGGAGCCTGAAAGCGGCTGGGGCATGAATATTCTAAGTGAGCTCAAAGCAGAATCTGAGCTGGCTCATATTCCACTGGTCTTTATCGCCCGCAGGCCTGCGGGGATGACTGTGCCGGAGCTTGCCGTGCCTCAGGGCGCAGAGATGCTCATCTGGTATCCGGTAGAATCATATGAGTTTCTCTCTTCTGTTCGTAAATATCTCCGAGAAATGAAAGATGAGCGTCCTCTGGAAACCCCTGAGTGATTTCTGTTATGCAGCTGAGTCGCAGACAATTTTTACAAAGCGCCGCTGCCACCGCAATTGGTGGCTCGCTTTCTACCGGCTGTTCTGAACGAGCGGAGAAATCTGAAAAAAAAGAGCTGAGCATCTACAGTTGGCCTGACTATATTCAGCCGGAAGCGATACCCGAATTTGAAAAGCGCTATGGCATAAAAGTAGTCTACGACACTGTTTCTTCCAACGAGGGTCTCATAGCCAAGTTCCAGGCCGGAGCATCGGATTACGATATTATCGTCCCGTCTAATTATGCCGTCGCAAAATTGAAAGAACTCAATGGCCTGCGCGAAATCGAGCGCGATAAATTGAGCAACTTCAAATATCTGATGCCGCGCTTTCAAACATCTGCTTTTGATGCTGGAAGACATTACTCCATTCCATATACATTTGGAACAACTGGAATTGCATACAATCAGGCAGCTCCGTGTTTCAAAAATGGCGTTTATCCTGTCGACTGGGACTCCTTCTGGGACGCAAACATATCTGGACGCATGACTCTTCTTGAAGATGCACGCGAAACTATAGGTGTTGCTTTAAAGAAGCAAGGCAGATCAATCAATACTCGTGACGAAGAGCAAATTCGCGCCGCCTGCAACGAACTTAAATCACAGAAAAAGTATGTTATGTGTTACACATCCGACCAGGTGATCGTCTATTTGACCAGCGGAGACAGCTGGCTATCTCTAGCTTTTAGCGGTGATGCGCAGCAAGCCGCAAGATCAAATAAAGATATCAGGTACATCATCCCCCATTCGGGTGCCTCGATGTGGGTTGACAATTTGTGCATTCCCAAGAACGCGCCTCACCCGGATTATGCGCATTTGTGGATAAATTACATGCTGGAGCCAAAAGTAGCGGCTTCGTTATCTAACTACACCAATTATGCATCTCCCAATCAAGAAGCTCGAAAGCACGTAAATACAGAGCTTTTGCATGATAAGAATCTTTATCCTGAAGATAATATTCTGGATCGTTGCGAGGAGATTGCAGACGTCGGCAAAGCAGTGTTCGTCTATGATCGCCTGTGGACAGAGTTGAAGTGTGTTTGATCATAAATCTTGGAAACCCGTGAGATACAGGCTACAAGCAGCTTGGCGGAGTCTTTAATCCGCCTCTTGTCAATTCTTAAATCGGTAAAGTGCCTGAGGTTGCCATCAATTGTCGTGTGTAAAACTAGTGTCAAGAAGGCAGGAACAGAAAACCTTGCCAGGCATCCAGGAGCGTACTGACTATGCAACTCCCTGAAACTTTCGCCGCTACTTGCTGCCAGGTCATTCGTGACCGGCGCCAGAAGCTCGGCTTGTCTCAAGAAGAAATTGCCAAAAGATCCGGTTTGGCACGTTCGTACATTTGTGATGTAGAAAGAGGCGCTCGCCATCCTTCTCTTCGCAATGTGTCTACTCTGGCTCGCGCTCTCAATATTGCGACCTCAGAGTTGATTGCGCAGGTTGAAATGAACCTTGCTGCAAGAGTAGATCTGTCTGCTTTAAAAGAGCATGCAGAAAAAAATGGTCTACATTCAGAGATAATTCGTTACTACAACGAACGGATGAGCGATGGACTCGTCATAGGTGACAAAGATGGTCTCATTTTCTTCAACACAGCAGCTGCTCAAATTATTGGGTTAGGCCAGGCCGATAAACCGGCTGAAGAGTGGCCCGAATATTATGGTTGCTATAAAGAAGATCGTGTTACACGTTATTTGCCATCGGAGCTACCTTTAGTCCGTGCAATGGCCGGAGAATCTATTGACAACCAGCCGATGTATTTGAAAAACGAAGGTCTACCTGACGGTCGTGAAGTGAGAATCACAGCAAGACCAGTAAAAGGTGAAAATGGACCTGTGGCTGGTGTAATAATCCTTCACCAGGTCTAGTAACGAGAATGGAAATTGAGAAGCGGATTGTTGCTTTTGTAATTGCAGCAATCTGCTTTTCTTTTGTATTCATTGCTCAAGCACTGTCGCAGGAAGCGCAACAGCAGCAGTCAGAGTTCAACAAATTGAACAATATATTGAATCGAGTTGATCAACGTTGGCCGTCAACTGCTGGTTCGCAATATAGTGTACCTCGTAGCATGCCACCGCCAGCGACACCAACCCCTCAAGCGTTTTCTCCTACCTATAGCAATTACATGCGCCCCGGAATGCCCTACTCGTCTGAGAGCATTCCGGCTTTGCAGCATTCAGCTGTCTGGCGCATGCTGGGAAATGCTATGGGAGGTGCCAGCGGAGGCGCCATGGCTGGCCAACCTGGGGGCAATCCATTTAACTTAAGCCCTTTCGGCATGTTGCATTATCTCTGGGATGACACTACCTATGTCTCGGCGGCAAATCCGGTAACCCTTTACCAGACTCAAAATGAATTGCAATCGGCGCAGCATTATTCGCAGATGGCTCAAGCGGCTTCGAGCCGTGTTCGTTACGCCAGGAACCCGCAGGAAAGAGAAGAAGCCGCCCGGCAGGCGCAGTATTATGCCAATATGGCAAAACAGGCAGCCCAGCAGGCTCAAGAGGTTTCCGAATCCGGCTCGCTTAATCCGGCAGAAGTGGCTCAAGCGGCAATGCAGCAGGCTCAATCGGCCGAACAGTCGGCCAGCCAGGCAAATCGCTATGCCTATCGTGGTTTTTAACGTAACGCAAAATGTGCAGGCAGATAAAAGAATATGTGTTGGCGGGTACTACGCGAAATGCGCAGCCGGGTAACGACAATATGTGTTGGCGGGTAACGCGAAATGCGCGGCCGGGTAACGATAATATGTGTTGGCGGGTAACGCGAAATGCGCAGCCGGGTAAAAAAAATGTGCAAGAGGGTAACGAGAAAAATGTGTTGGCGCATAACGCGAAATGTTCAGGCGGGTAACGAGAATATGTGTTGGTGGATAACGCGAAATGTGCAAGCGGGTAACGAGAAATGTGTTGGCGGATGACGCGAAATGTCCAGGCTGGTAACGAGAAATGCGCAGCCGGGTAACGACAATATGTGTCGGCGGGTAACGCGAAATGTGCAGCCGGGTAACGAGAAATGAGTTGGCGGGTAACACGAAATGTGCAGGCGGGTAACGCGAATGTGCAGGGTAACGCGAATGTGCAGGGTAACGCGAAATATGCAGGCGGATAACGCGAAATGTGCAGGCGGGTAACGCGAAATGTGCAGGCGGGTAACGCGAAATGTGTAGGGGCGCCCGCTCTAGGCAGGCGCTTGATTCAACGCGGGCGACCTCCTGGACCGGCTAACAGAATCGCCAGTTCACAAAATCTAAACGCAAATATCACATGACAACCTCGATTCCTTTACCTATAATAGCTTTGTACACTGGCACTGGTCTGAGTTATGGGGCAATTCCCGCCGCCCCCCAGGGGAAAAAAGCCAAGCTTTGCTGAACCCGCTGAGCAATCGGTGCGGGTTAAAGGCAGCTGGCCTTCTCCGCAAGACTATAACGAAGCCATTCAGAATCCCGAAATTTGTTTTTCTGATTCAGAGCTGCAAAACGGTGAAGTCGAAGTTAATGCAATTGGTTTGCCTAAACCGATTTCAGGCAGTTTTGCTTCGGTCTACAAAGTCCAATGTGGCGGCAAAGCATATGCTGTCCGCTGTTTCTTGCAAGAAGTAGACCACCAGCAAAAACGCTACGAAGCTATTTCACACTATTTCTTGCACCAGGGTTTCAAGTTCGCCGTGCCGTTCTCGTTCATCAGAGAAGGCATCAAAATAGGCGACAAATGGTTTCCGATCTTAAAAATGGAATGGATCGACGGTGTGACTGTCGATCAATTTGTACGTCAAGAAGCCTCTAATCCGGCGAGGCTTTTATGGCTGGCGGAAGAACTGCGTCAGCTGGTCGAAGATATGCAGTCACGGCGCATCGCACACGGCGACTTGCAACACGCCAACCTGATTATTGATAAAGATCGCTTGTTGCTTGTCGATTATGACGGCGTTTATGTGCCTCAGTTGAATGGTCTGGAAAGTGCCGAGTTAGGCCATCGAAATTACCAGCACCCTAAGCGGGAGCCGAAGGATTTTGGTCCAGAGCTGGATAATTTTTCGATCTGGGTAATTTATGTTTCGCTACGTATTCTTGCTGCGGATCCAGGTCTGGTGAAATGCGCGGATCAAGATTTAGAAAGCTTGTTGTTTACTCGTGATGATTTTTTGAATCCTGATGCATCAGTTCTCTTCCATTTGTTGGAACAACATCGCTCAAAAGAAATTGTTAGAAACGCCAAACTATTGCGTGCGGTTCTGAAACAACCATATCCAAATATTCCACGTCTTTCGGAACGTGTTGTAATCGACCGTTGTGTCCGCAGATTGCGTCCGTTAAGGCAGATACAATCCAACCGCTCGGGCAGATCGACTCTGCAAATTGCGCTTGATGTAGCCAGGAATATCAACACTCCGCCAACTGCAAAAGATCCAAACGAAGAACTGCGTTTCTGGTATCCGTATCTTTTGAATAAATACAAACGCAAACTGCATTTCAATGAAGCAATCCTATCTCTTACTTTGCTCTCCATAGGTCCAGCGGCAATGATGAGAGATGTTTTTGTACT
Organism: Obscuribacteraceae bacterium (SeqCode); assembly: GCA_044358055.1. GTDB lineage: Bacteria > Cyanobacteriota > Vampirovibrionia > Obscuribacterales > Obscuribacteraceae > JAIEPM01. The sequence goes on from JBIKOL010000180.1 coordinate 6,350, forward strand.
GGGCTTTGGGATTTGTGCAATTTTGTTTGGTATCTGGGTTGCGAGCTGTTTCTCTTTGCGAGCAGCAGCGAAAGATTTCCAGAGAGCTGCTTATATTCTGGCAGAATCACAGGGCATCCCGGTTGCATATGAACTTAAGATGGGAAGTTCGGTATTAGGATTCCCGGAAGTATTCGTTGTGTTTCAGCATGGAGAAATTCCGACGGAACTGCGCAGCAAGAGCTGGTCTATCTCCAATTGGTATGTTATGGGCGATAACGAAAAACGCAATATTCAAAATAAGAAAAACAAAACCGCAACTAACGGCGAATTATATTTTGATCCATTGAGCAAAAAGCCTATTGCAGTTTTTAGCGGCAACCTTCTTCTCTGGCTGGTTTAGGAGAGATTCAACAGGAGCCGGCAGGAGTTGTCGGCTCTCCTAGGGGCTCCACTGTATTTTGCGTGTCGGTAATAATAATGGACTGGGATCAAGCCAATGATCCCATTTTGCTTCCGCAGCTGCCGCAGAATTTGGCTTTGGCGATCATCAATGAATTGCATTTGGGACATTGTATTTTTGATGGAGCATCGTTCTTTTGCGTATTAATGAGTTCTGGCAGTTTCATGCCGATCGATTTCTTGCTCGGACGCAAAGCTGCCACAGCTTTCACGCTGCCCGATTGCATTTGATAAATCGATTCTGCCCAGATCATCTGCGAGAACATTTGTGGCAACGCATGCAATTTTGGATCCAACGGAAGCATTCCGCAATGCATTCCAATCACTTCGCCGTTCTTAAATATAGGACAACCAGCCGCACGATATGGCAGCTGAACGCTGTGCAACAAATGCCAGGGATCGTTCGGTCGAATCAAACCAATTAAGTAACCCGCTCGCATCTGTGCGCGTCCTACATTTGGGTGCGCGGTCAACGCTAAAACTTCATCCCAGGGAGAAAGAAGCAAGTGCGGTGCCAGTTGAAGAGGCGCCATTGGGCTGAGCCCATCGTCACCCATGAATGGAAGTTCGACTACCTGTCTCGTTTTATATAGTTCATCCAGTGCCTTGTAGATTGCATAATCATCAAGTCCTGAAATTTCCCAGAGCTGGTCGATTGAAATGCCACCATCAATATACGGCCACAACGCCTCGGCATCTACCTGCACTTCTTCACTCAGCGAACTAAGATCCAACAGTTCTGTTGCTTTGACATAATTTACGCCTTCGCCGCCGAGATCGCGCAGGAGATTTGGAATTTCATCCATGCGTCGATGAGCTTCCAGCAAGAGGCTGTCGGTGTTGCGCTGAATTTGCGCATAGACAGTCCAATCTGGTTTTGTTTGAGGCTGAAAGTAAAACTGCCCGGAAATTCCTTGATTGAACATTTGATAAACGGCAGCTTCATTCAATAAAGTACCAAACTTTGCAAACATCATCCGTCCATCGCGGCAGAACATTTTTGCCAGCGGGCGGTTGCGTTCATCTGAAATAACGAGGCAACCATCTTTGCGTGCGTTTGTAATTGTTTGAATAACAAGGGCAAGTCCAAGTTCATCCACAGGGCCAGCAAGTCCCTTCATCCGCGGTGGTGGAGCGCCTGCAAGTTTGCGGTTGAACGTGGTCTTAGTTTCCGCATCCATATCTGAAAGGCTGCGCTTCAATTGCAAAATCACCACATTGTGATCTTGCAATGCCATTGCTGGAACTGGCTCAAGTAACGAACGCTCGGCAAGTTCAAATGCAATTTTCTGATCAAATCGTGGATGGAAAAAAGCGTATTCAACTTCCCAATCTTGATTGGTCGCAGGGAAGCGAACCTTCAGTGCCTGCAAGAAGTCGGCATACATAACTACGTGGTGCGCACAGGTCGCGACTTTATTGTCGCCGACAAGCCAGACTGTGCCAAAAGGCACTTCTCTTTGCATGCAGCGATCTATAAGCAGACCAACGGATCTGGCGAATTTCGAGATGTCGGGGGGCGCCGCGCTCATTAACCTACCTGTGCTAATTCTCTAAGAATAACAACTTTGAATCCTTCCTTGAGATTCTCATCAAGAAGCGGTTAAGCAAAAGTCTTGCTCTCATTTTAATTTGCTGCTTGTCAATGTTTCAGGCTCATTTTATTTGAGCCTTTGCTCTTTTGTCCATTTCGTCTGCTAAATCATTCTTTCCTTGCGCTCGATAAATCCAGGCAAGTTTGGCGCATGTTTCCTTTGTGAGGCGATTGTACTGGCCCGCCACTTTTTCTCTGATTTTTAAAGACCAGAAATAATAGTGCTCAGCTTCGGCATAATTACTGCGTGTATCGTAAAGGTTTGCCAAATTCTCAAGACTCGCTGCAACCGCGGCGTCTTCATTGCCGAGCGCCTGATGCCGCAAATCTAATGCTTCTAGGTATAGAGACTCAGCGTTAATGTAATCTTCGTGCGAATAAAGCATGTCGGCTGTTGCAGTAAGAAGGTTCGAGAGGTCAACCTTTGAGTCTATTCCTTTTGATTTAGCTAGTGCGACCGCTGCCTCCATAAGAGCATCAGCATCTTCGCTGCGCTCTGAAGCCTCCATGTCGTTTGCCATATTTACCAGGCGGCAGACAGGCTCATATTTGCTCACCTTTTTCGCTTCTGGCGCAGGATGGGCTGCTTGTTTTTTCTCCATGAGTAGATTCGCGCCACGCACACAGGCACGGAGGACTCTACCTGCTATCGCCGGGTGCAACCAGGCCGCACCTGCCACTACACTACGCACCGCCGGCAAAAGCTGGTCGGCACTGCTTGTTTTCAAATAGTAACCATCTGCACCGCAAGAAAAAGCATCAAAGACAACACCATCGGTTTCATTTGAGGTCACCATGATAACTTTTATGGTCGGATGCTTTTCTTTGAGTCTCGTCGTTGTTTCGAGGCCGCTCATGCCTGGCATGCCAATGTCCATTAGGACCACATCGGGGTGAACATTAGCTACCCCTTCCAGAACCAGCTTGCCTTCGTCGGCCTCTCCCACAACTTCCATGTCTGAGGCTCTTTGAAGAACGGTTTTTAGCATTGCCCTGGTAGTTTGGCTGTCTTCTGCTATAAAAACACGGGTTATTTTTGCCATGCTCGATTTTCGTCCCCCAGCTCAGTGGCACCGTCCCCTTTCTGCCATTATTCCCTGCCTGAAAACTCCTCAGACTAAAGACGATAAATTTGAAGCAGTTCCAGCTGAAATGAGGTTTTGACAGTCATAAAGGGGGGTATCCCGATCTTATAAATGGAATCCTAGTTATACTGTTCTGAAAAAAGTAACTAAGCAATGCAGCTTGAAAGGAGTTTGCAAGAATAATGGAGGGAGTGACCGCCTGGTACGTCATTCTCGCTGTATCGATTTTGCTGATCGCGCTGCTGATGCGCTTTTCAACCTATACCTTCCTTGTCCGGCAGAGCCGATGCTTGCCTGAAAAGGCGGGAGGGACAGCAAACATGGTTTGCGGCGCGGTCATTGTCATTGGAATTGGAATCTTGCTGGGTAAAGCACTGTTTTTCAGCCACTGAGGGCTGAACTGGGAGAACTGCAAAAATGGGAATTAAGACTATTCCGTCTCTGGTGGTAGGGCTTGGGGGCACCGGAAAAAGAGCTTTAACGCATTTGAAGCGCCGCATTTATGATACTTACGGAGTGGAAGAACTTCCGTGGATCAGGCTTCTTTCCATTGATGCAGATAGCGCGGGAATTAATAATCCGCCGGTTATTAGCCAGCGCAGCAATGAGTTCATTAATCTCGGCAATAACGAAATGCGTATCATTGATCAAAGTGATACGCCGCAGGTGATAAGTCATCTGGACGCTCCAGAGAATCGCCATATTCTTGATTGGTATCCGGATCCGGAAATGAAGGTCGATTTTCCTAAAGCAGCGCGTGGTTCCGGCCAGGTGCGTATGTTTGGGCGCATTGGACTTTATAAGGGCGACAACCTGCACACAACATATCGCTGGTTGCAGCAGGCTTCTTATGATGTTTCCGACCCTGCTGCATGGGAAGATTTTCCAGGATTCGATGTGGATCCGACGCTGCAATTTGTCTACGTGATTTGTTCGCTATGCGGTGGCACGGGCAGTGGCATGTTTCTCGACGTTGCTTATTTGCTCAGAAAGATTTGTGGAGTTGATCCATCAACTCGCAGATTCATGGGCATGTTTGTTCTTCCTGAAGTTTATGAACCTGTGGTCGAGAACGCTCATATCAAACGCATTTATGCGAATACTTACGCCGCCCTGCGCGAGATGGATTATTTGATGAACAGCCAGAAGCGTTCATATATTATTCGCGGAAAGGATCATACATTTGCAGACTTTCCTAGAGATGTGACGCCGTTCGATTTCGTATTTTTGTTCAGCAATAAAAACAAGAGAGGGGCTGTCATTTCGCAACGGCAAGTTTCTGGCGACAAGCCGGTTGCCATTGACGATCGTGTCAGCCAGTACATTTCGGAAACGATTATGACTGATGTTCTCTCGCCAGTTACGGAGAGAAGCGAGTCAATCTTGAGCAATATTTTTACTTCCATTGCCGAGCCTGAACAAATGGGTGGGAGAACTTTCCACAAGGCATATTCTGCAGTAGGCGTTTCATCAGTCAAGGTTCCGTCGATCGATTTCTTCCAGAACTTGATTGAACTACGACTGACAGATGCAGTGCTCGATTTTCTGATGAGGCCAGATCCGGATATTACTGAGAAAGCGCTTGCCAAGGAATTCTTCAACGAGAATGTTGGCAATACGGAAGCGAATCTAGTGCTTAAAGGAAGCCTCAGCAACGATCCTCAGTATGGCCGCTTCTTGAGTAAGCCGTTCCGCGAAGAAATGAAGCAAAACCGACCAGCTCAGGTGCAACGTCTGGCTGAGTGGATCGAAATTGCACTCAGCAACAAGATTGACAGTGAAAATTGTCTTGAGTCCGAACACAATGCAGTGAGTGCTGCTAAGTCGACTCTGGATAAAGTCGAGCAGGCGCTTAACAGTACTCTTGCTAAATATGCAAAGGATCCGGAACGCGGTTTCACATTCCTGAACGAATGGGTACAGGAATTGTCCACGCTGGTTGAATCCAAGCTGGCTCAAATTCCGCATCTTCCACCGGTTGAGGGTAATCCACAACGAGCAGTAAGAGAGGCTCTGGAGTCGTTCAAAAAAGTGGGCTCTGATTTTCAGTTACCGCTTATGCGAGACACCCTTGCTGTTTTGATGGATCGCGTTGCTGATTATTATGATGAACGCGGCAAATCTGAGCGTGGAACAGCACTGATTAGCTGGTTTTATAATCAATTGCTTGTGAAGTTCTCCGCGCTTTCAGAGAAACTGCAATCGCTTGTAGAAGCTCTGGACAAGATGGATAAGAGCGGGCAGGATGAATTCAACAAAGCAGTTGCTGCTCTGGGTGATACCACTCAAGAACGTGTGCTCATCGATAAACCGCTCATTGGCAGACGCGAGGTAGAGTCGTTCATAAACGCATTGCTTGCAAGTCTCTGGGACAAAAACGAGTGGAAGGATGTCGTGCCGGTTTTTGGAGAAGAAACGAAGAAGTCCATTCAGACTGGATTGTCTGCAAAAATTCTCGAGATTCAAATGGACAAAACAAAGGATTCGGACAGCAAACGTGAAGAGATTCAAACTCAAGTACGTTTGTTTGTGCGCAAGAGTTTGTTTGACAAGCTTTTCCCCATCGATCAGACAACTGGTCGGCGCAAAGAGCCCTCGTATACAACGCCTGATGGGAAGAGTCTCTTGCTGGACTTCGCTGGCGAGAACTTGATCCAGCTTCTGGTCGGTCATAGTGTGCCGCTCTGGTTTGTACAAACGCATAAACTAGGGTCCGCAAGTCAACCAATTGCATTCGTAGGTTTGAACGGTACGAAGATACCTGATAATGTCGTGGATGTGCTCAAGAAGTACTTACCAAATTTCCGTCCCACGGACATTGTTCTTTCCGACACAGAAGCACGGGTGCTGATCAAACAATACGATCCGCTTTATTCGCTGGCTTCTATGGTCACAATTAACGACTACGAGAATTATTATAAGAATACGGATCGGAAATTCAATCCGATGCATACGGATATCAAGTTCACCGATGAAAACAATCCGTACTTGCAATGGCTGTCCTATAAATCGCCACAAGACGAAGCTGCTGAAGAAGAATCGGCAGCGCGTATCGCTGCTGAGAAGGCGGAGCGCGAACGAGCTCTTGCTGAGCGCATGGTAGCGGGCCGCGAAGCCGTAGATAAAGCAAATGCAGATCGTGCTGCTGCTGAAGCGGCCAAAGACGAAGCCGTTGCGAAAATGAAAGCCTCGCAAGGAATGAGTGTTTCGCAGAATATGAAAACGACGCAGCCAATGAAACAAGAACCTGCGGCTGACCATAATCTTGAAGCCGAGCCGCAAAAAGTAGCTGCGTCTTCGCTTGCGACGGCAGTTCTGGAGGAACAATCAGTACTTGAGTTGCCTGCACCACACGAAATACTGTCGCGCATGAGCCTATTCTTGCGAGATAAGAACCCTGATGTGGTTAAGGCATGGCAAGCATTCTTCAGCCGCCTTGGTGAGGAAGCAAAAGTCGAGTTCGGCGAAGGTGACATACTCGAGCAGCAAACGCCGGTGATTTTTGTCCCGATCAATAGTTTCGGTATTATGGATACGGGATTGGCTCTGGCTGTGAATAAGAAGACTGATGGCGAGTTAGAAACGATCGTTCGTCGTGTTATACAGGAGAAGTACGCTGGAGAATTGCCGATCGGATCAGCTGAAGTAATTGAGACTGGACGAGATAACCCGCATCTTGTCGTGGTAGCGCCCACGGTGCGCGTTCCATCCAACATTATGGCAGTAAATGTGAATTCTTATCTTGCAATGAGAGCCTCTTTGTTAACCCTGGCTCGCTACATCGCAAGGCTGCCCAAGAGTGAGCAAGGAAAATTACTTTCCTTCGCAGCTCCAGGGTTGGCCACTGGCGGCGGACGTTGTGCCCCTGCCACTGCGGCGTTCCAAATGTATGAAGCTTATTGCCAGGTCGCGCTGGGACAGTTACCGAACTTCGCTACAATTGAAGCTGCTACAGCGCACGATCAGGAGCTCAAGAAGAACCGCTTCATCTAAATGCAGAAGTTACTCGTTTTCCCAGAGGATGAAACCGCCGGTCTCATATTTGCTGCAGACAAAGCATATGGGCTCGACGATACTTGCATTGAATGGATTGGTGAAGCGATGGGGCAGATTCCACTGCCTGAGAGCGAATATGTTGGGCTGGTTTTCAATCAAAATGTTCCGCTAAGAAAACGTCTGCTTAGAGAGCTTGATGTGAGTAGCATCCAGCTTCTATATTTCCACAATCCATTTGAGATGCTTTTCGATGAATTAATCGAGGATCTTGGCCGTCTGGAAAAAGCTGTTTTGAACTGCGCACCGGATGATGAAGATTGTGCGCTGCTCTCTGCCTTGCATGGCTTGCGCGCTGTGAACCTCACCGAATCGAACATATCTGATCAGGGGCTAAAGTCGCTCTGTGATATTCAAACACTTGAGTCACTTGTGCTTTCGTATACTAACATCTCTGATTTTGGACTAGATTGTTTGAGCAGATTGATCGATTTGCGGGAGTTGGATCTGTCGCTGACTATGATCACCGATGCTGGACTGGCGAAAATTAGCACGCTAAAGACTCTTGAAGAATTGCGTCTTTCGGCTACAGCAATTAGCGACGAGGGGCTCGTTCATCTGCTCTCATTGCAAAAACTCGCCTATCTCGACGTGTCTGAAACCGCTGTGTCGGAAGAAGGCGTCGAATTATTGGAGTCGTCCTTACCCGATTGCCAGATCGGCTTTTAGAATCAAAATCCGGGAGCGCCGGCGGCTCGCCGGCTTATATTCCCGCCAGATCGATCCGATCTTATATTCCTTCCATCGATCCGATCTTATAGAAGCCGGCGAGCCGCCGGCGCTCCCGGGAAAGCTGCAGTTCTTCGGCACATCTTTTGTTAGGTCTACGTCGTCAGTGGCATGGATCGTTGTTGATTGCCGTCGAGAGTCGATATCCTATGAACAAAACTAGAATAGAACCAAAACAAGATAGCGCGATAAATCATTCAGCAAAAGTAGCAGCACCTTCTGCTTCGTTTTGGTTGATCAAAACACTTTGCACCACTTTAGGTGAAACCGCTGGTGATGCAGTGACGATGTCGATGAATCTCGGTTATCTTACTGGCACTCTCATTTTTGCCAGCGTCTTAGGCGTTGCTCTCAGTGCCCAAATTGCGTCCAAAAAGTTTCACCCATTTTTGTTTTGGTTTGTAATCATAGCAACGACAACAACCGGTACAACGCTGGCTGACTTCTTCGATCGTTCGCTGGGAATCGGCTATTTTGGCGGAACAAGCATCCTTGTTACATTGTTGATCGCTTCACTTGCTATCTGGCGATTGTCGCTCGGCTCGATTTCTCTCAGTAGAATTACTTCGAAAAAAGCTGAGCTTTTCTATTGGGTCACGATTATGTTTTCGCAGACCTTAGGCACCGCCCTTGGTGACTGGGTTGCCGATCCAAAAACAGGGCTTGGGCTGGGCTACGAGGGCGGAGCAGTGCTTTTCGCCGGCGCTCTTGCTATTGTGGCGCTCTGTTATTTTTTCACGAAGATATCGCGAACTGGTCTCTTCTGGCTCGCGTTCATTCTCACACGACCACTCGGTGCTACTATTGGTGATTTCCTCGATAAACCGCATGCAAGCGGTGGTCTGGAACTGAGCAGGTATAACGCGTCTGCTGTAATTGCGGTTATCGTCGTCTTGATGATTGTGCTCTTTCCTCAAAAAGCCGAAAAAGCAGACCCCACATAATGAGTCGATAGGCGTTCTTTACCAACCGGGAGCGCCGGCGGCTCGCCGGCTTCGAAAAGATCGGATCGATCCCGCCGGAATAGAAGCCGACGGCTGCCGGTTTCGAAAAGATCGGATCGATCTAGCGGGAACAAAAGCCGGCGAGCCGCCGGCGCTCCCGGGGGCTGTTAAAGATGCGGCGAGGTACTGTTAATCTTCGCATTTGCTGCTCGCAATCCAAACAGTACAGGCGCTTTCGACTAAATTCTGTCTTAAAATGCGGGTTGTCCCACAGACAGGTTTCTCTTGCTCGAGCATTATCGAGTTGGGTGGACGGGGATGATTATATGGTGGAAAACTTCACGCGCGAAGGCGGCGAAAAGTCGAGTACTCTTTCAAAAGTCTTTGATGATGCAAGTCTGAATTTGAGCAAAGAGGGAAACCAGTTTCCCGAAGTCGGAATGGCATTTTCGATACCGGTGCATAGATCAATCACCGAGGAGGCCGTTGGAGGTTTAGGTGTGCGCGGCGGAACTGCCCTTGCTCAGCTAAAAGGCGGTGATACGGCAGAAGATGTGGAACCATCCACAAGAAACGATCACTCGCACCATTTCGATAACAACGAATTGAAAGGTGCTATGTCCCGTCTCGACAAGAACCAGCATGACATAGACAAGATGCTGTATAAGCGAGCACTTACGCTTGATGATGAGTCGAAGATTCTGGATGTGCTTGGGCATCGATTTCACACATATCAGGACTTTTACGCGCATTCAAACTACATAGAACAGCAACTTAAGCAAAACCCGCGTCTTAAGCCAAACGAAATTCCGCTGGTGAATTTTGATGATATTCGAAGTGGGAAGGCTAGCGGAGTACATACAGGTTTTACTGTAAAAGACGAGACTCTTCGTGTGACATTGCAGCGTGATGATGTTGTCGGCGAGTTGCTAAGGCAGGGAGACAAAATTCCCGGTACAAACTACATGTCCACGGCTGGATATCAGAATTTGCATTCCTTCCAGAGTCGCATGAATTATTTCACCGATCCTAAATATTCATTCTTGCATCGGGACATAAACAAAGATGATGGTCACTCTGATGAAGGAAGAACCGTTAACCCATACACTGGAATCAGGCTTTATGATTATGCGCGAAATCTTGCTGTTCGCGAGACGCAGAGGCAATGGAAAGCTTTTGAAGACCGCATTCATCAGCTTCGCGGAAAAGAATATGGCGACGAGATTATTTATCAAATGAAAACACTTAACTATGATCCTCGCCCGGACAGTCCAGGTTAAGAATGGTTCGCGGCGAGTTACTGTCAATCACCACATACTTGAGTCTTGATACGTGTTTGCACGGATGTCTGGTAAATCGACCACAATAAAATCAGCATGGATTCTTATATCAACATGCATGTTGATCGGGGTGAATTGCATTATGGTAGAAGGTTCTGAAAGAGAAAAATCAGCTTCCGCAGATCGTACCGTGAGTAGCGGAAACGATGAGTACAAGAGGGACTTATCTAGTTCGGTTTTTGATTTGCTAAAGAGCGAAAAACCAACCGATCGGTCGCAAAACAATCTAGCACTGACACCACTAGAAATTCTTCAAGAGCGACGCTCCCAGGAGGCTGCTCCCGAGAAGCCGGCTGGCAGTGACGTTGCATTCAGAGACCGTCATTCCACTCAAGGAACGGACCGGGCTAATATTGGACGGTTATTACTAAACCAATAACCGTCCTTGTAGTTTTAGAGGCTCAACGGACGGT
>JBIKOL010000063.1:0-44975 GCA_044358055.1 Obscuribacteraceae bacterium (SeqCode)
CCATCTTTCCGAAATATCATGTCTTGAGTAGTTTGATCGTCAATTTGCTCGATCCAATCCCCCATCAAAAACAAAGCCAGTCCAGTTATGCTGGGCGGCGAGCTGGCAAGATTAGCTTCACTGCGAAGAACAGATCCAATTAGCACCGTGCGTGGTGCGTCGATATAAGCGGAAGAAGCTTTGACCGAGATAACTCTGCCTGAAATGTTTGCAGTGCCGCCTTTCACCATCATGCTGCCCAGCGCTGTCACAGGCACTTCGCCTTTGACGTTGCCTGCATTATTGTCGCCATTTGGCACGAACATTATCGGATTTGCGGCAGCGCTCGTAATAGATGCTGCAATCGCCAAAATAGACAAAAGAAATTTGCTACGGATGCCAGTCACGATGAGAGCTCCAAAAGACCATGACAATTATCGCACGAGGCCGCGAAGGTCCCGCTCAAATTGAGGGCAGCCTTATCAGCCACCCGCCTCCAGCTGACCATAAGCACTGATGGACGAGGATCCTTATTTTCGTTTCATCGATAAACAGTCCGACACAGCAAAGGCTTTGCACCGATACGGCGCTTCACATACCATCTCGAACGGGACCAAGGCTAGCTGCGGCTCGCCATGGCTTCTAATTATTAGGCACAGGCGCCCAAAACGGGTATAAAAAGCTTGTTCTCTCAGCGGCAAATAATGTGAGCATACCCGTTCCACGAGTCTCAGAGATTTTCGAGCAGCGTTACGAACTGCTGGAAGTACTTGGCTCGGGGGGCATCGGCACCGTATTCAAAGCGCGACAAATCGACGCCAACAGGTTGCTTGCGCTCAAGATATTGCATGCTGAGATTCGTGATGATCAAGAGTTCAAAGCTCGATTCTTACGCGAAGCTCAATCACTCAACAAGCTTCGGCATCCGAACATCGTAACCTTGTACCACCTTGGTATTTCCGAAGACGGATTGCCTTACATTGCAATGGAACTCATTAACGGCGTTCCATTGCGTAAACTGCTTAGCACTGAAAAAAAACTTAGTGTGAGCAGAGCTATTCATATAATGAAGCAGCTTTGTTCAGCACTATCGGCAATGCATGCAGAGGGCATTGTTCATCGCGATCTAAAACCAGAGAACATAGTTCTGATGGCAGAACCGGAAAAAGACTTCGTCAAAATAATAGACTTTGGACTTGTGCGTGTTGAACAGGAATCAGATCAACAAAAGCTCACGGCAACAGGTTTTCTGCTGGGAAGTGTTAATTACATGAGTCCTGAACAGTGCCGTGGCTTTAAGGTCGATTCACGCTCAGACATTTATGCTCTGGGCATATGTTTCTTCGAAATGCTCACAGGCAAATGCCCCTTTCAGTCGGACTCTCCGGTTGGGACAATGTACAAGCACAATAGCGAAAATACCCCAGTAATTGACCGCACTACAGTAAGTACTTACCACCCATCAATAAATGAGCTAATACAGCGGGCCACTGCAAAAAAACCCGAGCAACGCTTCCAAACTGCTGAAGAGATATCGCAAGCGCTGGACCTCTTATCCGACACCATATCTGGTGTCGCGCCGAATTCATGGTTTCATCAGCCACTTATTCGTAATTCATTGATAGCAAGCATGGGCATAATCCTGTTTCTATGCGTCGCTGTATACCTGAAGTCGAAATCGACAAAGAAGGTATCAACAACTGTGCTCGCTGCTCCAGCAAAGGCTCCTCCTCTCTACATAGCAAAAGGCCATTTTGATGTAGCCGCGCTTGATGACAAAGAATTAGGCAATCTACTAGAAGATCCCAAAACACCAATGTTCATCAAAATTCCGGCAGCAAATCGCTATTCCTATTTACACCACCAGGATCTCATGGGGCTCAAAACAGCGTACAGTGCACTGAAAATGGTGGAGCAATTGGACGCCAAAGGAAAGTCGCTGTACAAAGAAAACACGCAGGTGGCACTGGCAGAGGCGCTAGTGGGCAACAATAAGCTGGAAGAAGCACAGACTTTACTAGAGCAGCTGCTTCCGGAAGTTCGAAAATCCGCCAAAATGCAAAACTACCTCAAGCTGAGATCACTCCATGCGATGATTTGCGACGACTTAGGAAAAAAGAAAGAAGCAATAAGCGATCTAAAAGAATTAGCGGATTGGCAATTCGGCCTCTCTCATCCAACCAGCATTAATGCACTAAGAACAGCTTTGCATTTGAAGGAAATCAAATTAGCTCGAAGAATTTGCTCTCAATCAACCAAACTCTCTGACTCGGTCGAAATGGCAAGAATATGCCGCCGTGATGGTTACATGGATCTAGCGGAAGAAAGCGTTCAACACGGGCTCACGCAAAAAGCCGATATCAGCTTGTTGCACATAAGGATGGCAGGCAAACATCTTCTAACAGAACATGCGCTGTTCAGAATTGAAGAGGCCTGGGTTGATGTTTACCACAAGGACTTTACTGGAGCAAGGAAGCGAGTGGAGTCAATCACTACAGATAAAGAAATGAACGACGCCATCGAAGGAAACACAGAAGTGAAGAAAGCCATTGCAGAAATCATGCAACGGCTTTCTTCAAAATAGCCATGTCACAAGCCCTTCTCCTTGGGATACTGTTCATAGAAAGGGCGACGCATGGACGATGGGAACCCGTCGGCGAGCCTAAGCGAGTCAACGGCCTCGGGCCGCTACACACATATAGATGAACAGCTACTAGACGCCTTTGCGTTTGCGAACTTTGAACTCATGCACTCTCAAGCGAGCAACAGCTCTGGAAATTGCCAGCTCTGAAACGTAAACGTCGAGTTTATCACTCTTCTGCAGTTTCTCGGCTTCAGCTTTCTCCTTGTCCTGGTGAGCTTTAGCGACGTCGATTTCGGTATCGAGTTCAGCAAGGTCGCTGAGAATGGTGACTTCGTTGTTTTTCACTTCGAGAATCCCGCCCATCACAGCTGCGTATTCATCTTCCTTGTTGAGCGTAAAGCGCAGCATGTCGATTGCAAGCGCAGTTACGATTGGCTCGTGATCAGGAAGAATCGACAACTCACCGTCAACAGCTGTTGCGGTAACTTGCTCGACGTCTTTTTCGAGCACAACACGTTCTGGAGTTACTATTCTAAGTTTCAATCTTCCAGGCATTATTGTTCTTCCTTATCTTCGTTTTGCTGCAGACGATTTTTTTGCTGCTGCCTTCTCAGGCTTAGCACTCGTCGCCGAGGCCTTGCCGTTTGTGCTGGTCTTTTTCTTTTCCTGTCCGTAATGATAGATGATCGAATCAATCAAACCATATTTGATAGCTTCTTCTGCTGAGAGATAGAAGTCGCGTTCAATATCACTGCGCAGTTGTTTCTTCTCTTGGCCGGTGCAGCGGTGTAAGAGCTCGATTTGCGCTTCGCGGAACTTTTGTCCCTGCTTAGCTTGAATTTCGAGATTGGTAATATCGCCGTCAGCTTCCCAGAGGGTCTGATGGAACATCAAGGTCGAGAATTCATAAGCCATGCGGGTTCCTGACCCTGATGCCAGAATCTCACAAGCTCCAGACAGGGCATGTCCCAAACAAATGGTGTTTACCGGAGCGCTGATTTGCTGAATCACCGCGATAATCGCATCGGCGTTATAGCCGTTTCCACCTGACGAATTGATGAGCAGATCGATTGGCTTGTACGGGTCTTTATCATTGAGGCGAAGCAATTTCTTGATCGCCGGCATGACGACTTCGTTTTCCAATCGGCCAAACAGCATCACTCTGCGACTCGGCGGAGTTGTTTCCTCAGATTTTGTCTCAGTGCTGCTGCTGGCCGCTTTATCGTTCTTCTTACTCATGATTAGGCTTCTGCCAGCTTCTTGGCTTGCTCCTTAGCTTCTTCGATACTGCCAACCATGTAGAAGGCTTGTTCCGGAAGATCATCGTGCTGACCAGTAAGGATTTGCTTGAAGCCTTCAACGGTGTCTTTCAAGGAAACGTACTTGCCTTCGCGGCCGGTGAACTGTGATGCAACGAAGAATGGCTGGCTGAGGAAGCGCTGAATCTTACGTGCACGAGCAACAGTCATTCTGTCTTCTGCTGAAAGTTCGTCCATACCGAGAATTGCGATGATGTCCTGCAAGTCTTTGTATTTTTGCAGTGTTTGCTGAACGCCACGAGCGACTTCGTAGTGATCTTGTCCGACGATTTCCGGCTTCAACGCTGTTGATGTTGATGCCAGCGGATCCACAGCTGGGTAGATTCCCAATTCTGCAATCTGACGGCTCAACACTGTTGTAGCATCAAGGTGACCGAATGTTGTAGCAGGAGCCGGGTCAGTCAAATCGTCTGCGGGAACGTATACGGCTTGCACCGAGGTGATTGATCCATCTTTAGTTGATGTAATACGCTCTTGCAGGTCACCCATTTCGTTTGCCAGTGTCGGTTGATAGCCTACGGCTGATGGCATACGTCCGAGAAGCGCGGATACTTCAGAACCGGCTTGCGTGAATCGGAAGATGTTGTCGATGAAGAGAAGCACGTCTGTGTGTGCAACATCACGGAAGTATTCGGCAACGGTAAGAGCTGAGAGGCCGACGCGCATCCGTGCGCCTGGTGGCTCGTTCATCTGACCGTAGACCAGTGCTACTTTGTCCAACACTGTCTTGTTGTCGCCAACCTTAGCTTCCTTCATTTCGTGATAGAGGTCATTTCCTTCACGAGTACGTTCACCTACACCACCGAACACCGAGTAGCCACCGTGCTTGGTGGCGATGTTGTTGATGAGTTCCATGATGATAACGGTTTTGCCGACGCCCGCGCCGCCGAACAAGCCTACCTTACCACCCTTGATGTAAGGGGCGAGGAGGTCGACGACCTTAATGCCGGTTTCGAAAATTTGTGTTTCTACGCTGAGTGCAGTGTATTCTGGACACGGGCGGTGAATCGGCCAGCGCTCAGATGTGACTTCCGGCTTCTCATCTACGGCTTCACCGAGAACGTTAAGAATACGTCCGAGTGTTGCTTCACCTACCGGCACCGTGATTGGTGCTTTAGTATCGATAACTTTCATGCCGCGGGTCAAGCCATCTGTCGAGCTCATGGCGACTGTACGAACGCGGTTATCACCGAGCAGCTGCTGCACTTCGCAAACGACACGGATAGGCTCGCCGTTTGGTCCGCTATCTTTGACTTCGAGTGCATTGTAGATTGAGGGGAGTTCTCCGGCGGGGAACTCTACGTCAATAACCGGTCCGATGACCTGAATTACCTTCCCAAGGGTTTCAACTGCTGTGCTCATTTGCGCTCCCTGTACTTAAATGTTCCGTTATCTCAACAAGACGCCTCGCGCCTTCAACTCAGCAGCTAGACTGCTGGTATGAGATCCTAGCAGCTAAGCATAGAGCGTTTCCTTCCAAGGGGGGGCTTAGTTTATGATACTTTTCGATAGATCGATAAAAGACTTAAATTGGAGCCGTGCTCTTAGAAATAGATAAGCAAAAGGAAGCCCGTGATATTAGCGTTCTCTAAACTCTTTGCAGACAAGATCCAGAGCAAGATAGCGGGCAAACTGCTGCGCTACGGGCTTCTGGTCTCGGTTGTAGCGGGTATCGGTACGCTCGGTTTTTGCCTTACCGAACATTGGGATTGGTTCGACTCGCTGTACATGACTATCACTACTTTAACAACGGTAGGATATGGCGAAGTTCATCCATTGCACAGAGAAGGGCGCGCCTTCGCCATGCTGCTCATGATTACCGGTGTTGGCACACTGCTTTTTATCCTTTCAGACACAGCTCAAACTTTAGTAGAAATTGACCCCAGGGAACTTTTTGGTAGAAGACGCATGAGAGAACAAATTGGCAAGTTGAAAAATCATCAGATTGTGTGCGGATTTGGACGCACCGGGCAGGAAATTGCAAACCAGCTGCGAGCTTCACATGTTCCTTTTATTGTGATCGAAAGCGATAACGATAGATGTAAACGAGCTAAGGATGAGGGAATTCTCTACATACAAGGCGACGCTACTGCTGATGAAGTATTGAAAGAAGCACAGGTAAGCACGGCAAAGGGTATTGTCTGCGCCCTTTCGGATGACGCTGCCAATACTTTCATCGCGCTGTCGGCAAAAGAATTTAATGAGAACATCAATATAGTTTGTAGAGCTGCTAATCCCGGCGCAGAAGCCAAGATGATTCGAGCTGGAGCGCACAACGTCGTATCGCCCTACGTCATCGCCGGACGTCGCATGGCAAGTGCAGTTACACATCCGTTAGTACTTGAATTCCTGGATGTTGCTATGCATAACCCTCAATTTGATTTGAGGCTGGAACAGATCATGATAACTTTGCACTCTAAACTGGCAGGATTGACCTTGAGAGATGCTAATATCAAGCAGACTGTAGGAGCCATGGTTCTGGCAGTCAATAAGAAGGGGCAGCTTCTGACAAATCCCGGACCGGAATTCGTATTTGAAGAAGGCGATATTATCGTAGCCCTGGGAGCCGAAGATGAGCTAAACAAGCTCGCTACTTTAGCCGGCGCAAACAAAACATAGGATGAGACAATGGCAAACGTTGAAGATCTGGAAGAACAGATTATTACGCTCGAAGGTGAAGACGGACACTCGTACGTCTGCAGAATTCTCGGGCTCTTCGAGTATGAAGAGAAAGAATACGCACTGCTTCTGAACATGGGCGAAGCAGGCAAAGAAGAGCAAACCGAAGAACCATCAACTGTTGTGATGGAGCTGATCACCAAGAATGATCAAGCAGTTTTCCGCACCATTGAGAATGACGCCGAGTTCGAGCGCGTCATCAATTACGTGCGCGAACTGGCTAACGAGATGGAAGGCGACGAAGGCGAGACCGCTTAAAGACGGACCTCTACCTTCATAGAATCATGGCACCCGCTCCCTTCTGGAATCGCGGATGCCCCTAGACCGCGGGCGGCCGCTCCCGTCAAATAACGGTATTCGCATTATAATTTGGGGCTTTCACAAAAGCGGGCTTTAACAAAATCGGTAGGGGCGCCTCACGGGCGCCCTTTGAATTTTGAGCCCCGACACGGGGTTCGCTTACGGCAGGGCACGTAATCGGAAAACAGAGTTCGCTTACGGCAAGGCACGTAATCGGAAAACAGAGTTCGCTTGCTGATCCGCGTTAATAGAGAAGCGGAAGCCCTGAAAGCGCTACCATCCAGGTTGCTTCTAAAAGGATCGGATCGATCTTGCCAAAGCAAAAGCCGCTTGGAATGCGGCGCTCCGCCCGGACTGCCCCGATCTTTGGCTAGGACTTATCCCTTTGAAGGACGGGTGGAGCGAAAAAGTATTCAAATGCTTCAAATATGGGAGAACCGGGCCGCTTTTCGATTCACTTCATCCATGAAAACGGAGCGAAAAAGATCTCACCTGAACTCGAAATAGGCAAAACGGCACGTTTTTGGGCCCAGCAAAATCTTGCTTGACTGCTAAAACAGTATGCTCTCGCCATCCACTCAGGCTCGACGATTATGCAGCAGTTGCGATTGCATCGGATGCCCAGGAAGGAACAGCTTGTTTGTCACTATGTTCAATAGAAAAATTGACACGGGGCGGGATTGAACCGCCGACCTAGGCGTTATGAGTGCCTCGCTCTACCGACTGAGCTACCGTGTCACACTCAATTCCTGATTATTGACCGCCACAGCTTTCAGTGTCAAGCGCAGACGGATCAGGCAGCGTGCCCGGAAAAGCCCAAGCAGTTCAATTTTGGGCAAAAACGTGGGATAGTAAAAGGTAACGAGCAGTTACAGAAGATTCCAAATGGCATTCATTGAAATAGTCGCGCTTCTGGTTGTGGCATCGGTGATTATCACTGTATTCATGTCAGTCGGACGTCCTGTGGCCGAAATGCTGGCGGACAAGAGTCGCTATAAATTCAAGCCGATTGATTCTGAGGCGGAAGAACGACTAATCAAGCGCATTGAATTTTTGGAAGAAGAACTGCGCCAGGCAAAAAGCCAAATCGCCGACTTGAAAAACACAACAGACTTCGCCGTAAAGCTGATCGAAGCCAAAGGCAAACCAGAGCTTAAGAAGATCGAAGAGAAATGAGAGAGCTCAGGCCGTGGAGCCGCAGCTAGCCTCGTAATGGGGTCCCGTGCGAGCGCAGCAAATGCGGGATGGAGAGGAGACGCGGGCGCTCGCGGATTGGAAAATTTCTAAGCGAGATCCAGGCGAATCGAACCCGGGAGCGCCGGCGGCTCGCGGATTGGAAAATTTCTAAGCGAGATCCAGGCGAATCGGGCCCGGGAGCGCCGGCGGCTCGCCGGCTTCTAATTCAGCTAAACAGTTTGTTTTTGAGTCACAAACCATTCGACAAAGTTTTTGATTCCTTGTTCGAATGAATAGTTAGGCTCGTATCCGAGGAGCTTGCGCGCGCGATCGATGTTGGCGAATGTATATGGCATGTCACCGGTCTGAAAAGGCTTGTGCTCTAGCTTTGCCTTCTTGCCGATGTGCTTTTCAATTAGCTGGATCATATCCATCAAAACAACTGGTTCAGATCTGCCCAGATTCAAAATTTCCCAACCGGAGAAAGGCACTTCCATCGACCGTTCGATACCATATACGATATCAGCGACATAAGTGTAGTCGCGCTTACTGCTGCCATCACCAAATACTTCAATCGGCTTATTGCTATCAATGAGTTTGCAAAATTTGTGAATAGCAAGGTCCGGTCGCTGCCTTGGACCGAACACGGTAAAGAAGCGGAGATTAATCACTTGCAGACCACGCGTGTGATGTGCGGCATAACACAATAATTCGCCGGCAGCTTTCGAAGCAGCATATGGTGACAATGGCGTATCAACGCGATCATCTTCGCTGAATGATTCGCCACTGCGCTCACCATAAACAGAACTAGAAGAACCAAATACCAGACGTGCCGGCTTCTCAGCCTGCAAAATGCGATCGACAATCTTCTGAGTTCCAACAAGATTTATGTCCATGTACAAAGCGGGATCCTTCATAGAAGGACGCACTCCCGCCATTGCGGCTAGATGAACCACAACGTCAAAATTATGTCCCTGAAATACCTTGTCGAGATCCGCATCAGAACGAATATCGCCTTCGATCAATTTATACGAGGGATGCTTCAAGTGCTCTCGTACATTCGAGCGCTTGATAGAAGGCTCATAGAATGAGTTAAAACTGTCGAGAACGACCAGCTCGTCACCCCGCTCCAGAAGCCGCTCTACAAGATGGCTGCCGATAAATCCGGCGCCGCCTGTCACAAGAACTTTTCTCTTCTGAGTCATTTGCTTTCTCCAAAACAGCCGCCCTAAAGCCGCCCTCTAACAAACCGCTTTGCTCGAAACACGATCTTGCATGTGTGCTGCGCATGCTTGCACAAATGATGTAAACAACGTAGCGTTCCCCTCGTAATCACGCTCAGGATGCCATTGAACTCCAATTACGAATGGACGAGATGGCAACTCGACAGCCTCGATCACACCATCTTCAGCAAGAGCTGCTGGAATCAACCCTTCGCCTACTCGCTTTACAGCCTGATGGTGTGAAGTCGGCACATTTATTTCTTTAGTCCCGGCAAAGATTTTGGCAAGCTTTGTACCTGACTCGAGGATAATCTTGTGCTTGTTGAAGCCTTCTTTCCACGGATCCTTTCCCGCAGAATGTTGAACATGAGAAGAAGGAAACTCGCTCGGAATATCCTGATACAAACTGCCTCCAAGACCGATGTTCAGCAACTGGCAGCCAGCGCAAATTCCCAGTATCGGCAATTGCACATCGCCGAGAGCTACATGCAAAAGACGGAAATCAAAATCCGTGCGTTCATCATGCGCGAGCTGGACGCTATCATGCTTCTGCTCACCATAAGTGCTCGGGCAATAATCATCGCCACCGATGAACATAACTCCATCGAGACGCCGCAGAAGATCCGCCAGGTCAGCATCACTGCAGGGTGGAATCAATATAGGAATTCCACCCGCATTGCTGATCGATTGATAGTAAAACGCCTGTATTTTGCCGATCTTAGGGCTCTCGCCAAAGATATCGAGATTGATTCCGATTACTGGTTTCATTCACCTGCACCATGCTCACTCAAACTCTACACGCCTTCCCGCGAGCAGATCATGCATCAAGATAGCACGCATTCAGCTTAGATATATATAAGAGCGCGGCAGAATAGCCAAAAGCGCATCGTTAATTTACCGGCTGAAATGAAGCGCATCGTTAATTACTGGGCGCAATGAAGCGCATCGTTAATTAACCGGCGCAATGAAGCGCAGTTGCAAATTTACCAGCTCCGCAGCTCGTAATGAATTGCGAATAATCACTTTGAAAGCCCGCAGTGATAATGTTAAGACTGCATGCAGGCAAAAGTTCCAACGCTGCAAATAGCACATACCGGGAGCGCGGGCTTCCCGCCCGCTTCGAATTTATCGATCAAGCACTCCATCACAAACGCGGTACAAGAAATTGATTCTAAACCAATCCGAAATCGAAGCTCTTCTAAAAGATGTACAAGCCTGGCTCACAGGACACTTCCTGCTAACCAGCGGAATGCACAGCGATCAATACGTGCAGTGCCAGCGCATTATGCAATATCCGCGCCACGGATTGATGCTTGCCGAAGCGCTCGCCCACAAAGTTGTTCAAGCAGGGCTTCACCCAACAGCCGTGGTTGGTCCCGCATTGGGAGCCGTGCACTGGGAAGTTTACACCGCTCAAGCACTCGACAAAATATACGCGGACGATCCTGTTCGTGGAATATTTGCAGAGCGCCCAGACGGCAAATTCGAGATTCGTCGCGGGCTGCAACTCGAGCCGGGCGAGCAAGTACTCGTTGTTGAAGATGTCACCACTACTGGTGGCTCAGCCATGCAGGTAGTCGAACTGGTGCGCTCTCTGGGCGCTAATCCCATAGGAGTCGGAACCGTAATCGACCGCAGCGGCGGCAAAATTGATTTCGGAGTGCCATTCTTCTCGCTGGTTCAGCTCAACCTCGCCAGTTATCAGCCAGACGACTGTCCTCTGTGTAAACAAGGAATCCCGGCAATTAAGCCAGGAAGCAGCAAACAGAAAGTCGGCTAGCAGACCAGAAGCGGCTCGAACCAGCCGGAGTAGAAGCGGCTCGAACCAGCCGGAGTAGAAGCGGCTCGAACCAGCCGGAGTAGAAGCGGCTCGAACCAGCCGGAGTAGAAGCCGGCTGGCAGCAGCTAGCCTCGCATAGGGGACCAGTGCGGACGCATCGAGTACGGGGTTGGTTCTAGCACGCGATTCTTTACGAGATCTTGATACAGCTCATTTTGTATATACGAAAGCTCCTTCTAAGTACAGCCCTGCAAGCCATTCCGCAGATGCAAGTGTTCTTTAAGAGTTCTGAACAAAAATGAATTCGCTTAACATCATTTAGGCTTTTTTAGAGAAGCGGAAAGCTTCTCTGAGCTTTGCCTGCCGCCAGAATTTAATACAAAGCATGGGAATCCTCCCATTAAATTCCTTGCGAAGCAGCAATGGTTCTGCCACTATGGGCTCACGCAGGGGGAAATAGCGTTTACAGGCCTTTAGGCAGCGTCGTGAGGTTAGCTGTCTTGGAAATTTCCACTAATACATCTTTACCAATATCCTTTAAGACGGTTTCTGAATTCCGCCGAGAACGCACTCAGCTGTCCAAAAACAGCGGCGCTTCTGCGGTGCATACAGGACAGATGATGCCGTTAATAAATGAGCTATTTCCGACTGCCGACGACACAGAAGCGAACTCTCACCCCGTTGAAAACGTAAGTCCCGCAATTTCCTATAAGCAGGCTCCGAGCCAGGTCTCTGTGCCACCGTTCTCTCTTGAGCTGGCGATTGATTGCAGCGCAACGCCGCAGGTCGCACAATCTATAGAGCAAGCACTCGAATATTTTGACAGAGAAGCACGAGATGTGGCCAGTTCTTTCCACTGTGATACAGCTCAGCCGATTTCTGATTTGAACCATGCAATTGATTCGAGCAATGCAATCGATTTGAATAATGCATTTGATTTGAACAATTCAATTGATCTGAACACAATCTCTTTAAATGCCAGTGATTTTACAGCTCCAAACTCGACGCACCAAGAGCTTTCAGCTCCAATTCATCCTGAGCTTATGGAAGATGATGGACGCGTTGCGCCAATGAATGAAGCGGATTTCGTTGGCTCGCAAGAAATGCCCTTGCCCGACGAACCGTCGCTGGCTACATACAGAATGGTAGACCAGGCTGCGGTTTTGAAAGATCCGCAAGAAAGCTCAAGCGTGAGCGTTCCTATTGAAAAAGACGATTTCGGCCGCGTGGTAAAAGTTCTATTCTGTGGTGTAGAAAGCGTTCGTTTCCAGTACGACAACAATGGAAACTTGCTCGAGTTCAATTATGCGGGCATGCAATGGACACGCGAAGAAAGCGGATGGGCAGCGCAAGATCGCCAGACAGAATATTTTGTCGAAGGTCAAATAACAGTTCTGGAAACTGGAGCGTTGCGCATCGAACGCGACGATGTTGTGCGGATATTAAAAATTAGCGGCACGCGAATTGACGAACATAAATCCGGCTCCCGCACTGAAAGTCGCAAGCTGAAAAACAAGCCATCTCCCTATGATTTGTTGGCAAAAGCCAAAGCAGTAAATTCACTCTGGCTCCACGCAAAAGCTCCAAGCAAGAGCGAATCCAGTGCGACACCACCAGCAGTGCCGCTAAAGCTCGATCTTTTGCAAAACGATGTACCTTCCTTTAGCATGCCTGAGCATGGCTCAAATTCGATGATTCCCGAAATTGCCAAGGTTCACGGCAATAATCCGGCTGTATTGAATCCGAGCAATCTGACTTGCGTTCCTTCAGCTCCTATTGAGCTGCGCTCACTTGAAAGAACTGAAAAGTTGCGCAGCCTGGAAGACGAATTGCTCGACCCGGAATTCGAAGACGGCAGCAAGTCGAAAATAAGGCATAAAAGCCGAGAATATTGGCTCAAATGCAATCTCTGGATTACGGATCGTTTGTTTGGTCAGAGTTCGCCCAAGCACTTGGAAAAACTCGACCGACTGGCACAGCTCTATTTCGAACAGCAGAACAACGACTTGTCGGAACTAACGCACTTGCGCGCCCTACACATCAGAGAGCAGTTTTTCGGCAAAGGGCAACCCGAGCTTGCCGAAAACGTTCGCGGGCTTGCACGCATTTATGAAACTCGGGGCAATTTTGCTCGAGCAGAAGAGATGTATAAGGAAGCAATTCAGTTACAGGAAGGCGGACTCCGTAAAGTGCTTTTCCTTTACTCTGAGCGTGTTATCGGCAACGACAAGCTTGACGAAAGACTCGATTTATTGTTTGCCTGCATCGCCGATTTATCGCGGCTCTATAGCATGCAAGGCAAGCAGAACCTCTGTGCTGTGGTGTACGAGAAGGCTCTGGCTCTGGCGGCCGAAATCCAGGAGCGCGAACCAAACGCCGAGCAGGCTCTGCACGGCTCCGCCGCCTCTCACCTGAAAACCATGGAAGAATTGAGCATCTCCGACCTATTGACCTAAAGTATTGGCAAGCTCTGCAAACAAAGTAGCAAAGACCTTGTCAGACGAGCTCAGCGGAGATTCCAATCGAACTGTTTAGACCTGCTGGCGTGGCACCAATCACCCGCCTGTCAATCGCTTTGATGCGATTTCCATCATCTTGACATGGCGCCCAATAGCCACAAGCGAGCCCCCGTCTTTGTTAACAGGATCGCTTAAATAACTTCGCAGTTGAGATCGCTATTCGTGTCTATATGTGATAATGCCTCAAGTTACTTTTTAGACCGGTATTTTTGGACAATGAACAACAAACTTTTCGTAGGCAATCTCTCTTTCAAACTCTCTGAGCCGGACCTGCAACAGCTGTTCGGACAGTACGGCACCGTGGTCTCCTGCTCGCTCCCGACGGATCGTGAAACAGGCAGAAAGCGCGGTTTTGCCTTCATCGAAATGGCTTCGCAATCTGAAGCAGAAGCAGCCATTCAGGGCCTAAATGGCCGCAACATCGAAGGACGCCAGATTGCAGTCAGCGTTAGCCAGCCGAAGCCAAAAGGCGGCGGTGGTGGTGGCGGCGGACGCCGTAACTTCTAAAGAATTACTGGGACTGTCCCCAAGCACAAGTGCTACCGAGCTATCCGATCTAATGACCAGATAGATAGTCCGGCAAGACAAACGCACCCATATACACGTGGCGCCACCAATCGCGGTGGCGCTTAGCTGTTTGAGCAGTTTTTGGAATATCAGTCATTCGCAGAAGCACTCAGAGCGCCTCCGCATTTTGAGCAGTTTTTGGAATATCAATTTTACGCAGAAGCACTCAGAGCCCCTGCGCATTTGAGCAGTTTTTGTCATACCAGTCATTCCGCAGAAGCGCCTATAGCGCCTCCGCAGGGGACATTCCATCTCTACCACCGGACTCCATTCTACCAGCGGCTAAGTGCTCTCTTAGCCTGGCTGATTATGTTTGATGCTTCGGCCGAGTCTTCCACAAGCGGGATATCTTGCATTTCAATTGGATCAAAAACCATGTCGTTGACCCATTCTCCGTGCCTATAGCACGCGACGAAATCGTCATACTTAGACTGGACGACTGCGCGTCCATCGTCGGCTTTATATACGCGGAAATCCATAGCCATTTAAGTTCTCTCCCTGCCATCGAAACATCTATGTTTCCAAGCTATAACCGAAATGTGAGTTTTGCGTGAATTAGGATTCCGCGGGTAAAGTTTTTTGATCGCGCAGAAAGAAAGCGAATGAGATTGAATACAAAACAAAGGCAACAAGCAATAAACTTTGAACGCCCCAGTAAGTCGAAAGATACTCAAGAAGCGCACCTACAACGGATCCCAGCAAATTGAATGCAAAGGATCGAGCCGGGTTTTGCACCGAGCGAAAGGATGTTGCAAAAAGTAAACCGGCTGCAAAAACGGGAGACAAACTAATAATTGTGACAGCCGCGTGTCCGATATAGGAACCAGCCGAATCGCTTGCTAGAAGGTCCGTTACGGGCAAGAAGTAGCTGCTGGCAAGTGATACCGCCAGAAAGGCGTAAAGCAATTTTTGATTGAATGAACTAGCGAATTTTAGAACCAGAAAATTCGCCGCCAGAATCATAAGGAGAACTCCGTTAATCACCACGGATGTCGTTACCCAAGTGGTTCCGTATAAGAGTGAAAGCCTGGAAATAGCTTGCAACTCAAGAAGCATGAATGCGGCGCCGAGTGCAAAAAGTTGTCCGTCAGATGCGCTGTTTCTGGCAAATATTAACTGACGGGCGGCAAAAACTGTGATTCCGACTACAACAAAGACAACACTTAGATAGGAAAGATCGATGCCGATTGGCCGTATATATAGGTATGGCCAATCGTCGCTCAAGACTTTTGATTCCAGCTTTTCCGGTACGCTTACAGGGTGGAACGAGTCCGGAATAGCAGGAGGATTTATCTTCCCGGCGCGGACAGGTTCACCGCTGATAAAAACAAAAGCCGGCCACTGATATGGTGAGTCCAGATCGGTCAAAACCAGCGGTCGATATCCGGAAGCGCTCTCGAGCGTGGCGCAGATTTTGTCTCTCAGCCAGGCGCCATGACCTACTACAGGTGCGCCGAATGAAACAACAAATATTCCGTCCGGCTTAAGCATCTTCAGGCAGTTTACGTAAGACTGCCGCGTATGAATATAGCTGTCGGTACGCATGGAGGAACCCGTACCGGAAAAGGCCAGAGAGTCAAGACAGGCAAGCACCACCATGTCATAGCGTTTAGCGCTCGCCTTGTTTACGAAGTTGCGCGCATCATCAACAATCACATTCACTTTTGGCGAACTGTAATCTGGGTTGTAGCGGCGTCCGATCTGGGCAACTTGCGGATCGATCTCGACTGCATCCACATGTTGCGCACCATGCTTCAATGCTTCACGCACATCCGAGCCGGTGCCGGCGCCAAGAACAAGGACCGTTTCAGGCGTCTTCACCATGTACGGCAATCCGTAATAATGATGCCGAACATCAAGAAAATGCGAAAGTCCGTTGAGTGCTTCTTGCTTTTTGCCTTCATCGGTCAAATCAATTTTGTTATCCAGCGTGAATATCTGCTGAAAGCCGTGGTTAGCGTTCAACAAAATGCCCACAAGCGATGTGCCAGACGTGCCCGGGGTGCCCGGCGAGCCCGGCGTGCTGGACAAAGCGGAGGAGCCGCTTGCAGAAGTATCCAGAAAAGAAACAGGAACCTTCACTTCATTCAGTTCAATCCGCGCATAAGGCGACCAGACAATTTTCGCCTCACCAAATGACGGAATGAAAGCGATTCCCATTGCCGCCAACAGAGTTACCGTCGACAGTATAAATGCAGGACGAGGCAAGTGCCGGCTAAAGAACAGCACAAGTAGCGCAACAACAATCACTTGCGCCGAGGGTGCCATACCTAGAAACGATGCAAGCGCAAAACACAAGCTGCCTGTAATAGCCCCGGCGATATCAATGCAGTAAGCATCAAGAGGTTTCTGTTGATTGAACAGAACGCCAATACGAGAGCCAAGACATACCATCACAGCGAATGGCCCCGCCAGCAATAGCACTATAAGTAGTATCATGCGAAAAACTTGGAACCACATCAAAGCACCACTGCTGGGGTCAGACCACTGATAAACCCCGATAGCCGGAAAAGTGATGCTGCCCAAGCCGGCAAGCGAGCAGCTAAATGCAGTAAGTACAAATAAGAACAATGACGGACCAAGCATGCGGAACAAGTCATCCTTGCCCTTACTAATACCGACGCCGAGCCCAACGAAGCAGGTAACAAGCGGAAAGGTCTTGAACACCATGAAAGTGACAAAATCGCAGCTCAACCAGCGGATCACAATCATTTCAAAAAAGAGCGAGGCAAAGCTCAGCAGAAACAGCTCCAATGCAAGCGATTTCTTGCTCCCTTCCAATTCCGGCATAAACCCCCTGCGGCAGACAAAGCTCAAGCGCGGCGCCTACAGCTGCCGCAGTCTTATCTTAACCGCTCGACAATTAAGATCGGGAGAGTTGTTTAGCAGGCCTGCATTGCCGTGCCGGCAAAATTGGCAAAACTAACTTGCTTCAACTGAGCCACAGCAGCATTGTAATCGATGACGTGCGCCCGCACGTTTCCCTGTGCAAACAAAGCAGCGCCGACAACCTCCGGCGTTAGCGCACCCTGCGAAATTAATGTCTGCCCGAGAGGCTTCTTGGCCTCAGCACTGCAAACCAGCGCACGTCCCAGCGCAACTTCGGAGAGCAAGCCGGCGTCAATCAGCAACTCACCAAGACGGCAAGTACGCACATTCTCCGAATAGGAATCAAGCGATTCTAAAATCTCTTCAGCGCGGGTTCTGCCAACGACGATGTCGCGCATGGCACGGCACGAAAGTTCAAGCGAAATCATCCCATCGCTGATCAGGGTCTGCAGCCGAATCGCAACTTTAAGCAATTCGCGGCTCAATTTCTTTTCGCGTACAAGCAAATTTCCGAGCGGCAAACCCATGAATTTAGCCACGGCGAGGTGCCCTTCCACATCCTTGCTGCTGAGAAGTCCTGCAGCAACGAGCAGCTCACCTAATTTCAAATTCCTGCTGGTCTCGAACTTATCCATTGTTCACCTACCCCTGACGTAAGCCTAACAAGGCTTCCCGACCCAGTGTATGTGCAGACGCGTGAGATCACCGTGACAATACTGCATAATTGTGCAGCAAACTGCAAAAGCAAGCCCAGCGGGCGTCCACCCATCCAACATAATCCCGTCAGCAACACATTTCCATATTAATTGCGAAACTGGACAATTTTGGGTCAATCTAGCATCAATTTCTGCATTAATTTTGAAACGAAGCTCGGGTCATTGTCATTACACCAAAGCGCGTAAACCAGCACAGGCAATTTCCATGAAACTTTACAGCAAGCTTTGAACTTCCTTTAGTTCAGCCATGTCACGCTGAGTGTTCCTGTAAAATCATGCCATTAGTGATATGAGGTATCCGCTGTGACTTCGACACAAACGGCTAATTCAAGCACATCCTTGAAGGACGGCGCTTTAAGTGACAGTATCGTAATTCTTGATTTCGGTTCTCAGTATTCCCAGCTGATTGCACGGCGCGTGCGAGAGCAAAACGTATATTCGGAACTCATACACTACACAATCTCATCAGAAGAACTAAAGAGACTCAATCCCAGGGGCATTATTCTCAGCGGCGGACCCAACAGCGTTTACGACAAAGGCGCACCCAAGTGCGATCCTGAAATCTGGAAGCTGGGCCTTCCGATTCTCGGCGTCTGCTATGGCATGCAGCTAATGGCGCAACAGCTGGGTGGAACGGTTGAACCCGCAAAAGTACGTGAGTTCGGGCGCGCTATGCTCACCGTTGTGCATCACGGCTTGCTGTTCAAGGGGCTCGACCCAAGTATTGACAGCTGGATGAGTCATGGAGATAGCGTGGTTGGCTTGCCGTCGGGCTTCCAGAACATCGCCTGTACAATGGCAACACCGACAGCTGCAATAGCTGATGAAGAACGCGGTTTTTATGGGGTGCAATTCCATCCCGAAGTGGTGCACACACGCGGTGGGCAAGACATCATTCGCAATTTTGTTGTTGAAATTTGCGGTTGCCCACGCAGCTGGACAATTGCCAAATTCATTGACGAAGCAATTACACAGGTTCGTGCAAAGGTAGGAAAGAAGCGCGTTTTGTTGGCTCTTTCCGGCGGCGTCGACAGTTCAACGCTGGCATTTCTTTTGCACAAAGCTGTTGGCGATCAACTCACATGTATGTTTATCGACCAGGGCTTCATGCGTAAAAATGAGCCTGAATGGCTGGTGGACAAATTCACAAACGACTTTCATATCAACGTTGATTACGTCGATGCGAAAGAGCGCTTCTTGAAAAAAATCGAAGGCGTCACAGATCCGGAAGAGAAACGCAAGGTAATCGGCAACGAATTCATTCGTGTTTTTGAAGAAGAATCAAAGCGAATCGGTCCCTTTGAATTTCTTGCCCAAGGCACGCTTTATCCGGACGTCATCGAATCTGCGGGTTCAACGGTGGATCCAAAAACTGGAGAAAAAGTCGCAGTTAAAATCAAATCGCACCATAATGTCGGTGGTTTGCCAAAAGATCTCCAGTTCAAACTCGTCGAACCATTCGATAAGTTATTCAAAGACGAAGTACGCAAGCTGGCTGCCGAACTCGGCGTTCCGGAGAGCATCCGCGAGCGTCATCCCTTCCCAGGTCCGGGTCTTGCGATTCGCATTTTGGGCGAAATTACACACGAGCGCCTTGAAACCCTGCGCAATGCTGATTGGATTGTGCGCGAAGAAATCAAAGCGCATGGATTATATAAACAAATCTGGCAAGCGTTTGCTGTTTTGTTGCCGACAAAATCCGTCGGTGTCATGGGCGATCAGCGCACCTATGAAGACACCTGCGTTATCCGCGCAGTCACAAGCGAAGACGGCATGACAGCTGACTGGGCGCGCATTCCCTACGACCTCATCGATTCTATCTCACGCAGAATCGTCAATGAAGTCTCCGGAGTAAACCGCGTCGTCCTCGATGTAACTTCGAAACCTCCAGCGACAATCGAGTGGGAATAATAGCGACCGAATAGCTAAATTTCCAAAAGTCCGATCCGGATCATATAGCCCGAGCCCTATAACCACGATCCGTAAAGCCCACGCCCGGGAGCGCCGGCGGCTCGCCGGCTTCAAAAAACGATGACCACGAAACCACCAATTCTCCAGTACATCTCGCCCGAATTAGTCGGTCACAAAGTCATTCTGCAAACATACAAAAACGGCGACGGAAAACAAATATTCGAAGCCCTTGAAGAATCGCGCGCCCACATGGAACCATGGCAAGGATGGGTGCGCAGATTTCAAACCCAAAGCGACACCGAAGAACTTGCGCGTCGAATACAATCCGAATGGATCCTGCGAACATGCCTTGCTTGGGCGATCCGCGACTATGCTTCACAGGCCTACTTAGGAAACATCCAACTAGAGAACATCGATTGGGACACTCCCTCCTTCGGCATCGGCTACTGGCTTCGCGAATCCGCTCAAGGAAAGGGCTACGTCACTCAGGCAGCCCAACTCGTTTGCAAAGTCGCATTCGAAACCTTGAACGCCCAACGCGTCCACATCGAATGCGATGCCCGCAATCGCCGCAGCGCCGCCGTCGCCCACCGCCTCGGTTTCATCCGCGAAGGGCAATTCCGCAACGAACGCCGCGATTCATCCGGCAATTTACAAAACACCCTACAATTCGGCATGACTCCGGCCGAATACGAAGAAGAAAAACAAAAGTGGTATCACCACTGATTCTTGCGAGGACGCTCAGAGAATAGGGCACTCTGAATTAAAGCAATCAAAGCCAGTTTGTCACTTCTTCCACCGCACCAGGACAACGGAAAGTTCAGAATGGATTTGTTCAAAAGTCTCCAGCATGATTCGTTCAGCTTTTTTTTGATCAAAGCTTCCCGAGCCAGCTCCAATTATAGGAAAGGCCAATGATCTGATCTGCTCCTTCTCCCCGACCATCATCGCGTTTTTTACGGATTCCCGGATAGAGTATTCACTTGCGCGCCACAACATATTTATGCCAGCAACGTGAATTATGCATTTGAATGAAAGCCGTCCAGCTCCCGTTACCACAGCACCTCCCAATGGTATGGGACCAAACTTAGCCACTTCGACAAACGGATCTATTCCACCGCGCTTCTTAATTGCACCTGATACACCACAGGGAACAAGAAGCCACCATGGAATTATGTTTCTATTCCAGGCATTCACAATGGCGTCAGTCTGTTGATTCAACAGATCGCCCTCAACAGTCGTTACTTCAACCATCAGCTCAAACGCGCAGCCTCTGTAGATAACTACATTATACCTGCCTTGAAATTTAATCTCAGCCTAGTCTTGCAGGAAGTGCTATCATTGATAGCATAAGCAGAGGGAGCGAATTAATGGCCGACCTAATAGTAAGAAATCTAGACCCGGCATTAGTTAAAGCTCTGAAAAAGCGCGCGTCGTCGCACGGCAGAAGCGCAGAGGCCGAGCATCGCGCGATTCTGGAAGAAGCTTTACGACCCACAGCGCGAAAATCTCTGAGCGAGGTGCTGGCTAGTATGCCAGACGTCGGCTTAGACGCCGATTTCGAAAGGCAGCAAGACAGCAAGGCAACAGATGTTTTTGATTGATACCAACGTGATTAGCGAAGTGCGCAAAGCTGAGCGCGCGAATCGCGGTGTAAGAGATTTCTTTCAGCGTGCATCACATGACAAAACAGCAGTCTTCTTGTCAGTGGTTACTGTTGGCGAATTGCGACGAGGTGTTGAATTTATTCGATACCGAGGAGACAATACTCAGGCAGAGCTTCTCGAAAAATGGCTGAACACTATTCTGAAGGACTATGAACACCTGATTTTGGACTTCGACAAAGAAACCGCCCAGGTTTGGGGCAGGCTTCGCGTGCCAGATATCCATAATTCACTGGACAAACAAATTGCAGCTACAGCAATTATTAACGGGCTTACCGTGGTCACGAGAAACGTTCAAGACTATGCAAACACAGGCGTCCCAGTATTGAATCCATTCATCTAACTCTATAGACACAAGCAAGCGCAAATGGTGATCCTACGCTTTTCATTCAAGCTCATTTGGCTATGATGAAATCGTTCGGGGACAGAGGAACTATTGCTATGGCGTGGCAGCCGGAAGAGATGAAACCAGGCGATCGAGTCGCGCAAGCAGGAATTACACTCGTCGAGCAAGCCTTATTCGATGACGCCATGCGGCTTCCTAATAGCTTTTCTGGCGAAATCAAAAAGCCTGATGCCAGCGGGTTGGTGGAGATCAATTCAGCATTTCCAGAATATGTGCACACAATGCGCCAGCATGATGCGGATGGCGGCATTGTCAACGCAAAGGCCTACCACGAAAACATCGACACAGTTACCGACGCGCGCGGCTGGAAATTACAAACAATAGACGAGCAAGAAGAAGGTTTCCTGCTCGACATCAACAGAACCAATCAATTCATGTGCAAAACAATTGTTCGCGATGCAAATGGTTCTCTGCAATATCAACTGCAAGGAGTTTGTGCTGCAACTCCCAAAGACAATAAATTCAAAGACGACGCATATTTTGTTTTCAACGGACAGGGACAACAATTGCCCATTCGTCTTGAGTTGGTGGGAAAAGCAACAGGACCAGACAGCCTGACAGTTACAGCAACGACAATGCTTGCTGATCCAACAGGAAAAATAATTGCAGGCACCGACGGCAAGCCACAGATTCTTGGAACAGTAAAGGCGGATTTAGTAGTAGACCCGAACAATCCTACTGGTGCAAGATTCAATCTCAAACGCACAGGAACACCGCTAAGATTCCGCTAGAGTCGCAAACTAGAGTTGCTTTACTGAAGCATGCGGGTGCCGGCTTCTGCGCCGACGGATTGATCGATCCCCCTTAGAAGCGGGCGGGACGCC
This sequence comes from Obscuribacteraceae bacterium (SeqCode), assembly GCA_044358055.1. GTDB lineage: Bacteria > Cyanobacteriota > Vampirovibrionia > Obscuribacterales > Obscuribacteraceae > JAIEPM01. The sequence goes on from JBIKOL010000063.1 coordinate 22,477, forward strand.
CGCGAACCCGGGGCGTAATCAATCTGCGAGGGTGCCACCGCATTTATTTGAAAATTTAGCAGCATGCAAGTTTCTACATTTTAAGAAATCGGGGAGCAAGCACTAATAGTGCTTGCTTGGGAAATCCAGAAAACTGCCTTTCTCCACAAAGGACGACGCAATTTCCGAAACAGTAGTTGGATATCCCTCGCATCCGCTTTTATAAGAAACAGCAGACTTATCACTCTGCAAAGACTTGAACGCAGCCAAGCCGGAGGCTTTATCCAGCTCCCACAACATTGCGGCAGCATATAAACGCCCCGCGGGAGAATCCGATTTCAACAAGGACTGCAATGCGGTATCATCCGCGGTGACATGATGCGTAAGCAGCGCTTTATATGCGTTGAAAGAAGCACTCGGTTCGGCTCGTTCTCCGATGATGCCGTTCTCGAATGCTTGAGCATGCGAAAGTATGTCCCAGAGCACTTGTTCGCCTGATTTCGGTGCGGCGTCGGCAGCGTCGGTAGCCATATCTTCATCCCGCTTTTGCAATGTGGAAGCTAGAGGGAAATAGCGACTGGCTCTTGCATCTGACTCCAGTAATTTCCAATCAAGTTTTCCTGAACGCAGTTCGATTTTTGCATGGGCTTTATAGCCTCGTCGATGTTCTATTTGAAGATCGGCTGTGTTGCCCGCTATGGTTCCTTTAAAGTCAGCCGGGATTTTAGAGGAAGAGCCAGGCAACTTACCTTCCCAACCGATGAGATTTGTTTTGTCGATTTGCTGCAATCTGAGATCGAATTCTTTTCCATTGGTGTATTGTCTGGAGACCCAGTTGCCAGTGAATGGTAATTTTTTCGCTGCATGTGCTGGAAAGGAAATTGCAGTCGATACAAAGATAATTAGCAAAAGTCGGCTTGTTTGCATTTTAGAAGCGGGCGGGACGCCCGCTCTCCCAGGATTATATTGATTGCTAATGGAGTCGGATCAAATCAGTTTCGCTGAACAATTATATAACTAGAGCTGCGCTGATTATCGCAGGAGCAGAAAACAATTGTAAATAGAACGCACACGACTACGGCAATAACACGCACGAGATCAGAGAATCTAATTGCAGCGGCACACGTGCACAAGCACTTGAATAAATCCGAACTTTGAAAGATTCGCGGAATTCGAAAAAAGCTCCTGCATATTAGAAACAGCAATTGCCGCGCTGAGACATGCGTGCAGCGTATGGAATTCAACTGAATCCTCATGCAGGAAAACACTTCTCTGCTTTTACTTGTACTGAGTTGACGGCAAGAATAAACGCCCAACAAGAATAAACGCCCAATATGAATAGAGGGTCTACGTATATGCAAACACTTCTGGCAAATCTCAACAGCTTAATGGACAAATTAGAGCAATTCACACTGTTCTTGCTCATACCAAATTACAAGCGCAGCCCAAAGCGTGTTCCAGTCCGCATAATCAGCAGCGAGAGGCAGGCGCTTGAAGTTTTGTTGCACAAGCAAACAGAATCGAAACCCTTAACCCGGCGTTTACCGCTCACCTCTATTCTTAAGCGCAGGAGGTGCTGAGAAATGATCATACTTGTAGAAGGTCTTTATTACGTTGGCGTTGCCGCAGTTGCTGCGGCAAGTTTCTTTTACATTTGCTATTGCATCTGAGCTCAACATCACTGCATTTTCAAATGAATAAAACTAGCTCTACCATTCGCCCATGGTAGGGCTTCTTGCTGCGTGAACGTCCTTTTCCGACTCCTATTTCTCTTGACCATTCTTGCCAGCCCAGCTACCATTTTCTAGGGTGGGATATTGGGGCGAGTAGTTATCTCGGAAGCAAAAAATAGCAGTGGCAATTTGCTGGTGGGTTTGTTGAAATCACCGCTGGCCAGACAGGTATTGCTCATATTTCTCGTTTTGCCACTCCTGGAAGCTGTTTTCATAGGCGTCTTGTGCCAGGACATAAACGGCACACAGGAAGATGCCAATCGCGAGTTCGAGGGAGTAAAGATTTCCCAGGAGTTCAACGCAGCTCTGGATTTCATAAGACAGTCTTATCAGGATTTGCGCGCGGTAAATAAAATCATCAGCAGGCAGATCGCTAATGATGCAAGTCCAATCTACAAACCAGGCTATATGGAGAGCAACCCCGCAATCCAGCAGGGTTTAGCAAATTTCTGGCACGACCAACCTATGTTCATAACCTGGTCGCGCAAAGGGATAAGCGGGCTGCGCAAAATTGCACCAAAGGCTGAAGAAAATATTGCCGGCGTGGAGAACGTCATCTACGAACTAGCGGACCTGAGCGGAAAGACGGCGAAAGCCCAACCTTATGCCTGGCCTACATGCTATGAAAAGTTCGTAAGCACGCTTCACCTGGCTTATTATCCGTTCCTCAACGCAATCAAAGCAGCCAACCTTTCTACAGAAGAAGCCACAAAATTCAAACCAATTTTTGGTATTGATCCGCAGACGGTGTTATATATAGCCGGTGCGTTCAACCTGGTATACATCATACTATTGGGACTATTTATTGAATTCCGAATTACGCGCCCGGTCGTTTCGCTTGCAAAAAATTGCGAGAAATTGAAAACCGGAGACCTGATAGAGAAGCCGAAGAAAGTCAGCAATGAAATAGATTCATTGCAAAACAGCTTTAGTGAAATGTCGCAACGCATCTCGGAAAACAAAAAGCGCCGCAGCAGCTACCTCGAATTGTTGCAAACGGTTCAAACAGCGGCTCTCGTCAAAGTCAATGGATGGCTTGAAACAGTATTGAATTTCAAGCCACCTGAACAACCTAAAAAACGTGTTGAAAAATCAAAAACGAACATAACATCCCTCATCGGTATTTTGCAATCTATGACGGATGCACTTGCAGACGATGGCGTAAGCAAGATAACTGTTCAAATGAGGAAGTGTAATAGCGGCAAGCTGTGTGCTGATGCAAATTCAGCCGTAGAATCTTTGCTAGAACAGCGAAAAATCAAGCTCAAGGTTGAAGCCGAAGATTTCCAATTGCACGCTGACCCGATGCTGCTCGGACGCGTTTTGCTGAACTTATTATCAAACGCCGTTAAATACTCTCCCGAAGGCGGCGAGATTATTTTTGCAGTAAGTCGAGATGGTGACACAGTTCGCTTTAGTGTGAAAGACAATGGTCCCGGAATTAATGACGAAGGCAAATCCAAGCTATTCAAGCGTTTTAGCATGTTGAAATCGCTCGATGGAGTGAAACGTGCAGGCACAGGATTAGGTCTCGTTATTTGCAAGGACATTGTAGAAGCGCACGGCGGCGAGATTCACTGCGACAGCGAGCCCGGTAAAGGAAGTACTTTCTGGTTTGAGATTCCAATTTCACCGGCGGCCCAAATGGCGAAAGTCAGTGCGCAAGCAGACACCTCGAAGAAAGCAACCCAAAAGAAAAAAGGGAGTTTGAAAATTCAATTTGCCGCAGTAATCATCGCATTTATTGCAGTGCAAGGAATTATCTTCTTTGAGCTTAGTAGCGCATTCGCTGAATCCGCAAAATACGCCAAGGTCTTCTCTAATGAACGCGCGATGGTGCTTGATTCGGAGGCTGCATACGGCGTTTTCCTGCTCAGCGGAAGAGCAGGCGACGAGCGAGACTTTGAAAAGGCATCACAGCTTCTGGCTCAAGAAATGCAAATGATTGAAGGCTTGCAGATCCGCGCCAAAGACAATGCAGCGGCGTATGCTGAGTTCACCGAGATTTACAAACGCCTGAAGGTTCTACACCGAATGCTTCTATGGGCTCAGGCAAACCCCGACAAACTCATGTCCGCCGGACCCGAATTGATACATCGTTGCAGAAAGCTAATGGACGAAGGCGAAGATACATTCTTCCGCATCTTTAGAATGCAGCGCGCAAGTTTCAAGTCCTCCTATGAAGGCGGCCAGCAAGTAATGGCAAAGATGCTGAGCATCCTGGGCATAGCCGCTGTTGCCGACCTCATCGTCCTGGCCGCGGCGGCATTTGTGACGCTAATGATTATTCGAAAGCTAAAACTGCTTGAAATAAAAGCTGAGGATTTCGCCGTAAACAAGCCTATCTCTCCATCGATCAGCGGCAATGACGAACTGACGCTTCTCGATGAGCGCTTATGCGAAGCGTCTAATTCAATTCAGGAAGCCGAATCACAAAGACAGGAATTAATGGCAGTCATCAACCACGATCTGCGCACTCCGCTGACCTCCATACTGGGCAATTTACAAATGCTTTCGCAAGGCGTTTATGGTCCATTGCCAGCAGAACCAGCACAAGTTGTGGGACGTTCAGAGGAACAAGTCCAAGATTTGCTCAGGCAAATAAATGATCTGCTGATGCTGGAAAAAATTGATTCCGGAACGTATCAACTGGCGACAGAGAAGCTGGACTTCGCAGAGATTTTGAAAGAGAGCTTGAGCAGCATACAATCTGCAAACAAGAAAAACGTTGCCGTCTCAGTTGACGATGCAAGCATCTCAAACATCGCTATTTCCGGTGATAAGCAGTTGCTAGTACGACTTTGTTCCATAGTCCTGGCAAATGCAGTTGCCGTCTCACCCTCGCAAGGGCAGGTCAGGTTATCAGTTAAGCAATCGAACGGATCGCTTGTAGCAGAAATCGAAGATCGCGGACCAGGAATTGCCCCTGAGTTACAAAAGCAGATTTTTAATCGCTTCCGCTTCGTCAACGGAAAGCCGCTTACCGGGCTGGGTCTCCCGCTGGCATACAGACTCTGCCAGATGCATTCCGGAAATATACAATTGGATTCCGGCCGCCAGGGCGGTACAAGAGTTGAAATTTCACTTCCGGTTGCTCACTAGCTTTGTAAGCTGAGCTTCTGTATGACTTCACTAACGGAGTCAAAACGGCGAGGTTACAGAGACTGAAAGCAAATATGGCACCGGCTGGGGATGCACGGTACCATATTCGGTATCTTGGAGTGGCGAGGTAAAATTATCCGAACAGTTTCTTGCCGGCAGGCGAATAGTTGAGCAACATTTCTCCGCCCACGTTGGATGTCCACAGGTGCGTGGGTTTGCCATCCACCATGAACAGTGGTCCCTGGTCACCGAATTCGCTGTATTTGTTGTTGGGCAAATGATCCAGAGTTTGATCAATCAACACGCTTGCTTGCAGTGAGAGCAAACCGGCTTTTGCAAGTTTGTCATTCAGGTCCGTCATCATTTGCTTTAGTTGTTCTGATGAAACTCCCTTCTGCAAGGTATCTGCAAATTCTTGCACTGCCTTGATTGCATCAGGGTTTTTCTCTGCATCCATGTTGTACTTAACATTAGAATCATCGTATTTGGAGCGATCCAAAGTGCCGTACATTCCATAATCCACGACGCTCATCTTGCCTGTGTAGTCATTGCGCTCTGCAACAACCGTGCCCATGTGCTGCTTATCCAGGGCTTGCTGCAAGCGCTGCTGAGCATCACGTCCAGAGACGCCTTTTGTGCTGTCTTCAAATTCTTTCCATGCTTTTTGTTGTTCTTCAGGTGAAGCGTTGTCCTTCATGAGTTGAGCAAGATGATCAGCATCCTTTCCGACGCGCTCCATTTCGGGGCTCTCGGCTTTCTTTGAACTGTCGCCAGCTGGAGCTGAGTCCGCAACGCCCCGCTTATGCGCATCTGATCGCGAATCAATATCGATTTTCAATGAAGGCAGATCTCCGCTCGGCTTCAACCATTGATTCATCTTCTCGGATGAATGCGAGGCTCCGCCATGTCCTCCGCCCATCTCTTCAGGACGAGGGTCTATGCAAATGCCAGGCAATTTTTCTTTGCCGCCCGATGAGCCGTCTTTGTCCGCTCCACCGGCATTAGCAGCGCCAGCAGTCGAAGCCCCATTATCTGCTTGGGTGTAAACTTCCTGATGAAAATTCTCGGCGGCTTGCTTTCCGCTCTCTCGCACTGGATTATCGGCTTTTCCTGCTTCAGCCTTTTCTGCACGTTCTACCATTTTCCGTTCCTCCTGCTAAGGCTGCCACTCCGATTTAGTAGCCTGCTTCTGATTGAATAATGCGGCCGCGGAGTCTGCGTTTTTATAGATTCGAACACCGACTTGCACCGTAAAGATTCCTGCGGCTTTTGCGCGAGTCCGTTTAATTCGGCGAGCGGCAATCATGTTCTGATGGATTTGATTTCTTAGAAAGGCTTGGAGGCAAAGCATTCTGGGACCAGCCTGCCATTCTGCGTGTTTCCGCAAAGCACTTGCAGACTATTTATAGATAGAAGAAGCGGCACCCCAGATTATCCGTTTCTTAACTTGGATTTCAGGGCGAGATTTCCTTTAGACTTCCGCAATCGAAAGTACGATGGGCTCTTTAGGCTTCCCCGCGGCTGAGGTTGTCATCAATTCTTGTAATCGGATTAGCATATGTTTCTGGCAACCCCAAGCAAGGCTGGATAAGATCTTAGGGCTACTTGAAGACTAATCCTCTTTACGACCTCACAGTGGAGTCATTACCAATGAGCCCGAACCAAGTAACCACCGAACGCAAACCAGGCACCGGTACAGCCGGCAAAACAAAGCCCAAGGTTATTGTTCACATGCCCGCATACAATGCGGCGAAGACGGTTATCAAAACCTGGACGGAGATCGACAAAGATCTCGTCAGCGAAATAATTCTCGTTGATGATTGCAGCAAAGATGACACGGTCGCAGTAGCAAGCACCCTTCCTATTAAGGTAGTCAAACACCCGCACAACGTCGGCTATGGTGGCAACCAGAAAACCGGCTACGCAGAAGCGTTGCGTGATGGCGCCGACATCGTCATCATGTTGCACCCCGACTATCAGTACGATCCACTGAAGATTCCCGATATGGTGGCACCAATTCTTCGCGGCGAAGCAGACATTGTTCTCGGTTCGCGTTTCCTCGGCGGTGGCGCATTGAAGGGCGGTATGCCCATGTACAAGTTCATCGCCAATCGCTTCCTCACCACTGTACAAAACATAGTGCTTGGTACAAATCTTTCTGAATTCCACACCGGCTACCGCGCATACAGCCGCGAGTTTCTGGAAACAGTTCCATTCCTGCGCAATTCACTGGCATTCGTTTTCGATGCAGAAATTTTGTGCCAGGCTGCATTCTTCGGTTTCCGCATCGCTGAAATCGGTGTTGAAACTCGCTACTTCGCGGAAGCATCATCGATCAGTTTCTGGAACAGCGTTAAGTACGGTTGCGGCGTTCTCTCGAGCCTTGCTAAATACATGGGCGCGAAGAGCGGCTTGATCAAGTGCGATTTGTTCCGTCCCTAAATCCAATTTTGATTCGGACTGGTTAGGGCGCCTCATCGGGCGCCCTTTTTGTTTGCTCAGCATAAAGCCGTGCTCGGCTCTCTGCTTCCGGATCGGGTCTCAAAGGGCGCCCGTGAGGCGTCCCTACCATTAGAAACTCACTTGAGCCCGGCATTTTCTGCGGCTATTTCGGCAAGAGCTGACCAATCGCTCTCGCCCTTGCCACGCGCAAGTCCAGATAGGAAATGGTCTCTGACAATCGAAGCAACCGGCATAGGTACTTGAGCGGATTCTGCTGCAGCCAGCACGAGGCGTAAATCTTTCAATCCTAGATGCATCGCAAAACCTGCAGGTGTAAAACGCTGTTCTCCAATTACTTCCTGATATGCTTTCAGAATTGGCGAAGGAAAGAGATCGCCGCAGATTAGCTCCAGAAATTGCTTTTGATCAACACCAGACTTCCGAGCAAGTGCACAAGATTCACCCAACGCTTCAAGTATGGAGGCAATCATGAAGTTGCCGCTCAATTTGACGATGTTCGCCATATGAGGTTCATTCCCCATCACGACAACTTTGCGTCCAATGGTATTTAATAGCGGAGCACATCGGTCTATACAGGCAGCATCCCCAGCAACCACAAGAACGAGCTGGGCTGCCTGAGCCGCCGGAGGACGTCCAAAAACTGGTGCAGCTAAGTAGCTGCTGCCTGATTCTTTGTGTTTTGAATTCAATTTCTGAGAAAGCGCAACACTTATCGTGCTCAAGGAAATATGAATTGCGTTCTTTTTGAGCGAACTCAGCAAACCGTCGGCCGGATCTAAAATTACGGATTCAACTGCCGGATCATCAGCAAGCATGCTGAAGATCACATCAGCTTGACCCAGGTCCGCCGGGCGATCGACAAGCTTAGCTCCTGCTGATTCCAACTCAGCAGCTTTACTTTTAGTGCGGTTATAGACCAAAAGTTCATTGCCGGTCTTTAGCAGATTCGACGCGATTGCTTTGCCCATATTGCCCAATCCGATAAATCCTAGATTCATGAATTATTCTCCACCGGAATTGAGTTCTGAAAGAACCTGGGCGTCAAGCAAAACGCCCGGTCACATTATGGTGCCGTTATCTGCTTCAGAATTTTATCCGCTTCGTCTTTGTGTCCTGTTTTTTCGAGAAAGGACGCGTAGGTGCCCATAGCGTGTAAGGTGCGACGGTGCTTGGGACCGTAGAGTTCTTGGTTCAACTCGATGCAGTGTTTCAATAATGGATCTGCTTCGGAGAATTTCTGCTCGCGGTACAGAGTTTGAGCAAGATTGTTGGTGGCAAGCACCAGATCAGGGCTGGCTTTGCCGAACTTCTTTTCCATCTTGGCAAGAAGTTCTTTTTGCAAATCTTCTGCTTCTTTCAATTTTCCGTGATGTGCATAGTAGGTGGACAAATAATCTTCCGCCATGATTATGCGCATGTCGTCAGCAGCAAGACTGCTCTTCTTCATCATTGCAATAGCATCGTGCAAAAGCTTTTCGCCCTTTTCACCTTGCTTTTGTTGAATATAAAGTTCTCCCAGAGAGCACATTGTGATTGCGATATCTGGATTCTCTGGACCCAGCGCCTTTTTGTATATTTCGATTGACTGATTCATCATCTTTTCTGCTGCATCATATTGGCGCAACGCAGCAAGGGTCTGTCCGGTGTGATCCAGGAGAGTCGCATATTCAGCGCTGTCTTTTTTGCCAAGCTTATCGCAAATTGCAAGACACTCAGTGAATAACATTTTCGCAGAATAAGTGCGGCCAATCTGGCGATAAGTATCGGCCAGCATGTTCATTGCACCCAACACCTTCTCATTAGGCTTAGGCATGGTGTGTGCAATAGCCAGAGCCTTGCGCAAATCTTGAAATTCGTTTTTAACATCACCCGAGCGCTTATGCTGATGAGCACTAGCCATCAATTTAGAATAGGCATCGGCAGATTTGTCAGTCAATTTGTCCGGTGGAAACTCAGGATCATGGCCGTCCATTATTTCCACAGTTTCCTTTGTCATTTCCGTCCCTTTCTTCCGGAAATTGACGTTAGGCAAAATATCGACGAGATGCGTCTCTAGCTCGGGCATGTGATACTTCTCGCGAATTGTTTTTGCACGCGCGAATGCATCGTCCGATTCTTTTGTTTTACCGGCGGACTTCTCGATGATTCCGAGATTAGTTAACGCTTCGGCCAGACTGAGATCGGAAACCTTCTCCTGCTCTAGTCCGGAAACAACTTTTTCCATCAAATGCGCAGCCACATCATCTTTATGCTCGCGATGTGCTGTCATGGCTTCGTGATTTAGCTGAGAAAGGCTGTCTGGCTCGTATTCTGATTTTTGCTCGGCAGCTGCATCTTTCGGCTTATCGCTTTTTGCCGGAGCACTAGAAGCTTCGTGTTTGCCTGCCTCAGACTTGCTGGGCTCTGCGGCGAAAACAGCATTATTAACGAGCAATGATAAAAGAAGAACGGAATATGCGAAGCTGCGCATGTCAGGAGCCCCCACCAAAAGATACAGCTTACATGCTATCCGATTTCAAAGAACTCCGCCTTCTCTTGAAATCCAGCCAATCGGCTTCTGTGTCCATATCTATTGCCCCTTCGGGGAAATCAATTGTTTCCACATCTGCAATGTTCTTTTCAATGACTTTGCGAGCTCCTTGTTTGCCGTCAAGAGATGCTAAGTCCGGAAAAAGTTCTGACTTGAAAAGCGCAGGAACTCCGCAGGTGTCCGAGTATCTGGAGGCCACAATTTTGCACTCTTTGCTCGTGGAGGTATAAATCAGGCGGTTGAGTATTTCTGGCGAAAGGAATGGTTGATCACATGTCGACAGAATTACAGATTCGACCGGGAGCGTTTTCTCAGCGAGATCATTCAGCGCAGTGCTGATGGATGTACCCATGCCATTTTGCCAGTCGCGATTTTGAATAAAACTCACGCGCAGGTGCTTGACGGCATCATATATGGTGGCTTGATTGGCACCGAGAACTACCAGGGTATGAGTGCAAAGGGAGTTGAGACCGGCTTCGATGATGTGCTCGAGGAGAGGTTTTCCCTCCAGATCGAGGAGTTGTTTTGGGCTCCCCAGGCGGGCGGATTCGCCGGCTGCTAGTATAATTAGAGCGGTCATGCTTGCACATCGCAGGAAGAGACGAGACTGTCACAATCTTTGGATTTCGGCCAGGTCGCATCAGACGGATTGTGGATCGGCTGATTTCGGTCGCGAAGAAAACCGGCATTTCGTCGGCTCGAGACCGCCTTAATTTCGGCAAGAATTGAAAGAGCGATTTCGTCTGGCGTTTCCGCGCCAAGATCAAGACCTATTGGGGCGTAGATCTTTGATTTCTGTTCGTCCGACAGAACGATACCATCGGCAGTAAATTGGGACAGCATTTTTTCAGTACGCTTCTTCGGTCCAAGAACTCCGATGTATGAGGCATCCGTCGAGATAAGGTGACGCAAGGCTTGCTGATCGACAGTGAAATTGTGAGCCATGACTATACAAAAATCGTTGTTTAATTTTGGATATGTTGAACGATCTTCAGGGCGATAGTGCAAGACCTTGCATTCTTGAGGGAAACGTTTGGGATCGGCGAAGGATTTGCGATGGTCTAGAACTGTTACTTGCAGGCCGACTGAACATGCAAGGTCCGCGAGTGGAACGGCGTCGTGGCCGGCACCGAATATGTAGAGTTGAGGAAGAGAGTGCAGGGGTTCTACGTAAACATCGAGATCACTTTGGGTGAGTAGTCCAGGCTGAGACTGTGATTGAATTTGATCGCAGAGTTTTGCTAGCAATTGTTCGCAGATATTGTCAGAAGCGAGAACTCGATCTTGTTGAATGAAAACTTTGCGACCAATGAGATTTACCTCGTTGCTGCGTACAATTGTGGCAATGATCGAATTTAGCTTTTCTGCATAAAGGCTCCGCGATATTAGTTCGAGAGGATTTAGCGGATCGTCCTCGCGTAGTTTTTCGACGAAGACTACTACCGAACCGGTGCAGCCTGTTCCAACGCCGAAGATGGCGTCGTCATCGTGATTGGTGTTGTATTCGAGAAGGCGGCACTGGGCGGATTGATCTGAAAAGAGGCGGAGGGTGATTTCGATTACGTCGCGTTCGAGGCAACCGCCGCTGACGGAGCCGATTGAATTACCGTCGCTTGTGATAAGCATTTTGGCGCCGGGGCGGCGGTAGGCGGAGCCGGATACGTGGATTACTGTGGCTAAAGCGATTTCAGATGGAGCGGGCGGGACGCCCGCGCTCCCGGGGCGCTGCTCTTGAACTGAAGGACTCGGTTCTGCTTTTTTAGGAGCCGGCGAGCCGCCGGCGCTCCCGGGGCGTTGCTCTTGGGCTGATGGATTCGGATCTGCTTTTTTAGGAGCCGGCGAGCCGCCGGCGCTCCCGGGGCGTTGCTCTTTAAATTTGGTGTATGCGGCTAGGATGGTGCGAAGTTCTTTCATGTAATCCTTATGCTTCTATTTTGCTGCCCAGGAGTTGAAGGAATTTGCGCATCCATTCGGGATGACCAGGCCAGGCGACTGCGCTGACAAGGTTGCCGTGTTGATGGGCATTGTCGGCGTGTTCTGAGGGCTCGATCCAGGTTGCGCCGGATCTCCAGACTTCGGGCTGAACAGCATAATAGGCGGTGCACTCTCGCCCTTCGAGAACGCCGGCAGCTGCCAGAATTTGTGGACCGTGACATAGCGTCGCGACTGGTTTATCGCTATTGAAGAAGTGGTGCACGATTTCCAAAACACGCGAGTTCAATCGCAAATATTCAGGTGCCCTGCCACCAGGCAAGACCAGTGCGTCGTAGTTCGACTCGACGACAAAATCAAAGTCTGCGGTAATCTTGAACAGATGCCCCGGCTTTTCCGAATAGGTCTGATCTCCCTCGAAATCGTGAATCGCTGTTTTCACGCGATCACTAGGCTTCTTGCCTGGGCAGACCGCGTCTACCTGATGACCGACCATGACGAGCATCTGGTATGGCACCATCGCTTCATAGTCTTCTACAAAATCACCAACGATCATCAAAATCTTTTTCGCAGACATAACACCTCAACAGCGCTAAATGATTCTATCAAGCGTGATTGGTAGCTCTCGCACACGCTTTCCCGTAGCATGATAAACAGCGTTCGCGATAGCGGCAGCAACACCGATATTAGCGATTTCACCAACACCCTTTGCTCCCAGAGGGTTAATGATATTGTCCTTCTCTTCGACAAAGATAATGTCGATATCAGGTATATCTGCATGCACCGGAATGTGATATTCAGCCAGGTCTGCATTCATAATGCGCCCGGTGCGGTGGTCGCGCAAGACCTCCTCAGTGAGTGCCATACCGACACCAAATATGACACCACCCTTAATCTGGCTGGCTGCCGTTTTCGGATTCAATATCTTTCCAGCACCAATTGCGGATACGAATCTTGTTCCACGAATCGTACCAAGCTCAGGATCTACCTGTACCTCGACAAAGTGTGCACCAAAGGAGTGTTTCGAATATTTCGCCGCCTCACCGGACTGGGCTGAACTCGCGCTTGCCTCCAGAACCGTAGTCGAAGATCTCTTCAGAATCGACTCATACGATTCGCCTTCTTTTTGATTCGATCTGAGATAAAGTCCTCCATCGCGAGCTACGATATCCTCTGCTGGCTTAGCGAACAGAGGCGATTTCTTATCTTCTGTGGCGAGTTTCACGAGTTTTGCAATTGCTTCCTTGCATACATCGTGTACAGCGCTACCTGCAGAGGCAGCAGTCATCGACCCTCCAGAAAGAGGAGCCTCCGGCATAAGCGTGTCGCCAAGCTCAAATCGAACTCGGGAAAGAGGCACGCCAAGCGTGTCAGCAGCGACCTGGCTCATAATTGTGTAGGTGCCAGTGCCAATGTCCTGTGTTCCACATCTAACAATTACGCCGCCATCCTGCTTCATTTCTAATTTCGCAGAAGTTTTCATTCTGTGAGTCGGATGTGTTGCTGTAGCCATACCCCATCCAACGAGCAGTTTGCCGTTCTTCATTGAACCTGGCTGCGGCTTGCGCTTCTCCCATCCGAAATGGGCAGCCCCCTTTTCATAAGCCTCTTTCAAGGATTTGCTCGACCAGGGCAAATTCTCGCTTTCGTCTTTTTCAGCATAATTGATAAGACGCAATTTGATGGGGTCAATCCCCAGAGCATAGGACAGTTCGTCCATCGCACATTCGATCGCAAAAGCACCAGGGCATTCACCCGGTGCGCGCATCCAGGTTGGTTTGCCAATATCGAGCGAGACAATTTTCGAACTGGTTATTACATTGGGGCAAGAATAGAGCATTGCGCTAAGACGGCTTCCATCTTCCGTGAAGTCGGCAAAGCGGCTTGACTCGTTAATGCAGTCATGGTTGATACCCAGCAACTTACCTTCGTGGTTTGCAGCGAGAATGACACGCTGCACTGTGCGAGGTCTGTTGCCGGTATTGCTGAAAACATTTGCACGCGTGCAGGTAAGTTTTACTGGGCGGCCTGTTTCCTTTGCCGCCATCGCACAGAGAACTGTGTTGGACCAGGTGGTCAACTTGGTGCCAAAACCACCACCTATAAAATTAGCGATCACGCGCACTTTATCTGCAGGCAAGCCAAATGCTTTTGCAAGCTTATTGCGAGTATTGAATATCGCCTGGGTGCTTTCCCATACAAGCAATTTGCCGTCTTTCCAGACAGCAGTAGTCGCATGGGGCTCCATCTGCGAGTGAATTTCGGTTGGCGTCACATAGGTTGCATCAACTTTTACCGCTGCTTGTTTAAGTGCAGCGTTAAAATTTCCTCGCTTAGACCCATCTTCCTTTTTTCCGTTTGGATATTTCGCCCTGGAAATTTCGCCATCCATTTCCGCAACAACAGCACCTGGCTCGTACTCGACTTTGAGCAGGGAAGCCGCATGCGTGGCGTTCTCAAAGGAATCCGCGACAACAATTCCAATATTCTGCCGATCGTGGTGAATCACATTATCTTGCAACAGATGCAGCGAATCATCGAAATCTTCAATAGCTTTTGCAGGAATTTTTGGCGAATTTTTGTATGTAAATACCGCGACCACTCCAGGTGATTTCTCAGCAGCGGAACTATCGATCGACTTGATCTTCCCACTGCTGATGGTGCTTTGAACAAGAGCAGCAAAAGTGACGTCTGCCGGCGCGGGCTCGCTAGATTTTGGTTCTGGATAATCAGCCGCATATCTTGCCCTGCCAGTGACTTTCAGTACACCATCAACGCGGTCTATTGGTTTTCCGACGACTGGTCCAGCCTTATCTTTGTTCATGCCAGACCTCCTGCTGTCTTAAGTGCACGCACAATTGTTCGCTTGCTCAATTCAATTTTGAACTTGTTATATTTCAACGGCCTCGCGCCAGCAAGCGCAGCTTCTGCAGCTTTCTTGAACAGTGATTCCGACATTACGTTACCGTTCAATACCTTCTCTGCTGCCTCAACCCTCCAGGGTTTCGTTGCGACGCCGCCCAGAGCAAGCCTGCAAGATGTAATTTTATTTCCCGACAGCTCAAGTGCTACAGCGACAGAGCTCAAAGCAAACGCATACGAGGCGCGATCTCTCACTTTCAAATATAGTGATTGCTTGGAGAAAGGTTTATAAGGAACCTCCACTGCGACAATCAATTCTTCCGGGTGAAGAACAGTTTCCTTTTCCGGAGTGGCTCCCGGCAATAAATGGAATTTTTCAATCGGCACCGAGCGCGTCCCGTTAGGTCCCTGCAAAATGACATTCGCATCAAGTGCAAGCAAGGCCACACACATATCCGAGCCATGCGTTGCAACACAATGATCGCTTCCCCCCAACACCGCATGAATGCGATTGAATCCATCGATTGCAGCGCAACCGGAAGCAGGTTCACGCTTGTTGCAAGGGGTAGCAGTGTCGCGGAAGTAATAGCAACGGGTGCGTTGCATAATATTTCCACCAACTGTTGCCATGTTCCGCAATTGCGCCGTGGCCCCTGAAAGAATTGCCTGAGACAATACGGGAAAATCTTCAAGAACAATTTTGTTATGCGCCAGATCGCTATTAGTCACAAGAGCACCTATCTTAAGCAGGTCGCCGCTCTTTTCGATACTACTCAGCCCCAGCTTATTGATGTCTACGAGACTTGCAGGCGAGAGCACATTCAGCTTCATAAGGTCGATCAGCGTGGTGCCGCCGGCGATCACCGTGCCACCATTCTTGGCATGCGTAAGAGCATCATCGACTTTTTCCGGAGAGCTGTAGGTAAACGGATGCATCAGTGCTTACCTCCGCTTCGTACTTCTTGAATGGCAGCGATGATATTCGGATACGCACCGCAACGGCAAAGATTTCCGCTCATGCATTCGCGCACTTCGGCGTCACTCTTTCCGCACGGCTCATTGAGTAATGCCACTGCTGACATGATCTGGCCTGATGTGCAATAACCACACTGGAATCCATCATGTTCAATAAATGCTTCCTGCATCGGGTGTAGCTCATCCCCGTTGGCGAGCCCTTCGATAGTCGTTACGCTTTTACCGTTCTGCATAACAGCCAACGCAAGACAGGAATTGATGCGCTTTCCATCAACGATCACAGTGCACGCGCCGCACTGTCCGTGGTCACAGCCTTTCTTGCTGCCTGTCAGATGCAAGTGATTACGCAAGAGGTCTAGCAAAGTGGTGCGTGGATCAAGATCGGTCACACGATGATTCGCTCCGTTTACTTTGAGCTCAAGGTTCACCGCGCCCCTTGAGATCGTTTTCGCCGGCACAGAGCCGGCGGCGACCTTTTTTGCGTTTGCTTTCAAGTCAAACCTTCCTATTGCCGCCAGCGTTGCATTGGCAATCGCCAGCTGAGCAAATCGCCTCCTGGAAATGTCGAACTTCACCGAATTAACTCCTAAGACTTCGGTGAATGATATATCATTTGCAATCCTATTTGATTAAGCTCAAGCGAAACGCCCGAGAGCGCCGGCGGCTCGCCGGCTTATAAATCAAAACATGCCTTGGCCCAGATTTTAAGCAGCGAGCCGCCCAGACTCTAAGCCGGCGAGCCGCAGCTAGCCTCGTAATTGGGACCCGTGCGAGCGCAGCGAGTGCGGGTTGGAGAGGCGAAGCGGGCGCTCCCGGGGGTTTACTTCTTGTCTTTGTTGCCACTACCCGGTGTACTTGCCCATGGGCTCGGAAATTTATGCGTAGATTTTGGCACCGGTATGCCACCCAGATCGGTCGGAACCGCAGAGCCGTTGCCAACTCCCGTCGGATCGCCAAGACCGCCCTTCACGTTACCATTACTCCAGCGCAAAGCAGGTCGGTTTCCCTGAGCATCTTTAGGCACGCTATTAGTGTTGCGCCAGCGATCCGGAACATATTGCGGCGTTGTATCAACTCCGAGATCAGCAAGAGTAAGCTTAGCCGTAGTATCAGGCCACGCCAGCGAGCTGCTCTGACACATTCGTTTGTACTTCGGAATCATCGCATCCATAATTTCTTTTGCATTGGAATCATTCAATGCTGCGGCAGAGTTAACAGCTTTGCGACAGGAGCCGAAGTCACCAATATCAGCGTAAGTATCCGCTGCCATCATCCAATAAACGCCATCATTTTTTAGCTTAAGCGCTTTCCCGATATCCGATATTGCGTTTCGTGGCTCACCGATTTTTCGGAAGCAACTGGCACGAGAGGCAAAATACCGAGAATCGTATGGATAGGCACTGATTGCATAGCGGAAGTGATCTATTGCGTTACCCCATTGCCCCTTCGACTTAAAGCCATGAGCAATGTTGTACTCGATATTAGCTTTATTCCAATCAGCGATATTGCCTTGCCCAGGAAAAGGTTGATCATCTGCTAATGCAAGAGGCTGCCCACAGAAAAAACTGATACCGACCAAACAATTGATGAAAATTTGTCGAGGCATAAGCTTGAAAAATACTCCAAAGAACTCGCATATTAACTGTCAGATTGAAATTTGTCCACAGAAATCTAGACAGCAGCAGCGCTAGCTGCTTGAATGAATATATACAGAGCAAACTCGTGAAAACAAATGCCCAAACGAAAAGAACCTGAGCTCCAGCTTTATTCATCAAAAGGGGCTGTCGGCAAAAGACCATCCCCCTTATTCGGTCTCATATTTATTGGTGCAGGAACCTTTCCTCTTCTTTTAGGACTTGGCGTGATTAACGTCCACGAGAGTGCGCATGCGCCACTATTTGTGGTGGCATCAATCGGCATCGCATTTATTGCCGGCGGTCTTGCTTCTTCTCTGCAAGGTCTCGGCGTGCCCCCAAACGGCTTTATTATGAAGATTCTTGGCCTATGCATGGTTAGTGCCATCCTGACACCATTTGGCTGGATCGTGTTTGGTCAAAACGACATAGACATGTCCGTCAAGATTATCTTCGGTCTCTTTTTGGCCTTCTTTGGACTCATCTTTCTGTTGGCAACGATAGCTTCGTTCGCACCAAATTTGATGGCACGCCTGGGCATTCGAATAGGCGATAATAATGAGACTGAAAAGCCTCGCATTTCCAAACACCGCAAACTATGAGGCTTGCGACATTGCAGTACAAGGCTTCGCTGTCTCGGCAGCTATGTCCGCTATTTCAATGTATCGACATACACTGTGCTGATTGCAACATCAGCTATTCGCACCTTGCTTCCGCGTCCATATTCAGCTTCTGGACTAACTGCTTTGGCTGAATAGTTCTTCCTCGTTTGACCAATAATTACGGTCACTTCGCCAATTCCTCCGCGCGGAATCGGAATTGAGACTTCCGCCGGAGAACCTTTGGCGTCTTCAATTCTGAATACATTTCCACTGGAGTTAAGCTTCTTACCCAGCCAAGCAATTACATCAAGAACTTGATTGGCTGCTTCTGCAAGTTGATCTACAACTTTAGCTTCTTTCGCTTTTGCGAATTCTTCTGTATTTCGGGAAGTTTTTTCGGAGCTATCGAATGAACTGTTTTGATCGTTTGTTTCACCTGGGCTTTGCATATTTTTCCTTTGCCCAACCATTAATCCACATGATAGCGACAATCTTGACATCTTTTTCAAACCTTTACTTTGTCTTCATTCTGGGATGCAAGCATGCGAAAAGGATGTCACTCAGCTGCCACAGGAAATCTCGTAATGTCTTGCCATGAATAACGAAGAGGTTGGGGAATGAGCTCAGTTAATCTTGAACAACATAAAGGCAAGGATCAGCTTGCTGCCGGTATAGAAAGCCTGCGTGATGTCGTTTTCAAAGCCGCAGAGGATCCAAAAACATTTGCCAGAATACTCAAGGAAATGTCGCCCATAAATACAGCAATGAGCCATCTACCCGCTCTCGCTATAAAAACCGGTTTCGACTTCGCAGGCTTCGCGAAGGAAGGCGGAGCAATGGCCGGACAAGCCATCGAAGAAGAAATGAAAAAGTGGAGCTGATTGTTCAGAATGCGGCGACTGCTAAGTAAACCCGCGCCATACAAGGTTTTGATGGTGATGTGATGAAACAGACAGCCCCGAAGTTCGGGGCTGTTTGTGATTTTCTTGCAACAAGCCGAAGCGGAAAACCGGCAGCACTAAACGCCATGTTCACAATCCGGACCAGATTCGTTTATAAACCAAGCGGCACAATTGGACGCACACGCGAGAGAAGGTCTAGAACTATGTTAATGCGAGTCCTGCAATGTCACTGAGCTGTCACTAAGTCCATCTTAAATTAGCATCACAGTAATTCGGGGGGAATACTGATGATTAATTCAAGTAGCAAATATGAGGCGTTCAATCCAAAAAGCGAAGATGGCAGCAGCGAGACGTCCTTTGCAGCAAAACCGTTCAAACCCGCTCAAGATTTGCATGCAAAACCAAGACGCCGAAAAGGTGATATCACTCCTGGTACCACCGCCGGCAAACATCATCGACTCGAAGCGGCTCTCGATACGCATCTAATCCCGGTCGAGAACTCCGACAAAATGCAAGTTCTCTCAAGCATCTCTGCCAAGATTCCAGAGACAATCTTGAACAAGGACCAGAAAAACCAACTCAAATCAATCATGGTCGGCATGCCGAATCTGGAAATTGACGAATCGTCCAAGACCTTCACTTCTAGAAGATCTGAAAGTATGCAAGTCGGCCGATTTGTCGTAGACAAAGAGTTCTCATTCCAAATGGTCAATGGCACTCCATTAACTCTAACGGATGTCCGCGGACTTAAATTCGGCGGCTACAATGTTTCCCATTTGAGACTGCAGTTTCACGAAGGCAAGCCAGTCGTCCGCGCATCGACAACTTACGGATTAATTTACGCCACAGAAACAGCCCCGCTTGAACGCCTGCTCAAGGGTTCAGTTTAGACACAAAAAGCAGTGATTCGAGACAGCGCACATTAAACTTGTTAGACTGGATCTGGCAGGCATCCAAGCCTGCCTTAATCTGGTGTTTGCATGACAGCACGGCCAACAAGAAGGAAAGCGGGCTACACATTTACAGATGTGTTCAAATTCGCGTCGCATTACTGGACCTTGCAACCAGGCAGATTTGCAGTAATTCTGGCTTTAATTGCGCTGGCCACTTTCATTGAGAGCAGCTTACCAACTGCACTATCGGCGTTTATCGAATCCATTCGAGTTCACAGAGTTCCTGCAAAGATATGGGCCGCATTGGGGACATTCCTGACGGCATATTTTAGCTACACGATTCTCTACAACATAATGTGGCGCGTTTACAACGTATTTGAGAACGTGAATTTCAAAAGATTGCTGGATGACGCCTTTGAACACCTGGAGCACCTCTCCGAACAATACTTCGTCAACACTTTCACCGGGAGTATGATCACGGCTATCAAACGAGGGCGAGATCGCATCGAATCTTTTGAAGACGTAATTCTGCTCGAGCTGACTCCCACACTTCTGGTGTGCGTGAACAGTATAATTTTGCTAGCCTTGCGCATGCCTCTGCTTGCTGCGATTCTGCTGCTTTACCTTATCATTCTCATTATTGGGAGCATGATCCTCGTAATGAAGTACGCAGGACCAGCGCAAGAAGCATATGCAAATGCGCAAGATCATTTTGGCGCGCATCTGGCTGATAGCATCACAGGTATTGTCACGACAAAAAGTTATGCTCAAGAGAAAGTCGAAATAGCGCGCTATGTGGATGAAACCAATTCATTATATCGGTTCAACCTGGAAGCATACTTGCGCGGCAATGAAACGGGACTGATTCAAAGGCTCCTGATGGGCGGCTTGTTGGCGCTATTGCTTGGCGGCGGAACGCTATATTACCTCTCAGGTCATGCCACCATTGACGATATCGCCTACCTGGTAATGGCACACACAATTTTGCTTTCCTATGTGCGCAACGTAGGAGAATCCGTCAAACGACTTATGACATCTTCCTATGATTTGCACGCAGTTATTGCACTTCTGAGGGAACAGCCTGCGGTCGCAGACAAACCGGGCGCTGCCGAATTGCAAGTACAAAAAGGCGAAATCCGTTTTAATAATGTCAGTTTCAAATACCCCAATAAGCCGGACAATGTCTTCGAGAACTTATCCATAACCATCAGACCTGGAGAGCGCATCGCTCTGGTTGGTGACTCTGGTGGCGGCAAAACAACTTTCGTTCGTCTTGTGCAGCGATTGTACGATGTTGCAGAAGGAAGCATCACCATCGATGGCAAGCTAATCACTGATGTGACACAGGCTTCCTTGCGAAGCGCCATCGCTGTGGTTCCTCAAGACCCGATCCTGTTCCACCGCAGCATCAAAGACAACATAGCATACGGCAGACCAGAAGCCACAATGGACGAAATACGCCAGGCGGCGAAACAGGCGAACATCGACGAATTCGTAATGTCTTTGCCCGAGGCTTACGAAACTCTCGTCGGAGAACGCGGAATCAAACTTTCCGGCGGAGAGCGCCAGAGAGTTGCAATCGCACGCGCAATACTTGCGGACCGCAAAATCCTCATCCTCGATGAAGCAACCAGCTCCCTTGATTCCGTCAGCGAACAAGCGATACAGAGTGCGATTCGGACGGTCACTCACGGACGAACTTCCATAATGATCGCGCACCGCCTTTCAACCATACGCGACGCCGATCGTATTCTTGTCTTTCACAATGGGCGCATCGTCGAAGAAGGTACGCACGGTGACCTCACCGACAAGGCAGATGGCATTTATGCATCCTTTTACGCAATTCAATCCGACGGTTTTCTAAAAAACTGAGCAGGACATCCGATCTCCAGATCACACTCGAATAATGAGCAATAGAGAAGATATGGCCAGCGAGCCCATTACTACGCGGCGAAAAATCTGTTGTGGCAGCAATTGAGTCAGGCGTCTGCCGCACCACGAGCCCACGATTGTCATCAATGCGCACAGGAAAGAGAGCGCCCATATATTTGACGGAATGTTCAGCATACTCTGGTAAAAAGCGATTTTGACCGCATGTAATATCAATGAGCACATCGCATCCGTCGCAATAAACTCCAGAGGCTGAAGTTCCAGGGACATGAAGGCAGCAGGACCTAGCGGACCAGCGGTTCCAATCAATCCAGATAAGAATCCCGCAAGTCCCGCAAGTGGAAGGAACGCTTTCTTGGATTGGTGATATCCAGAATCTTTCTGCTGGAGTAGATTGATTCCCAAATAAACAAGTAAAAGGATGCCAATCATATGCATTATGAGCACTTTATTCAGGTGAACAAAGGCAAAGCCACCAATCAATGTGCAGGGGATAGCAAGCAAAATAAAAGAAAGAAGTGCCCTCCAGCGGATCTGATCAAACGAGAAGCAGGCTCTGGATGCGTTGCTAACAATTTGAACCGAAGTGAGCATAGGCACGGCCAGTTGCACGCCCAGTATTGACGAAAGAACGGGCAGAAGCAGTAATCCCCCTCCAGAGCCGATACTACCGGACAAAAACGCTGCAACAAATGCTGCAAGCATTACTACGCAGACCTGAAGAACATGCACCATTGAGTTTCTTACCAGAAGGCATTACATATTTCGTGGACGACTCTAAACGCTGCGATGTTGCATAAAAATTCGATTCTTTGGCATATTGTAGAAGCACGGAGAGCCCTAGCAATTATCGGACGCCACACGCAATATGCCAGAGACAGAAGAAATCCATATCCCCCAGGGAATTAACTACGACTGCCAGGGCTGCGGCATTTGTTGCAGTGGATGGTCGGTGAATATGACTGAGGAGGACTACAAGCGCGTCTCCTCGGTGGACTGGGG
>JBIKOL010000012.1:0-89442 GCA_044358055.1 Obscuribacteraceae bacterium (SeqCode)
CAAGCTTTTCCGCGAGCTAAAGCCGCACGAAAAGGCGGGGACCAATTACACGCATCGAATGGTTTCGCGAGACGATACCTGTCCTTTCCTCGTAAACAAACTTTGCTTCATTCACGGGCAAAAGGGGGGACCGTTCAAACCAACCATTTGCCAGCAGTTTCCGTATGCATTTACGGAGACTCCAAGCGGTGTTTATGCAACAGTAAGCTTCGTCAGCATGGCTGTCCTCTACAACCAGGGCACACCACTTGTCGATCAAGTGGATACCATAAAGAAGAAATACAGCGATTTCAAAATGCTCTACCCGCATTACAGGGCTGATTGGTCAAAAATTCAGCTAGGAGTGCAGCAACCGATCACGTGGGATCAATATATGTTGCACGAAGCAGAGTTGATGAAACGCATCTGCGATAAGAGCAAACCACTCAACGCGCGCTTGCAAGATTGCAGTGATTACCTCGCCGAACAGGTAAAAATCCTGAAGCAAAGTGCAGCAAGTTCGGGTGCCGAGCAAGCAGCAAATTCAGCCACCCCGGCGCCCGCTTCCGTCGCACTCAATAAATATGATCGCCATCTTCTCTCAGCCTTTCACAAAATCTATTTCCCCAGGCGTGCTTACCGGGCAATGTTTAACGTCCCTAAATTCTGGATTGGCTTCTGGCTGAATCTAAGCACGGTCTTCGAATTCACCAGTGACTTTTATGCCATAGATCAATTGAAAGAATTCCCCTTCCCGGAAAACGACCCCGAGATAGAAGACATGTTTTTCCGCTGGATCTATTCAATGATATTCGGCAAAAAGTATTTTGGCTCGGGCTTTGGTCACTTGAGCATGGTCACAGGGTTCAATCATTTGATAATGGCGTATGGCCTTGCAAGGCTGCATGCGCGCGGTCTGGCGAAAATGAGAAAGGCTCCCATTGTCAGCGTCATTGATGTGGTCGCGACGCTAAAGCAGCTGGAGACGCAGATGGGCGAGATCATGATCGGTCCGTCGGCAGCAACTACTATGGAATTGCTTCTTCAACATGCCAGCCGAGCCCGTCGTTTTCTGGCTCTTGGGTGATATTGGCGAAAGCAATTCCACGAAAATTACACAAACAGCCAAGAGGTCATATCGCAAAAGCCTTAGCTGGCAAGTGATTACGAGGAAACCATGACTAAGGTCATGTTGTTTTTCTGTGTAATATTTGTGGCAAATTTCTGGCACGCCAAAACGCTGTATACACAGACGTTTTGAGGATCAGCTCCAGACGGAATCGAAAGCATGACTTTAGTCATGCAGCAATTTTTCTCGTCCTAAACTATTCTAACTGCCCGTAAACCAAGCACAGACAGGACAAACGGACACTTTCAATGATGCCAAATTCGATCTTGACTACTGAAACTAATTCCTGTAATGTTTCGCGTATTGAAACTTGTGCGTTGGACATCTTGGCTTACGTCATATGTTCGTCCTGTTTCTTACTAAATAAATAGCGGCTTCAGTAGTACCACAAGGCAGATTCGCATCGCTTCGCTTTCCGCAAGGAGTTACAACAATGATTAAGAACTTGGCAAAACTTACTATGGCATCAGCTGTCGTTCTCACACTCGCAGGACCAGCTCTCGCACAAGATGCATTCGATTCAACAGCAGCAACCGGTGGACAAAACCAAAACACTGGCAACTACACGGGTTCACAAACAATGCAAGGCGGCAGCGCAGCTGCTCCAATGCTGCAAGGTGCTACAAACGGTACAATCGGACCTCAAGGCTCTGATGCAACCGTTATCCAGGGTGTCAACACCGCAGGTACGGTCCGCGTAAACAACCTGGCTAACTTGGAAGCTTTGCTCAACATCATCGCTAACGGTATGGAAATCCTCGGTATTGCCTGGGGCGGTCCTACCATGATCATGGGCTTCATGCACATGGCTGCAGGTACGCAAGACGCTATGAAGCGCGTTCTCTGGGGCGCTGCCGGTGTCACCGGCGGTCTGGCAACACCCGGTTGCATCAACTGGCTCGTTGCATCTGCCCGCGACGCCAACTTGTTCAGCTAATCGCGTCGAACAGAAAAGTATTCGAGGGGAGCGCAAAGCTCCCCTCTTTGTTTTGTCGGGAAATGGTCTGGCGGAATGGCGACAGAACTGGATTATGTGTAGGGGCGACTCCATGCGTCGCCCTGCTTGGTTCTTAAATAACCCTGATCACTTTGATGAACCTGCTGCTTCTCGACGAGAAGAACTTGAACGCGACTTCTTGTTGCATAACTTCGTGGCGATCATCCGCAGTCGTTCTTGAAGTTTTTCTTTGATCGGCTTTAGGAATTCATCCGCGGCCTTAGCCCGCAATTCCAAATTCTCTTTGCCCTCTCCAAGATTCTGCCCCAGACAACCCAAGAACATTTTTCCATTCACCTCAATGCGAAATTTGTGGACCAGATAGGCATTGGCTCTTTTTTCCTGGTGCACCCACTCAATTGTCCGCAATTCATTTCCAGTGAGAAGTACATGTTTATCGTTCGCCCGAATTGCGGCCGCGTCATAGTCAGGCATTAGATGATAGTCGGTCTTACCGGCAAAGCCGCCTGTCGGCGACGCGAACAAATTCCCCATCTGTCGATTAGTGTATATGAAAGCTCCATAGTGGTCTTTCAAAATACAAATGACCTCATTGCTGTCTAGTTCTGAGCTAGTACGAGCCATCACGGCAGACCTCTATAACTTTTGACATAGTAGCAAACAAATGACAGCGTATTCAGCAGTATAAAGGCGAAAAAAGCACTACGACAAAAGTGTTAGAAGGAAAAGAGCGGTGCCGAAGCACCGCTCTAATAACCGACTGCATCTCATTCTTGGGCAGATGAGCGACCCTTCGGTTAGTCTTATTTCTTTTCTGTGTTATTGCTTACTTTTGCTGATTTCTTCGAAAAGAATCTCTTGTGATGCTTTTTAATTTTCGTTGTCTGTTTTGTATTTGTATTTGCCTGAGGCGAAGCTGTTTTGCTTTCTTCAGCTAGCGCTGCTGAACCTGCAAATACTGCAAATGCCAAAATAGCTGGAATCATCTTATTCATAATTTATTGCCCCTTAACTAGTGTCATTTGAATGTAGGACTCAGGCTTGCTGAGCTGGTTTTAGAATAATCACCATAGGACTGTTGAGTACAATCTCAAGCATGCCGTTCAGGTTATATTTAGAGAGTAATATCGCCGGTGTGGACGCGGCGTGAAGTTGTAAGTGCAATCAATCAATGTTGCGGAATATGAAATACATACAATATAGAAGACGGATTCGCCTATGATTTGTGTTTCCCGCGCGCATCGCTTATCGCCTGTTGTGGCTTGGTGAGCGGTGCAGATTCATCGGAGGCCGGCGGTTCAAACTTACTGACTTTGCGCAATCTATTCACTTCTTTGGCAAATTTTTCCCAGGGGAAATCAACAGGATCACTGCGAAAGCTTTTGTGCTCTTTCGGAAGGTGCCCCTGTATTTCCCCATGGGTGATGAAGCAGCTGTCGGGGAATGGCGTGCGCTGCTGTACGTAAGTCCATAAACGCGCAGCATTTTTGACTTCTTCATCGGTGTAATCAATTTTCTTTCCGTTCTCATCAGAATGAATCATTTCAATTCCAATGGATGTCCAATTCACAAGCTCAGGGCGTGAGGTCAATTTCGACGAACAATGCCTCTGCCAGCGCGTTTCATAATCTGCAGTAACAACAATCTCTGGACCTTTCATATCAACACATCTACCAACGACAAACGGTGTTGAGGAGCTTCGGTTACCTTTGCTGCAATCCTTGTTCCAGGCATTCGGAATTTGCGATGCAAGCGGCAAGCCATCCTCGGTTGAGTGCATGACACCGAATCGGATTACTGCCGGCAAATTCTTTTTTCCCCAGTAATCATTTTCAATGGCGAGGTCTCGCCCGTCCCTCATTCTCACTGACTTGTCATCGTCGCTTATTGGACAGTTGGGATGCAGATTCAATATTGGTTTAAATTGAAATACACCAGCATCGAGTAATTCTTGAACTGAGTATTTAGCTGCACGCCCATTCTTAAATGCCTTGAGCATCTTCTTCTTTTCTTTCTCAGGCATGGGGCGAGGGCGCACCAATCCAGTTTCTTGCTTTATTCTCTCGGCAATTTCATTGCGTTTTTCTTGCGGAACATTTGGATCGTCCGACTCAAATATTTTTACATCATCAAGGGTCAATTGCGGTGTTCCTGGGATTTCTGCTCTGGTTTCTGTTGGAGAGCTTATGGAAACTGGTTCTGCCGCCAATGTTGTCGAACAAATGGCCATCTGTAACGTACTTGCCCAAAGCATAGAAAAAAACGAGAGTTTCGACATAAAGCGGTTCCAGTTATCGTAGTGCACTTATGAAAGCGTGATTATACAAGCTCACTATTGTACATGTGCAATCTGGCAAATCGCACTAGCTCTAGTCATAAGTGCATGAAGAACCGCGTGAACCACCTACTGGCTAGCACCGAGCCCTAGGGCAAAGCAGCAAAAACGTGGCAGCATCGGAGCCACCACGTCATTAAGTCGTCAAATGATAAAAAGGGATAAGCGCAGGATCCAGCCCGGGAGCGCCGGCAGGCTCGATCCGTTTTTTAGAAGCCGGCGAGCCGCCGGCGCTCCCGGGGCGTCCGCTGCTCATGCGGACGATTTTCAATATCTAGATCGCGCTGTCCCCGGCAGGACAGGAGCGGGAAATCTTCTATCGCTTACCACCACCCGCGGTGATGGTGGCAATGGCCGCGCCAGCCATTGTTTCCATACAGGAAAGAACGCCAGCCGTTATTGTTGTAGTTAACAGGATTGTAGAAGTTGGGATAGCCCCGGTAGCCATAGCCGCCATTCCAGCCATTTGTGCAGCCTCCACCTCCGAGCAAGCTGCCCCAGCCACCCCAGTTGTGGTGTCTGGCTTCTGCAGCATTTGTACTAAGTCCCATCAATAAAATTGCAGCGAGACCAACGAGTGCGATGTTCTTCATGGTTTTCCTCCAGTCAAAAGCTGAGGTTGGTATTTCTAGAGTAGAGCTAGCGACGTGGAGTGCGCGTGAAGCGAAAAAAGAGACAGCAAGACTAACGTTTTCTAATCCAAAAACGATGGACTGCACGCTCTCGTCTGTCCAGAACCTCGTCTTATTCGTATACCTAGATACTAGGGGCTTGGCGTTCACCTGGCAGAGGGGAACAAGATATGTCGTGCAATAGAGTGCAGCAGTTTTCACAATCGCAGAACGCCGAGCGAGTCTCAGACAGCGGTTTCTGCCTCTCAATAATGGGATTTAAGATTCAGCTTCATAAGCCGGACAAATGTGAGCTTCTACTGCTGGCACTCGTTTTCGTCTTACTGCTGGCATCGCTCGCCCCGGTATTTGCATACGAAGCAAATACTCTTCCGCTTCAAGCAAATGTGCTGAGCCACAGATTCAAACAAAAATTGCTCTCGGATCAGGTTAAATCCGGCACAAAGATTTCATGCGCAAACGCTGAGGTTTCGATCACTGATGATTTGCTCAGCGTATCAGGTAAGGACCAGGCAGGAAAGCCATGGTCGCTTATGTCTTCGGCACAAACAGGGGTTGGCTCGGTCTGGTCGGCAGATCTCGACAAAAACGGAACCGAGGATTTGATTATCGTTACGTACACAGGTGCCTGTGGATACGCAGCAAATTGCCAGTTGCTTTTCTTGATGTTTGAGAAAGACGGCAAGCCATTTCCCTGGAGTGTCGAAGGGCATTTTGAGGTCGATAAAGCCGGCGTCAAAGATATTGTCGACTTGAACAAAAACGGACACGCTGATTTGATTGAACACAGACGAAGTGGAACTTATTGGATCACTTCAATGTACGAAGCACGCGATAGTCACTGGCATCGCCAGCCACTATTGGCTGGAATCAAGTTCCCTTTATATACAGCTTCTACGCTAATGAATGATCGTAAACCGATCAAAGAAAATTGCACAGCCAGGGTAAGCAATTGTGATTACTCAAACGAGTGTGGCAACTGTGTGGAACAGCTGCGATCAGTAGATTGGGACGAAACCCAATTATCGAATGAACCGCAAATCGCACACGCAAGGAGCGCTAACTAGAGATTGTTATCTCCTTTTTTCTTCGACTTTTTCTTTTCAAAATCAAGCACGTTTGAGCCGTCTTTAAGTGAATCTTGCGCACGATGGCGAAGCTGCAAAATTTGCTGATAGATATCTTTTGCTAGAAATGCGCCAGCCACTCCAGCTCCCGAACCGGCTGAGATCTGTGGATGTTATTAGGGTTGTTGTCTTCGTTATTCATTTCAGTAGACCGAATTGCAGATGACTGTCAGCACGTGTAACTTTTCCCCTAACATTACTTATACACGATTCAATCAGGTGAGTAGCAGAACAGTAAGGCGAACCTCTGCAGATATAGGGTTTGCTTAGATACGCAGAATAATTTTGTAGTCAATGTACTGCAGCGCGAAACAAGCATAAAAGCGATCTAAGGAATCTCTGAGCTTTGCGCACGCACAGCAAGATCCAGGGTTCTCGGTTCTCTTTTGCGCTCGACAAAATTCCCGACTCTCCTGGACTGCGCGAAAATCAGCTCGGTCGAAAGGCTGCGCTCAAGCTTTGTTCTTGCTCCAGCAACCGATACGGGCAAGCGTCTCCCGCAAATTTCCTGCAGTAGCATGTGAGTAGCTTCGCCTGCTGACAATACTGCGATTCTTCTGCCTGTCGGCTCATCAAGTACAACGGTAAACGTCGCATACCAGGCAGCAGGAATGCAGTGCTTGCCGTCCGAAAGTAATATGTCGGGATTTTCAGAAGAACTGACATTGGACCATTCTATTTCATCGATATAAAGCTGCTTTGCCGACTTGCAGAATAATTCGGAATCGTTGGAAAAATCGGGTTCAAAAGGATGCCTGTATGCCGGTGGACTTATCGCGTTCTTGTTAGATGAATACGTAAAACGTGTGTGCATAGGCAATGTAATTCCAGCAAGACTGCGCAAGCGATGCCATCTGGCATTCCGTGCTTCATAAAATGAGGTTATCCAGTAGCCATCATCTCTGTTTTGTTTGATCAACTCAGCTCGTCCGTCGTTATTTAGATCAAGCAAATCTTTGATTCCATGAGAATCAACTTCAAAAAATCCGTCGACAATCCAGGGAAATGGACGCCCATCCTTCTCAAACAAAAGAGCGATAAAATCAGAGCTGGGAGCCCAACCGCAGCCACCCGTAGGTGCGAAGAACATCAGATCCTGCGTGCCGTTATTATCAAGATCGGCCGTCCACACAGATGCTGAACCACTGAGCGCAGCAGCCGTAAAATTCCACTGCTTCGAATTGTTGTCACTGCCATTGACGGTCAGGTAGTAGAGAGGAGAAATAGAAATTTTTGCCCTTCCCCAGTAAACAGATTGTCCTGCTTGCAGAGACTCCACAACTAATTTTTGCAAAAAGCGATGGCTGAGAATGCGCTTATCCAGAGGAAGATAGCCATCCTCAAATGCCTGTGCGGGCACAAGAAAAAACTCCAGGCAAAATATAAGCAGACATATTAATGCCGCGCGCATGTGAAACAGTTCCAAATTTTTGCAGAGGGCCTATAAAAAACATATTGCCATGCAAATGTTAAGTGCATGTTCAGCCTAGCAAAAATTTGAAAGCAAAACGGAAACACCGCTGTGTGCCTAATGGCGTAGGCACACAGCGGCATTGTCCAGGGCTTGCTTGAACGAGGTCTGGGATACAAGCCCGGAAATCTGTTCAGTTATTGCTTATTTCTTGGAGACAAGCTGTTTGCTGCTTGCTTTCTTGACTGAAGCTTTCTTGATTTGCTTTTTAATTGGCGCAGGAGATTTGCTGCACTTTGTGCTTGCTGGAGCAGCCATTGCTGCGGCGCCACTGAAAACAACGAGAGCCAACATTGCTGGAATAATCTTATTCATGGTTAATACCCCTTGTACTTATTGTTGTGAAATTGTTTTTCGCTGTCAAAAATTAACGCATGCGGTTTCTCATGGTGTTGTGCATACGATAATGATGATGGTGGTGATGGTGTTTCTTTATGCAACGCGTTTGATTTCCATACGGCGCACTAACAGCGGCACATGGTCTTGCAAACGCGGCAGATGCCGCTCCGAAGAAAATGCTTATGCCGAGAGCAACAGTCATCAAGTTTTTCATCGCGACACCTCCATTGCTGAATCACACTATTAGAATAGTTGAGCTCGCGTGGAGGCGACGTGAACAAATTCACGCACGAAAATCTTTTTCTATGAACTCTTTTGAGCAAGTAGAGGAAGTTCGATCGTAAACGTGCTACCCGCGCCAACAGTGCTTTTCACGTGGATGCTACCGCCGTGTTTTTGCACAATTGCTCTTACAATGGCAAGTCCTAAGCCCGAACCGCCCACCTTGCGTGCACGATGCTTATCTACTCTGTAAAAACGATCAAAGATGCGATCGATGCTTTCTCCGGGAATTCCTTTTCCAGTATCGACCACGCTAATTTCAGCATGGTTAGCTGCTTTCCGTACATTCAAGCTAACGGATCCGGCATCGGTATAATTCAACGCATTCTTCAACAAATTTGTTGTCGCTCGATGAAGTTCATCATAGTCACCTTCAACAATCAATCCAGATTGAGCATTACAAGAGAGCGCAATGTTCTTTGCTTCATACAGGCGAATAAACTCCTCATGCAAAGCCTTAGTCATCGCCTGCAAGTCAATTTCAGTCTTTGTTTTTTCCGTTTCTACAGGCGATTCCAGTTGCGCCAGGAGCAATAAGTCTTTAACCAGGTTGGACATACGTTCGCAGGTGCGCATAATTACAGGGAGAGTGTCTTCGACACTTGAGAAGTTTCCCTGCATGGCTTCGACATTCGCTTGCAAGATTGTGATTGGCGTGTTGAGTTCATGCCCTGCGTCGGCCACAAAATTACGCAAAATAGCAAAGCTTTCCTCAACCGGCCGTGTTGCACGTTTTGCGAATAAAAATCCCGTAATTGCCAATCCAAGCAATAGCATGGGAGACATGAATGCGCATGTGTTGTAGTAACTGGTTATTGCAATATCACGTTGCCGCAAAGGAATGGCCAACTGCAACCAGCCAGCTTCACTTTTCTCATCTATAGGATGAGAAAAGACACGTAAATGATTGCTGCCTAATTGCATATCTGCAATTTTGTCGAAATTTCCAGATTCCGGCAGAAATGGCACGTTTCGGAATGGTCCCGAGGCGCCGAGCATATCGTGTTTTTTATTGAATATTGCGACAGTAGGCATA
Source organism: Obscuribacteraceae bacterium (SeqCode) (assembly GCA_044358055.1). Classification (GTDB taxonomy): domain Bacteria; phylum Cyanobacteriota; class Vampirovibrionia; order Obscuribacterales; family Obscuribacteraceae; genus JAIEPM01. The sequence continues at coordinate 9,289 of JBIKOL010000012.1, forward strand.
AGCGCCCGATTTGTATTTTCGTGGCGCCAATGCGTAAGCTCATGCTCAAGATTTGACATATCTATGATGTCGTCAATCTCAAGAGCCATTTCGCGAAGCTCTTCATTTAGCGAACTGTCAATGCCTTGCCTCAGTATGAGACCACCGACTGCTGCAAGCGCAACGTAAATTACTCCGGCTGAGAGGACAAAGAAGAGGGTGAGGCGCCATCGGAGACTGCGAAACATTTATGTGCTCCACTTACTCCGTAACCAAGCCCACGGATATGCGCAACAAGATGTCCCTGCTCGATTGTGTCCAGTTTGCGGCGCAGATTCTTGATGTGCGTGCGCACGGTTTCGGTAGTGACTATGCTGTCCGCGCTCCATATTCTATTTAGTATTTCCTCACCAGTAAAAGATTGATTTGGATGTTTCAAAAGAAACTCGAGTATGTCGAGTTCTTTTTTCAGCAACTTGATTTTCGTGCCTTTGTAATCAATTTCTGAGGCTTTAGTATCAAGAATGATATCACCAAATGTAATCAGGTGAGAATGCGATGGAACAGTTCTTCGCAGCAGTGCTCGCACACGCGCCTGGAATTCCTTCATATGAAACGGCTTGGCAAGATAATCATCTGCGCCTGAATCTAATCCTTCTGCGCGGTCATCGATGCTTGAACGAGCTGTGAGCATCATGATTTGGGCATCGCCACCATCGCGTCTGTATTTCTTGCAAATGTCAATACCGCACAGGCCAGGCAATTGCCAATCAAGAATGATCAGATCGAAATCATAGTTTTTGAGATGCAAACGAGCAAGCTCACCGTCGTCAATAATTTCGACAACATGCGATTCTGTCTGCAATACATTCTTGAGACAACCGGCGAGATCGGGCTCGTCCTCAACGATGAGTATTTTAGCCATAGGACAATCCAGGATTAAGTGGGAAGAACAAATCAGTTTATAACGGAACTGACGCCTTTGTCCGATCATAGTTCCGAATTGTGGGGATTGTGTGGGCGACAGCTTGGAGATCTATATAAGATTTCTTTGCTCGGTACGACTCCGCGGCTATTTGTGGGTCGGAGCCATGACTCATTGTGCTTTTGCCGTAGCAATCGCATATAAAGGAAGCGAAAGACCACAGGATTAAACCGATGGAATTCCCGTCCACGGACTGTCGAATTATGGGGCAGTCCCGTATAGATGCCATGAGAACCAAAACAAGACGTTCTAAAGAGCCAGAAAACGATCCGCCTTCCACCAAATTCCAACATTTCAAGCGGACAAAGATAAAATTGTAGTCTATCTTACAATTTTGTACTTGACTTCGCGCCTTAATAAGACTACTCTTTAGCAACGGTTGCATTTGCAGCTTCTTCTCTACCGAAACTTACTAACACATTGAACGACTCCCAGGAGGTTCGCATGCGCATCTCTTTTGTTAACGCGCTTACCCGCACAGCTCTATCAGTAGGCATAGCTACAGCTCTAACAGCTCCGGTGTTCGCGCAAGATGCGTTCGACTCCACTGCTGCAACTGGTGGACAGAATCAAAACACCGGCAACTATACAGGCTCTCAAACAATGCAGGGCGGAAGCGCCGCTGCTCCAATGCTCCAGGGTGCCACCAACGGCACAATCGGACCGCAAGGCTCCGATGCAACAGTCATCCAGGGCGTCAACACGGCTGGTACCGTCCGTGTCAACAACCTGGCTAACCTGGAAGCATTGCTGAACATCATTGCAAACGGTATGGAAATTCTCGGCATCGCCTGGGGCGGTCCCACAATGATCATGGGCTTCATGCACATGGCTGCGGGCACTCAGGATGCTATGAAGAGAGTGCTCTGGGGAGCTGCCGGTGTAACCGGTGGTCTCGCAACGCCAGGTTGTATCAACTGGCTCGTTGCCTCCGCCCGTGATGCCAACCTCTTCAGCTAAGAAAAGGCTTTTCCCCCGCCAACGCCAACCAGGAGCCTCCCGCAAGGGGGGTTTTTGGTTTTAAAGTAATCTGCGACAATAGCAGCGATGTTATTCAACGAGCAGAAAGAACGTTTTAAATCGCAGCTTGCTTTGCCGGGCATGAATGAAACTCGGCAAGAACGGCTGTTCAATGCCAATGTCGTCATTATCGGTCTTAATCCGGTCGGAACTAATTGCGCAAAGAACCTGGCTCAGGCAGGTGTTGGTCGCCTTACTTTGATTGACCCCGGTCTGGTGCAGACATCCGATCTCAGTAGCCACAACATATTTTGCGTAGATGACATCAATAAGCCGAAGGTGGATGTAGTCAGACGCCATTTGCAAGAATTGAATCCAGAAATTGTGGTGCGAAATTGTTTTTATAAGTTCGACGCACATAATGCGGACAAGCACCTGGAAGAGTCGGATCTTGCCACAGAAGCTCTGGATAATTGGCAAGATAAATTGCTTGCATCTGATTGCTGCATGCATACAAAAACGCCACTGATACATTCTGGATTGATGATGTTCAGCTTTCATGTGTTCTGCATGATACCTGGCAGATCAGCTTGCTTGCGTTGCGTATTTGCAAGGTTAGGACTTGAGGATTTTCCGCCGGAGGGATTCAATCACGGAGTGCTGGGCGCTGTAGCCAGTCTGGCTGGAGCATTCCAGGCGGCGGAAGCGATTAAACTAATTACTCAAATCGGAACCGTCAGCGGAAACCATTTGCTTCGCTTTGATATTTTACGAAGCGAATTTGATGATATGACAGAACTCGTAGGGCGCAGCGACTGCCCCGACTGCGGCCGCTGGGGTTGAGAAAACAGGCAAAATAATTCACCAAGTTTAGGCTGATTCGTCACCAGGTTTGCCAACAAAATATTCGCGCCGGCTCACAGCAACATCAGAGACGAACATTACTCCGGAATGCCGATCGAAGAGCTTACCCAATGCAGCCAATAGCGGTTCTACCTTGTCTTCAGGCAGAACTGTCATAATCATTTCCAGGCTCTCAATTTCGCCAAACATGAAATGGGATTGTTGTAACCCCCCGTGTCCTTTGCCTGCAGTTACAGCCAGTACGGTGTATCCTGTTGCACCTATGGAGTCCAGTAATTCGGTTACAAACGTTCTGTCCTCTCCAGATACGATTACTCGAACCTCTTTCATGTGATGAAGCGTCAATTTTCTCATTCTCTCGTTTCCCCCGTTTTAATAATGTTTCCGACGCTTTCCTGATTGGAAGAAGCCAATGGCTCTGTAACTGGTTTCCAATTGCCTGAAGATAGATAGCGATATAGAGTACCATCTTCAGGTGTTATCGCTACGAGATGCACCCACTCATTATGGTAAAAGCGCTGCAACAATTCATGGCGGGCAATTAGACTGTCAATTCTCTGGCGGGGCGCTTCAATAATGGCGGTCAATCTCAATGGCTCATGATATGGGGATTCGCCTTTCATTACTGTTTGTTCTGGCAAACCTATTCTCAGATCACCTAACGTTCCAAACATGACGCCAATATGACCTGTCACGTTGTGATAGATCTTGGAACCGGCGCCGAAAACGTCATTATCAACAGTGGAAAAGTAATGCTCCAGATTGATCCACTCGCTGACCATTTGCGCAGCAGTCATCAAATTCTCTAGAAGCTTGCCTTCCGGATCAATCTTATAGTCATAGGAATTTAAGAATGCTCTACCTTTGAGGTTAATGGACGCTGTAACTTCTCTGCGTCCAATGATGAGGGCGGCATTACCAGATAAGCCCCATTCCGGTCGTACCTGGCTCCAATCGCAGCTGCGTCTCAAGGCTTCGCTGCTTGCTTGATTCGGGTCAAGAATTCCAACGTCTGGTAAGCGAGCGCAGCGCTCTTGGCTGGTAAGGATTCCAGCTTCCTTCAAGTCGCCGACTAGCCGCATCAGATCCAACCTGTGTGTCGGCGGCACATCTTCAAGATCAAATAACTCAACAACGTCAGTAGAGGTGCTGTACTGCCCGGCAAGGAAGTAAGTATCCGCCGGAATCACGATGCCTTTCTTCTCTAACTCCTGCCGCACATCAACTCGATTAGCCATGGCGGCGAATACTCGCGCATTTGCTTGCCCTTCATTTCCTCCACATGCTCCACAATCAAGTGCGGACTCGAATGGGTTATTGTCAGACTTGCTACCATGGGCACAAATTAAGACGATGCGCGCAAAGTTCTTGCTTAGCCCCATCATGCGTAAAGAGGTTTCTATGGTGAACAGCTGTTCAGCCAGTGTGAAACCAGTCCTTGCGAGCCGTTCTTTATGTGCTGATGCAGCCCGAGGATTAATCTGATTCTGAATCCGGAGTTCCTCTACAAAAGATTTGAGCTTCTCTTCAGACAATTGCAGTATTGAGGTATCAACTTCATTATGCGCGACTTCCTCCATTGCAAGCCGCCGCAGGCCGTCTATGAGCTCACGCGTAATCTTACTCTTTGGCAAACGGAATCTTTCAATAACTGCTTCTCGGATTATTGCCAATTGATTATCTAATACCATTTGTTCTGCTTCGCTCTGCGGCAGCTTATCGACCGTGAGTGAAGTTGATATTGGTTTTTGAATTGTTTGCAAAAGCAATTTATTTGCATCGAAAAAAGCCTTTGGGGTCAGCGTCCTCAGTACAAATGGCAGTATGTAAGCCCATCCGAGCGACTCCACTGTGACATAGGGAGTGATCAAATTTGCTTTGAGATCATGAAAAACTTCCCGGATTGCTTCAAGGAATTGACGGCCTCTCTGGTAATGGGCAAGTTTAGCCTGATGGTATGGTCGAGGCACCTCGCGTACCATATTTCGAGCTTTCATGACCACAGGAAATTGATTCGTTTCGCAGCGGCTGTCTAAAGACTTGTAGCGAATGAAGCAATTGAAAAAGCCGGCAAAACCAAAAGTCTCATATTTGCCAACCGACTCAAGATGGCGGCGAAAAGGCTCAGATCGCACGTCGATGCAAAAGACTGCCTGCGCCTGAGGGCGATTTTCTTCTGCTCCGTTGCGTGCAAGTCGTTCCTTTGCTGAGCGTGTCAGCTCTTTGAACAAGCCTTCCTGATATTCGGCTTCACAAGCTTTCAGCCAGACCATTCCCTGCTCTTTATCTGCAAATTCATCCAGCCAATTGATGAGAGTGAGCAAGTCTTTAGCGTTGGAATTAGTTATGTCCGTGATTTCGATGCCCAGCAAAGTGCTCAGTCGACGCAGGCGCCAGGCGATATCTCTGATGTCCTTATCTTCTGACTGTGATGCAAACTCAGCTAAGAATTTGTGTTCAGGATGCAGCAAATTCCCTTGCTTGAAGCATTTCCCGCTTTGAATCGCCCGGTCGACCTGGCGCATTTGCTGTTCCGCAAGCTGCCCGGCAACTCTTTGTTTCAGGAGCTTGTATGCCACGGGATTTTGCATCATAAAGGATTTGATCGAATTGTAGTTACCCTCAATCCCGAGGTAATTCTTGCAGAGTTGCCTTAACATGCTAGTTTCGTAGACAAGTCTTACTGCAAGGTAATGGACCAAATCAATTGGAAACTGCTGCCAGGCGTATGACTGCTGCGCGCTCCGCCACTTTATGAAAGAAGCCCAGCCTGGCAAAGAAGATAGGTGTGCCGCAAAATAGTCTGAAACCAGCTCCTCAGGGATCTGGAGTCTTTCCAACATTTCTATAATGACGTCTTCAGGATTTTCAGGAAGAGATTTGATAAGCGATTTCCACTCAGAGTCCCCATTGTCGAAACTACTCAATTGAGAAAAGCTTTTCCAAACTAAAAAGAAGCCGTGGCGCCGTTGGGGCATAGGCCATCCAGCTTCGCCTTCGTCAAGAAAAGCTCCGCACCAGCGCGAAAGCTCATTATTTAATGTCGTTTCCCAGTCTGTGCCAAGCGTTCTATCAACCCAACGAATAAGGGTAATTTCATTGACATCACTGCTACTCTTTTGCTTTTCTTTTCGCTGCAGCGCAATTTCGGGCCAAATAAGATTCCTGACGTGAGAGGCCAGCTCGTCCAATTGCTTTGTCTGTGGGTCTTCTTGCCATAAAATTTCAAATTGTGGTGCTGATGGCAGATCAATTCCATCTTTCAAGCATGCTCTTCTGACTGCGAGCTTAGATATTGTGCTCTTATTAATTAGTACAGATACGTTTTCTGTTTGCTCTGATAGAACAGTTTCGACTGTTTGAGCCTTAATCAGTCCGTTCTGGAATCGTTGCCTGTAAGTTTCGTTAGATAAATGCGGGCGAGCACCCAGGAGATTATGCGCACGTTCAAGTGCTTCGGAAAAATGTAGGTACTCTAACTCGTGAAGTGGGTTGTGATGCACGAAGGTTCGAATCGGCCAATATTGCGCGAGAACCTCGCTTGCCAATCTAGCAAGCGTGCGTATAGTTAATCGCTTCTCGGCTCTATTGATGATCTCTTCTGTCAAAACTACCTCACATCAGGTTATGAAATTGAATATCACTTTTGGGAAAATGCCCCCTACGATCAGAAGCAGCAAAATCACCGCAAGTGATAAGGCTTCTGCTTGACTTAGATCTCTATAAACAAGATTTGAACGCGGCTGACGAAAGAGCAGCCGTTGCAAAATTGAAGCTTGTATGCCGAAACAAACCAGCCAAACCAGGCAGACAAATAGGAGGTCAGCCGCTCCGGACCTCAATGATGAGAGTATTAAGAGCATAAAGCTGGAGAAAACTGCAAATATGGGAATGCCTAAGCCAGCCATTATCAACAAGATGAACGCCATAGCGAACTTCGGCATTGTTTTTGCGAGGCCTGGCAACGATTCGAGTGCCTGCGTCCCAAAGCGCGCCTCCAGGCAATGTGCACACAGACTTAAACCGCTAACAACTAGCCCGACGGCGAGTATGTATGCACCTCCTTCAGCACCGAGCTTACCGTTTGAAGCATAAATCCACCATCCTGGTGCCAGTAAGAGAGTGCCAACAGCGCCAATAACGCGAAGCAGTCCTGCTTGCACAAAGGCTCTCAGCCCGGTTACGAGCACTTCAATTACGATCAAAACAACGATGACCGATGTTATATTCGGCTCTAATCTCGGCACTTGAGCCAGCACATGCCATCCTAAGACAGGCGAAATAAGCGCAAGGAAAGCCGGAAGGGACCCAGGCAGATTATTCAACAAGCCAATGTAGCCAACATGAAATGGAAACAAAGGCAGCAACGATGCTGCAGCCACCAGCTGTAGTACTGCTGAGCAGGGACCATTCACAAATGACGAGAGCATCAAAGAAATCGCTGAGGCTGTCAATGCCGCGGCTGAGCCAAACCCAAGTGAGGGGTTCTTGCGAAAAACAAATGACAAAACGACCAAGGCCAGGAGAAAACAAACCTGCGCTATTTTTGCAAGTACCGGATATCCATACAACGCTGGATACACCAGCCCCAAAACAAAGAGAATCAGTGCCATCGAGATCGATCCGCCATTCTCGTTGCGCTGGCTGGCAATGCAAAGCAAAGCCGCTAAAATGCTAAAGAGCATTGGTAAAACGTCCGACAGCGAGCTCATGTTTACAAACATAGTCAATACAAAACTAGCAAGACAGCCTGCAGAGGCAACGTACTTTGCGGTCTTGGCGCGAGATTTCAGCACGAAAACCGTAAGGGCAATTATCCAGGCAAGCAAACTTGGCAGATAACGTGTTTCCATATACCCCCCTTATGGCAACCACTCGGGAAGGACAGCGTCGCAGCGTCGAGCTAACGCCGACCAATGATGAGATAGTTTCGACAGGGCCTGTCCTATTCCGAGCCCGTTCCATAAAAACAAATACAGGAAAATCAATGTACCTTTAGATTGTTTTTGAATTGGCCTGGCGATTTTTGCACCCGGACGAAGGGCTGCCCAAGCAGACAGGAAAAGTGCCACGATAAGGACCACGAACAAGTCAAAAATCCAGAGAGGGAAGGAGGCTGCTTGAAAATAACTGGAGGCTACACCATGTATCGGATATAGAAAATCAGTGAAACTTTCGGCAGCCCAGAGATAGGTAACAATCACTAAGCCAACAACAAACAACATGGACACAACAGCCTTCCATGAACCGTATATTCTCAGCGAGTAAAGACTCATGATCGCTTGAGATGATGTAACCCAGGCGAAGAATAAAAATATTATGGTGCCCTGGTGCATTGCGCTTCCTAGAAATGCATGCGCAGCAAACAAGATTAAGAGAGGAACGACCAGAGTAATTAGCACGCCGGTTGCCCATGGTAGCGGTAGAGATTTTTCAGCATGCTCGACGTGCTGTTCGGGAAGATTCGGCTCTTTGCGAACATCATGGACAACATTGCCAGCATGAAGAAACAGGGTTGCCTTAAAAACTCCATGAGCGATCAAATGGAATATTGCCAGCGCAAATGCCCCCAGCCCACATTCCATTATCATGAAACCCATCTGCCCTACGGTAGAGAAACCGAGCTTGGTCTTAACATCCGTTCTGGTAAGCATGATTGCTGTGCCTAAGATTGTAGTTAGCAGTCCAACCAGAAATGCAAAATGAAGTGTAGTGGGGCTTTGTCCGTATAATGGAGCCAGTCGATTGATGAGGAAGCCGCCACCATTCACGATTCCAGCATGCATGAATGCTGATACTGGAGTCGGCGCATCCATGGTGTTTGGTAGCCAGCCATGAAATGGAAATTGCGCAGACTTGGTCATCGCCGCAACAAATATAAGTAAGGTGATCACCGTGAGCGGGTCCACTGCTGGACCTCCGGACCAGAGGTGAATGGCTGAGATTGTGCTGCTGGAAACCCGGTTGAACAATTCAGGAAATTGAAGTGTTCCAAAGATTTTATAAACGAGGAATACGGCAATCAAAAAGCAAATGTCCCCGATTCTGAGCGTGAACAAGCTTGTAAAAGCATTTTTTATTGCTGAAGAGCTTGTGAAGTGATAGCTTAAAAGCAGGTATAAAAGCCAGCTTATTAGTTGCCACCACACCAGAAGCAGGAACAGATTGCCGCTAGTGACCATAGCAAGAACCGCAAGCGTAAGGGCTCCTAGCAGTGCAAAGAACCGACTGTAGCCCCTTTCGCCGAACAGGTATTTTATAGAATAAGCATGTATAACAGTGCTTACACAGGTTACAAGCACCATCATGCACGCACTTAAGCGGTCAACGTAAGCACTGAGACGGAACCAGTCTGGAGAGTAATTTGCTCCGATAGTGAACTCTAGTGCTTGCTGTTGCCCAAGCGATAATTGTATGAAGACCCAGAGTGAAATAACGAAAGAAATTGCCGCACTGCAAGTACCAATTCTAGAACTTCTGTCTCCGAGCTGCTTGCCGAACAGAGCAATAAAAGCGCTGCTCATAGCCAGTAAAACAAATATAGCAATAATTGCAATGCTCATCGAAGCTCTCATTTACTGCCCTTACTTATCAGGACAACCTCCCTGACTGCGAGATGACAAAGCCGCGTTTATCGGGATCGAACACTTCCAGCAAACGCTGATTCGCGTCGTAAACCCAACCATGGATCTTTAACGTTTTATTCGAGGTATTTTCTATAAGCGTCCTGAGTTCTTTCAATACGTTGTAACGGGCTAGCTCTTTGTATAAGCAATGCGCGTCCTCATCAGCTTCTTGTTTCAGTTTTGAAAAGGAGTCGATCAAAGCTCGATCTCGGAACCTAGCAAATTCGCAATTCTGATGCCCATAGATAATGACGTGTTGCAAGTTGTATTCGTCAATTACTTCAATTGCGCCACTGCTGAGACAGCTGTGTCCAAAATCTTGAAATATAAGCAGCTTTACTTTCGGATCACTACAAACAAAAGGGAGCGACGCTCCCATGTCAGAGCAGGCAATTACACAAGCGTTTTCAATCTCACCGTGGACAAGAGAGTCCGACAATTGCACATCATCAAAATAAGTAAGCGAAGGATATTGGCAAATTTCACTAGCCAAGCATTCACCTTGGACTGAAAACCATCGAGGAAGCTCTACTAATGACATGGACTGGCTCCAAACTAACTCGTGATTCCTGTCAGTACGTAAGTCGAGGCAGGGTCGCAATGAAGAGTTATCGGTAATTGCTACGAACTAATTCGATCGCTGGACCCAGCGCGCCCCTCGCTGGAATATATGCAAATATTTGAATATATAAGCCCTGACAAATTTGCAAGTATATCCCTTTATGCTGAACTGTCAAACCGGAGATGGACCTTGCGGATTCTCTAAGCCTGAGCTTGTCGAGTTCCCCGCTCTTTTAAAAAGTTATGCAAGGATTTTCACGTAACTATATATTCAAATGATTGCATATAGACACACTTGTCTTCAATTCTCCGACAGGGGTCATTTATATAAGTTGACTTGCAGGCTGGGCTGGGCTGGGCTGGGCATAGCAAGATCCAGGGACCTTCTGCTCCAGTCCATAAATTTACCTATCGGCGTTCGGATTGACCCTTATGCGCCGCGCCGTTTTCGCGTAGGCTTTTGCTCTGGTCCCCAAACGGATTTAGCGTTTTGGATGGCTGAGATCATAAGCTCTATCTCAGAAGCGTCAGGTGAGATGAAACTGACTCCTTCCATGATCCATTGGGCCAGTTCAGGTTTCCGCAAGTGATACAGGACATTGCGTCCCTGCCGTTTTTCCGCCACCAGGTGATGAGTCCGCAGCACTGAAAGCTGCTGCGAAACTGCCGAGTGCGAAATGCCAAGTATGTCTCTCAAAGAGCTGACAGTGAGGTCTTCCTTCTTAAGCTCTTCAATTATGCGAACCCGCACAGGATGGGAGAGCACGCCGAAAAGTTTTGCTAATTCCGCGCTTACCACGGTTCGATAAGGCATGACTCACCTCGATCCACTTATTCAATCATGAGCATATCTAGATACATAGCAGTAAGTCAAGGAATCTCCTCAGCATAATTGCGGAGCCGTGGCCTCGAACAGCTCTGGAGAAAATTTTTGAATTGGCTCTCTACGTCTCGGTACTTAAATGTGATCTGGTTTTACTTCCGGACTCGCTTGCTTCAGCGCAGCGATAATTGCCGCCGCACGCGAGCCGCATCTGTTGCGAATCATCGTTTCAAATAAATTCCACTGCCGTTGTGATTCCCGAATTGCAAGATCGCGAGCTGCAGAAAAATATGTTGTCTTGCCACTAATGACTTTCTTGCCTTCAGCAGTAGAAGAGCTGTCTTTAACGATGCCTGCGGTATCAGTTGGATTGCCGGCTTTCGCGCTGAAACAAATTAATCCAGGATAGCCATCGGGAACTTTCTGCCAATCCACAAGCGGAATAGAATAAGGCTCATCCTTATAACCAGGATTGGACAGCATCAATTCAATGTAGTTAGTCCGACTGTAAAAATCTTGCACGCAATGCAAAACTTCACCGAAATGAACCAGAGTTCTACCGCGCTGCTCAGGATCGGTATCTGCTTCGGCGGCATAATTCAGCGCGCGCTTTTTCTCCCTGTCGATGTAACCAAGCGACGATGTAAAGTGCTCGTCGCCGAAATGCCGGCGCAGCTCTGAAAGCTGAGCCGATCCGGGCTGATCCTGAGCAAGATTCGCCTCTATTATTACTTTTAAATTAGCCGGCGAAAAAAGATCTTTCAAAGCTTCAGAAGTTATGTCTCCGTGGACATTTCCGCCAGTGTTATTGTTGCTGCTGAAGGCAAAGGCTGCGCCCTGCCATAAGGCTGCAAGCAGGATGAAATAGAAGATTTTCGTTTTCATGAGTAAGAAATCGCCAGAAACTCGCCTTTTCGGGAAAAAGATATAGTTAATTCTACCTGTTTTTTGCATGAGAGAATCTGACCCAAGTCTAATGACAAGGAAGCAAAAGCAGGCAATGATTGCCATGTCGGAGATCGAAAGCGATGCATCAGGCAACATTAAACGCAGAAATGCAAACCCAGGGCATGCCCGACATGTCCCTGCCGCCGGATAGCCTTTTGCAAAAACGCCTTGATGAACTCACCTTTGTGGCGTTCGATACAGAAGCAACAGGCAGGCACCCGATGATTTCAAGCCTGCTTGAAGTTGCCGCGGTAAAATTTCGTGCCAACGGCGAAATAATCGATGTGCGCTCGCAGCTTATAAATCCTGGGCGCCCTATTCCCGAAGAGGTGACCGGCGTTCATGGAATTACTGATGAAATGGTTGCCTCTCAACCGCAGTCAAGCGAAGTGATACCTTCGTTTGTGCAATGGATGATGAGCCCAGCGCGAAATCAGGACACCGCCAACTCAGGCGCCAATATTTTCGTTGCACATAACGCGCCTTTTGATATCAACTTCTTGCAAGTTGCTCTGACAAAATTAGGATTTGCCTTACCGACAAATCCGGTTCTTGACACACTCAAACTCGCACCGCATTACATTCGTGAATCTAAGAATCATCGGCTGAAAACACTGGTCGAGAATTTGGAAACAAACGAAAGCGCTCAATTTCATCGCGCGGAAGCGGACGCACGACACGTGGTAAGAGTGTTTTCCGAAATCCTCAAGCGTGCAGGACAGAACTGCACACTGGCTGATCTTGTTGAAGCAGGTGGCGTCAATTTCTTCAGCAAGCCATACGAACTTGTTGACGATCACAAGTCCGCAAAAGACGAGCGTATACATCAAATCGGCGAGGCGATACACAGCGGACGCGATTTGCATATACACTATCACGGGCACGGTCCAAAATTTAGACAAATAACACCACTTTCGGTACTATACTTTGGAAAACGATTCTTCCTTCGTGCCTATTGTCACGCTACAAACAACGAACGAACATTCAGAATAAATCGCATCAGCAGCATCGATATAGCAGAGAGAAAACATGCGGAGTCGTGAAATGAAAGCGGAATGCAAACAACAGTGCTTTAGACAACTGGGTGTTGTTATTGCAGTGACGTGCGGTTTGTTGTACGCGTCAAACATTGGGGCGAATGCTCAGACAGCGCAAGCGACTTTGCCCAGCTTTAGAGAGAGAGCCAAAGCAAGGCTTTCAATGATGATGCACAACGCGCTGCCGAAAAAAGATGCGGACAAGACTGCAAAGCCGGAGGTCAAGATAATTGATCCAATGACTGCAGATAATTCGGGTGCAAGTTCGACAGCCTCGCAGAAACCTGCGACAGAGAAAGCACCTGCCAAGACTTCAGGCACGAAAGCGAAGGCTGAGCTAAACAGCGAGTCCGATAAGAAAGAAGCGGGCGGGACGCCCGCGATCCCGGCACTCCGCGATCCGCCGGCCGCGTCTGCGAAGCCGGTGACACATTCTGCGAACAAAACAAGTGCAGCGCGTAATCCGATAGAGAAACTGAAAGTTCCCATCCTCGATCTTTCCAAGCCGGCTCCAAAATCAGGCAAGAGCGCGAATCCGAATACAGCAGGAGAACCCGCTGATGAAGACAACGCGCTTAAGATGGAAGAGGAAGAAGCAACAGAAGAAGGTGGCGATCAATCGAACGAAGAGTCGAAATCGCAACTCAGTCCCGAGAAGGCAAAAGAAGCCGACGAACACATGAAGGCCGGAGATTCGTTCTTCGGACGCCGCGACTACACCAACGCCATGATTGAATACGGGCGAGTGGTGCAGCTTGACGAAAACAACGTCAAGGCGCGTTTCATGCTCGGAAAAGTGCTTATCTCGATGTCTGATTACCAGGAAGCTTTGCGTGAGTTCAACAAAATCATTGAACTGCGCCCCAGACACAGCGATGCATATTTCATGGTCGGCGAAGCCTACCGCTTGATGAACAAGCACGAACTTGCGTTCAAAGCTTACAAGCGCGCAATTCGCCTCAACAAACATAATGCGCTGGCGCATACATATCTGGGTGAATGCTATCGCACCAGAGGCTGGTATAGACCGGCAATGTTTGAATGCCGCAAAGCCATGAAGATTGACGAAAAGCTTCTTGCTCCACATATCATTCTGGCTGAGTGCTACAAATCGCTTGGGGAACCCAAAGCTGCACTCGATGAGTTTAATGCAGCGCTAAAGCAAGCGCCTGATGATGCTGGTGCGCACGAGCGATATGCACGCGCGCTCGGAGAGCAGGGACGCTGGGACGAGTCTATTGTCGAATTCGCACGAGCCGCTGTTTTAGATCCCCGCAATTCCGCAGCTCATTCAGGTATGGCCTGGGCACTGGTAAATACCAAGAAAATAAATGAGGCCGTCACTGAAGCCGCAAAAGCCGTTTCGCTTGCACCAAATAATTCGGACGTACATTCGGTGATGGCCTGGGTTTATCAAAAGAAAAACGACTACCCGGCAGCGGTGACCCAATACAAACTTGCGATGAATCTTGATCCGGGTAATCCAAAACTCCACGTCTCACTCGGCAATGCACTTAGCGAAGCAGGCGATCTTAACGGCGCCATCGCCGAGTTGATGACTGCAAGCCAGTTGGTTCCGACCGACTATGATGTAAAACTGCAATTGCAGGCATTAATCCAAAAGCGTGGTAAATAAGTGGAGATTTGACGCTCAGTGGCTAGAATCCTTTTGGTTGAAGACAACGACGAACTGGCAAACAGTGTGCGTACCTTTCTGCTGTTTGAACATCATAGTGTTGAACACATAAATAACGGGCAAACAGCAAGTGATCATCTGCGAGCATTTCAATACGATCTGATTTTGCTTGACTGGAATCTGCCGGGAAAAACAGGAATTGAAATTTTGCGGCGCTTCCGCGAACTGGGCGGCAACACACCCGTGTTGATGCTCACTGGTCATGATACTGTGGACGAGAAAGAACAAGGGCTAGACAGCGGCGCTGACGACTATTTGACAAAGCCATTTCAAATGAAAGAGTTGGGAGCACGCGTTCGTGCACTCTTGCGTCGGCCGGCTCCAGTAAGTAACACCAACACCCTGCAAGCGGGCAGCATTTCTATTGATACTCAAAAATATAGAGTTACTGTAAACGGCGAAACCGTCAGTCTGGTCAACCGAGAATTTCAACTGCTTGAATTTTTCATGCGTCACCCGAATCAAGTATTTAGCTCGGAAGCATTGCTCGATCGCATCTGGCCTTCCGACTCAGAGGCCAGCACGGAAGCTTTGCGCACTGCATTGAAGCGCCTGCGCAAGAAAGTAGATCCCGATGGAAATTTGATTCGCACCGTGCACGGTGTAGGTTATATCCTTGAGACCCCTTAGTATATTCGACAAATTCGGTCAAAAAAGCCTGAGCTTTCAGGGTATGGTCTTGCTCGGAGTATTTTTGTTCTTCGAACTTTGTTTTTGCGGCTCGCTCATCTTCCTTGAAGTTTCAGCTGAAATTGAAGTTCAGAGAGAAACACGCTACAAAGAGCTTTTGCGACGAACGCAGATGCTGGAAAAGCTCTCGTTCGAATCGATGGATTCGCTAAAGAAATATGCCGAAACAAGCGACCCTGCGATGTCAAAAAAATATGATGAGTCCGCCGAGAAAACTTTGAAGAACCTTGATTTCTTGAAGGAAGAATTCCGTTCACTGGGTAGAAAAGATTGCTTGAAAGACCTGGCCAAAGTCGACAAAATCCTCAGACGAGCGCATAAGGCGCTCAGGCTGACCAGAAATCAATTTGAGTCAGGTGGATTTATTCAGGCTGCGACTTCGCTTAAAGTTTTTGGCGATAAATTTACCCCAGAGTTTAACGCTATGTTGCTCGATATGACCAGACTGGCGGAAAAAGAAGAAAAGCTTGTTGCTGATACGCACCCTGAACAGCGGGCTTTACGAGTGGGAATCATGGCTGTGCTGCCAATCGGAATTGTCGCTAACGTCATCTTTGCTGTGATTTTCGCAAGGTTCTTTTTGAAAACAATCACCGCACCTCTTGGTGTACTGGTGGACAATACCCAAAAGTTCAAGGCGAATAGAGAGTTGAATATGCCTATCAAAGGCGCCGACGAGCTGGTTAAACTTGATGAATCATTTCACGACATGGCCAACACAGTGCGTGAAATGCAAAAAATGAAACAGGCATTCGTCGCGATGATCAGCCATGATTTGCGCACTCCACTAGCAAATTTGCAGACATATCTCAACCTGATTACAGAAGGAGTCTTCGGAAATGTGCATCCGCAGATTCTCAGCGGTGCGCAAAAGCAAGAGAACAACGTCGGGCGTCTAATAAGGCTTATCAACGATCTACTTACACTAGAAAAAATGGAGTCGGGCAATTTACAGATGTCTTGCAAGATTATTTATCTTGAAAATGTCATCGAAAAATCCATTGACGCCGTAGACGAATACGCAAAGAAAAACAAAATTGAGCTGGTCTTCAATGAAACAAATGCAGAAGTAAATGCAGATCCAGATCGTGTTATTCAAGTGCTAATCAACCTTCTTTCTAATGCGATTAAGTTCTCGCCAGAGAATGCCAAAGTAGAAATAAAAACTATCGAAGCTGAGGACTTCATTGAAGTACAGGTAGTCGATCACGGGCGCGGCGTACCGCAGGCATACAAGGAACTCATCTTTGAGAAATACAAGCAAGTGAAAGCAGACGATGACACGAAAAAAGGTGGCACTGGTTTGGGCCTTCCCATTTGCAAAATGATCATAGAACAACTTGGCGGCAAAATCGGCGTTAGAAGCGAAGATGGCAAAGGAAGCACGTTCTGGTTTACGCTTCCTGCCATTTCTGACGGCGACGGAAGTGTAGTGCAAACAAACAAGATCGAAGAAACCAACAAGGCGAGCTAAGTTCTCGCAGAGTGTTAATCGGAGCTAACTCCGCAGAGTTAACACCTCGCACAATGCAAAAGCTGGCGCAAAACTCACCAAATGTAGTGCCAGGTTCTCGGCAGTTCTTCTAATCGAAAACAGCAGCAGCAGCCTCTCATAATGCCTATTGTCACTCTCTATTGCAGTTTAGATCTTTCATTCTTGTGGCTTATAAATAGAAGCAAAATTGCCCGAGGCAAGAATGAAATGCATGAACTGGAAATTCGCAAACGTCTCTCCGAGAAACTTCGTATGGCCCTGGGCTTTTATTATCCAGAAGCTAGACTCGGCGAGATGGAGCGGCGCATCCAAAAGGGACTGCAGAACTTGCCGGATAAAGAGCAGGCAAATGGTCTTTTAAATTTACTGCTAGCCGAGTGGAATCAGGAAATTATCGACGCGTTAGTTCCGGACCTATCAACCGGCGAAACTTACTTCTTCCGTGACCGGTCATTGTGTCAACATTTTGAAAATGAGTTACTACCTTATTACTGCGGACAATTGCGAAATGGCCAAAGCAAGGAAATCAATATCTGGTCCGCGGCCTGCTCGACCGGAGAGGAGCCTTATACACTTGCGCTAATTCTAGAACGAAATTTTCCTGATGCCTTGAAACCATCATTCAAAATATTGGCGAGCGACATAAACAAAAAGTCCATAGCGCATGCGAGAAAAGGTCTGTATAACAATTGGTCAATGCGCAGCACGCCAGAGCACGTCAAAAAGCAATTTTTTGTCGAGACCGACTCTGGAAAATGGCAACTCGATCAGAAAATACGAGAACAGGTTCAGTTTGAATATCACAACCTTATGGATATCGCGCATCCGCAAAGAGATGCGAGCAAGAAATTCGATGTCATCTTTTGCCGAAATGTCTTGATGTATTTTGAGCATGAGCAAAGCCGCCACATAATCGAGCGGCTCGCCGGCATGCTGAACGAAAATGGATGGTTGATCCTTTCACCGCATGACTTCTTTCAAGCGAACGAAGCACAAAATCTCGAGCTCGTAGTTTTTCCAGAGTTGATCTTGCTGCGAAAATCCTCAGGCAAAAAGGACAGCAAGGTCCATTGTTCGGCGGCAGATTCGCTAAAACCAGTAAATTTAATGCCGAGAAACGATATCAAAGAGATCAGAGAACTGAAGTCATTTTTGCAGGATACTTTGCAAGAGGCGTCACCGGCTTCCACGACAGCGCCAGCAAGTTCTGCGCAAGGTCCTGTTGAAAATAAGATAAAGCCGGCCGCTCCAGGCATCCCGAGCTCGACCCGAGATGCAAAAAACAATAGCGTAGAAAAGGCTCCTCAAGCCACACCCGAGTTCCTGATCAAGCTAGGGAAATATGCAGAGGCAGCCGAACAACTTCATGCGACACAATCTCTCAGCAGTTTATCTGAAGAAGATTATCGCTTGTTGATCCAATGCTGGACTAACTCAAGCGAATCTCAGAAAGCTCTTGAGGCCTGCGAGCAAGCAATCAAGAAATTTCCACTGTCAGCGACTTTCTATTATTTGAAATCGAACGTCCTTGATCAAAGCGGTGATTCACAATCGGCGATTAAAGCATTGAAGCAAGCCATTTTTCTTGAACCTAATTTTGTAATTGCACATTTTGCTCTGTTCAATGTGTTGAAGAAGACAGGCAAACCAGAACAAGCCAAAATCAGCCTGAAAAATGTTCTCAGGCTGCTTGGCGCCCTGGATATGGCCGCGCAAGTGCCGGAGTCAGACGGTCTTACTGCGGCTCAACTTCTGGCGATGGTGAGTTCGGCGCGGCTTGTTTGACCAACAAACGAGGCTCTGCTCAAGCGACAATGCCGTGTTCAATAGCCTTAACCGCGGCTGCCGTCCGGCTGCCTACACTCAGCTTGGTCAATATATGTTTGACGTGTGACTTTACCGTCTCCAGGCTGATTCCCAGAGAGCTTGAAATTTGGTGATTTGAATAACCAGCAGCAAGTTTTCTGAGTACATCTTGTTCTCTTTTTGATAAATCCAGAAAACTGACAGGGTCCGGCGCTTGTCTTGCCTGACGAATAATCGGAGCTGAAGTCAAAGACGGACAGGTAAAGTTGGCTCCGTAAGCAACCGCAGTGATCGCTAAAACAAGGAGTTCGGAATTGGAATCATACGTGCAGTAACCGAGCGGCTCAAAATCTTTGCACAATTCGAAATATCCTGAGGAGCAGATGCAAAAAATTTTTCCTCTTCTCCCCAGCTCTTGCCTCTGCCGCATGACAGGCTCAACAAGCGGATATGTTTCTTTCGAAAAACCAACTATGATAATTGAAGAAGAAGAGTCGAGATCACAAAGTTCTTGCAAGTTGTCGGAAACTTTAGCAAGCGAAATACCCTTTGAAGAGAGTATTTCAGCGATACCAAGTCGTCGAATATCGCTAAGTTCGAATAAATAGATTTCTGATGCCAAACAAAACTAAGAGACTCTCGTCCCTCCCCCACATCTTAATGCACGTAGAACTTCTCGCCTATATACAAATATAGACATCCTGATGACTTTAGTAAACACATAAAGTCATTAATCTGCATTAATTGTGCGCCGTGGAAGCCGCTCAGCCGCCCGATTCGACGATTGCTGACATATATCGATCGATATAGCTGACAACTTTCGAATACTCACTTTTCAAATCGACTAAATGAACATCCAAACCGTCAAATTGTGATTTCTGCCCGCTCTCTTCCAACTCCTTTGCAATAGAAGCAGCTTTATAGGCCTTGATTGAAATAAAACAACCTTTGAGGCGGTGCGACAATTTTCGCAATTTCTCAGCGTCCCGTTGTTCTATGCAATTGCTAATCGCATCAACGGCTCCACCGGTATCTTCAACAAAGGACTCGAACACAACAGGCACCATATCTTCGTCAATTTCTTCAATAAGCTCATCCAATGCCAAACATTCGGATTCCGTATTTTGCATCAAAATTCCCCGCAAATTATTGAGTCATTAACTTGGAATTTGCTCGTAGCTAGAGCTCATCGGTGCTAACTGCTGCATCACCTGCTTGCACTGAGACTCTAAGACCAGCAGAGTCTGTCGCGCCCTATCCCAGTTCCCCAACTCAGCGTCAGAGGTGACTTCTGCCGTAAGCTTCGCCATTGACTGCAATCCAAGCGTTGAGCAGGGACCTTTAAATGAATATGCAAAATGATTCACGCTTTTCGCATCGCGCTCTTCAACGGCAAATCTCAAGCATCCGACAAGAGTGCGCATGGTTCCATTGAATAAATTTATGATCTCTGTCGATTCCGCAATACCATACGTGTCTCTCAACATCTGCACGTCGACCAGCACGAGCTCCTCTTTCGGTGGCTCTGGAATCGCCTTTTGAATCCCCGGTTTCTTTCTAATACAGCGATCGATAACTTCCTGAAGCCGTTTACGAGTTACACCTTTAGATAAATACTCATCCATACCATGCGACAAACATTTCTCTCTGTCACCTTCGCGATCATATGAAGTCATTGCGACCACGGGCGTGTGCTGATTTGTCTTGCGGTCATTTTCTCTAATAGCCATCGTCGCCTGAAATCCATCCATCTCTGGCATATCAAGATCCATGAAGATCAGCCCATAATGTTTTTCCAGCACCTTTTGCAAAGCTGGATTTCCATCATCAGCTTGCTCGACTTGGTATCCCAGCTTTTCGAGCTGGATGCTCAGCAACTTTCTATTTACAGGTACATCATCGACTACAAGAATCAGCTTATTTATATCGGCAGCCGCATCATCAGGCTTTGCAGTGCTGTCTACTCTTGCCTCATGCTTGCCATTCTTGCCGCTCTGATCCCATTGTGGATTGCCAAGTTTTGCGGCCAGCTGATTCAGTTCCACCTGCGCATTTTCAATAATGGAAACCTGTGTCTCGAGAGTGTTGCAGATCCTTTGAATTTCTTGCTCGACTTTAACTTGCTCCGTAATGTCATTAACGATTGCAACCGCTCCAGCTTTTTCTTGCGATTCATCCTTCAGCGGAAGACTTCTTATTTGAACCCAAATTCCATCGGGCACCTTTGGATGTTGCACAAAGAACTTATCGCAGCGCTCTTCCTGAAACTTCTCCCAGGCGAGAAAGCCTGGGGGGCATGGGGTAATTTTGTCTTCCATGAAGAAGCCAAACCCCAATCCCCTGGAAAGATCTACAGACTCGCCTACCTGGACACCAAGAAGTTTTTGGATGGCGGAGTTAAACAACAATACTCTTCCATCACCACCAACAACCATTACTCCGATATTCTTATCAGCAATTACCGAACCAAGAATACGAGAGAGCTGTCCCAAAACATTTGGACTGTCATTGATGGTTCGAAATTTGTTTGCAAGCAATCCGAGTTCTTTCAAGCGTTCTTCGGCTGTATGCTTGATTTGCCTTTTGGTTTCTTCCATTGAAGCAATTTCTCGCTTCAAATTCTCCAGATGTTCTGGCGTGCTCATACTATTTTCCCCTCAACGTGATCTGCCTGGTATTTCTGCAAGCTGGCGCTGCTGCGAAATAATCGTTTCAAAACAAGTGCTTAACATGTTAAAAATGGTTTGAGGACAAACGCTTAGCTCATGGCTGCTGTTCTCATCGGAATGCTCAACTCTTGCCTGAGATGAAGATTCTGATTGTTTGTCCGCAAATTGTTTTACTTTCTCAAAAGCCGGCAAAAAATAATCTCGTTTCAACAACTTCATCATGAAGTTATCCGCCTTTGAATTTACTATTTCAATAAACTCTTCCCTGTCTTTGAGAGCCACCAGCAAAACGACAGTTATGCCTTTCCAGCCCGCATCAGCTTTGATTTGCCGCGACAACTCGTATCCGTCCATTTCAGGCAAGTTAATATCCGTAAGGAGAAAACGAGGTTTCTTCGTTTGCAGATAAATAAGAGCGTCTTCTGCGCTTTTGCTAATATCAACCGTATAACCAGATGAGGCAAGCATCTGCTGCATAATAATTGCCTGTGTTGAAGTGTCTTCAACAAGCAGAATATCTGCGTTTTCTGGCATAAATAACTCCGGAAATGTTCTTAGCGGCAAACAAAATAATTCGCAAACTGCTCTAAAAGCCCTGCAATTAGCATCATATAAGTTCCAAATCTCAATATCGCCCCCATTTAGAGGAATTCTTTGGGAAATTGATCAAAGATGTATACTTGCAAATTTTCGAAATTAATTGAGCACTCAGGACTGATCGAGTTTTGGCTTCGACCCAGCAGCAATGCCGAGTTCGATTGCTTTGATGGCCGCCTGGGTACGATCCGTCACTGATAACTTACTCAAGATATGTTTTACATGTGCTTTGACAGTTTCGATACTTATTCCTAATGTTGCGGCGATTTGCTGGTTAGAAGCACCCGCTGCAACTTGAAGCAAAACTTCCAGCTCGCGAGGAGACAACTCAGGAGAAGATTCTGGAGCAAGAAGCGGCAATTTGGGACTTGCCGATGATTGCTTGTATTGAGGCTCGTTCAATCTTGGACAAATAAACTTTGCGCCATTCTCCACGGCCTTAATCGCCAGAAGCAATAACTCTGAGCTAATGTCTCTGGCACAATATCCAAGCACTCCATACTGCGACAGGAAACTGCAGCGATCAAAAACATGGTCTGAGCAGATACACATTAGTTTGCCTTGCAGTCCCGCACTCAGGCGTTTTTGCAGAAGTGATTCAATTAACTCGAAAGTGTCTAGCCGAACCCCGATCATGATCACTGACGAAGGCATATCAATGTGCAACAAGCTTTCAATATTGCTCCATAGATTTGTTTTCAAGCCGTGATTGGCGAGTATGCTTGCCACACCCGTCCGGCAAATATCACTAGGCTCGATGACGTGAATCTCGCTCATCAAACTGTTACGGCTGAATGATGCCAACCTGAATTTTTTCGACCCCACTAATTTCATTATTGCATGTCATTCAAATAAGGGTAACCAATTTTTCAGTAATGGATACCTAATGTTTGTTCACGTTTTTACGGCACTGATGTTCACGTTTTTACGGCACTGATGTTCACGTTTTTACAGCAATGCGTTCACGTTGTTACAGCATGAGACGTTCACGTTTGCGTTCACGTTGATGTTCACATTGGCGTTCTCTTGCTGCATACGATGATGCTTGTTGTCTAGACTGTCTAGACCGTCGTCAAATCGACCAATTGCTTGCCCAGTGACGACAACTCTTTACCAGCTCCTTCTAATTGATTTGCACTTTCAAGATTTTGTTGGCTGGCAACTCTAATGCTGTCCAACGCATCCACAATTTGCTTCATGCCTACGAGTTGCTGCTGGCTGGAGACCTCAATGAGTTCCGTAGCTTGCGTAGCTTTTTCGATACTGTCAGTAAGCGTCTTAATGACTCTTCCAGCTTCTGTTGCTTGCTGATGACCCACTTCTACGGCTTTTCCTCCCTGTTCAGTAGCCATCGTAGCTGCAGTTGTTGCCTTCACAATGTCATTCAAAATACTCCTCACATGAGCAGTTGCGGCCTTGGACTGTTGCGACAAGTTTTTTACCTCCTGCGCCACCACAGCAAATCCTTTGCCCTGTTCGCCGGCTTTTGCGGCTTCAATAGACGCATTAACTGCAAGCAAGTTGGACTGTTGCGCGAGATCATCCACAGAAGCAATGATGTCTCCAATCAATTTGCTCTGATTTGAAAGTTGAACCATGCATTCCGCAATGGACTCCATTTGTTCGCGAATGCGAATCATTCCACTTATTGTGGCGTCTGTCGCCTCAAGCCCCTGGCGAGATGCAACCGCAACGGCTTTTGATTCCTCTGAAACAGCCTTCGCTTTCATGCTTGTTTGATCGGCGGTTTGCTTCGCTTCTTCAGCAGTAGCTGTGGTTTCACTCAGCGCAGCAGTAGTTTCTGCAGTAGAGGATGACAATTGAGTCGATACGGCTGAGATTTGTACAGTGACTCCCTGCAGAACCCGAGCAGTTTGATCAATTTCCTTTCTCTGTTGCTCTGCCTTTTGTAGATTTTGCATTCGTTCAGTTTCATCTTGAACGATTTTGACGAAACCAATGAGCTCGCCCTGATCGTTCTTCAATGGCGATAATGAAGCTTTAGCGTAGAATTTCCTATCACCCTTGGCAATGCGCCAACCCTCCGCTTGAACATTTCCTTTGTTGGCAGCTTCTCTCATTTCGAAATCAACAACACTCGTATCCGGATAGAACATCCGCAGATCCTTTCCAATCGCTTCAGCGGCTGAATAACCGGTTACATGCTCAGCACCCTTGTTCCAGGTTTGGATAAGGCCTTCTTTCGATACGGCATAAATACCAATATGATTGGCGGCGTTCAAAACTCCTCGGTTTATTTCTTCAGCCTTTTGAGCATTCAATCTTTGCTCCTCGGCTTTTTCAATGTTTCTCATTCGTTCGGTTTCGTCCTGGACAATCTTTACGAAGCCGATGAGCTCTCCCTGATCATTTTTTAGAGGAGATAGTGAAGCCTTGGCATAGAACCGCCTGTCTCCCTTAGCCAGGCGCCACCCCTCTGCTTGAACGCTGCCCCTGCTCGCAGCTTCGCGCATTTCAAATTCAACCTGATTGACATCAGGGTAGAAAATGCGCAAATTTTTTCCAACAGCTTCTGAAGCGGAATATCCAGTTACAAACTCCGCACCCTTATTCCAGGTTTGAATAATGCCTTCAGTCGAGACCACATAAATTCCCATCTGATTGGCTGCGTTCAAAACTCCCCGGTTCAATTCCTCGGCTTTTTGAATGCTCAATCTTTGTTGTTCAAGCGCCTCTACATTGCCTTTTAACTCGTTTTCTCTCTCCAGGACGAACGCTTCCATTGCCATCGCAATGTCCAGCAAAGTCATTTTTACGAAACAGCGATATTTTTCAAAAACGTCCCCTTTGTCCGTGTAATGAGAGGTGATTTCGTTTGCAAGATTGTCCAGGTAAAACGAGAAACTGCCGATGTACCATTTAGGAGGCAGGTTTATTTTGTTGTGTGTACTGCCCACCGCCAGCCGATTTTCAAGATAATCGGCATCATATTTGCCTGAAGTCATCTGGTCCAGAAGTCGCGTTTGTTCTCTGCGAGCATGATCAAGAACATCTGGATCGTCAAAATATCTTTTCGTTTCCGGCTCAGCAAGTATGTGCCGATAAAACTTCTCGACCATGCTGGAAGTCGACTTTTCAGAAAAGTCCTTCATTTTGGCCATCGACTTTTCGTCTTCTTTTGAGATCGCGAAGAATCGCTTGAGGTTATTAATATCGTTGTTCTCTAATTTCAAATCGCGAATTGTCAGGCGACCTTTCTTCGAAGGCAATGTCATCGTCATATGTATAGTCACTCCAGCATAAATTTGATGCTTGAGAAGCGCATCAATTCTTTCCCCACACTAACAATATAGTCAGAACGACCGAGAAATTATCACCCTATAATGAGCGTTTTTTTCTCACTCTTGCGGGCTAAGCGCTTATCGGGGTGAGAGCTAACTCTTTTTGGTAAGTACGCACCTGCTTACCTTCCAAATAGAAATCACTCTAAGAGGTCTGTTTATGGGACTGGTGCAAAGGGTTAAATGGAATGGGGTGTTTCCATGATCAATGCAATGATTGTTGATGACAGTCAAACTGTCAGAGAGCTCCTTCGCATTCTGCTTGAATGCGACGAGAGCATCAAAGTAATTGCCACTGCTGACAGTGGCGAAGAAGCTTTCCGTATTTTGAAAACAAAAACACCCGACATAATCACAATGGATTTGCACATGCCTGGCATTTCCGGCCTGGAAGTAACGCAGAGAATAATGAGTGAGCACCCAATACCGATCGTCATTGTGACCGCAGACAAAGAGAGTGCATTGCAGAGTTTCAAATTGCTCGAGGCAGGGGCCGTGGCGGTACTCGAGACTCCACCCGCGCCTGGACATCCGGAGCACAAGGCAGCTGCAATGCAATTGATAAAGACCGTTAAATCACTGGCAGGGGTAAAGCTGGTTAGGAGAAAAA
This sequence comes from Obscuribacteraceae bacterium (SeqCode), assembly GCA_044358055.1. Lineage (GTDB taxonomy): Bacteria > Cyanobacteriota > Vampirovibrionia > Obscuribacterales > Obscuribacteraceae > JAIEPM01. Next base: position 34,937 of record JBIKOL010000012.1, read on the forward strand.
CTGCGCCAACGCGCGAATCAGCAAAACTTGCTTATCTCAGGCCAGAAATGCAAGATGGAATTACAAGTTCTCAAAGGTTCGTTTTGATTGGTGCCTCAACCGGAGGCCCCCAAACCATAAGACAAATTGTTGAAGACTTGCCCTCGGACTATCCGTTACCGATTATTTGCGCCCAGCACATGGCACAAGGGTTCATGCCTGGATTCGTCACATGGCTCAACGAAGCAAAAACGCTGAAAGCAAAAATCGCAGAAGACGGCGAACATCTATTACCGGGACATTTCTATCTGGCACCCGATGATTTTCACACTGGCTTAAATGCAAATGGACAGGTCTTCCTTGCTTCAGCCCCCAAAGAATTCGGAATGCGGCCATCGGTCGCATTTCTTTTTCGTTCAGCAATACCATTTGCTGAGCGAATCATTGCAGTGCTGCTCACCGGAATGGGAAGAGATGGCGCAGACGATATGGGGAGACTTCTCAAAGGTGGCGCTAGAACAATCGCACAAAACAAAGCCAGCTCGATAGTTTTTGGCATGCCGGCAGAGGCAATCGCACTGGGGCATGCTCAAGAGGTTCTAGGGACCAATGAGATAGCACGCAAGCTGATTGCCCTGGAGAACCAGGGTCTGCATTTTAGTAAAACAGCACAAACAATTGATAAGAGGTGAGCAATGGATACAGTTGTTGTTTTCAAAATTGATGACCGAAGAATGGCGGTACCAGTGAACAGGGTGCAGCGCGTAATCTGGGCTGTTGAAATCACCGCATTACCTGTCCAGGCTTCTACAATGCTAGGCATCATAAATGTTGAAGGCGCGATTATTCCGGTAGTAAACGCTCGCAACTTGCTCGGCGTAGTAGACCGTGAGCTAGATCTCGACGATCACATCGTAATTGTTTCCATAGATGGAGAATGCGTGGCCTTCATAGTGGATAGTGTCGAAGGTGTTATGCATTACAAGGACGAAGATTTCTCGGCGCTGCCAGACAAAGATGGCGATTGCGCGAAAGGTGTCATAAAGCAAGATGGAGAATTGATTGTCATTTTAGACCCAGTAAAACTGCTCAAACAAACGGCTTCATTCACCGGGTCACAGCATTCGCTTGCAGGTTCCGCAAGATAATCAGGGAGTACGGAAAATGAAACAAGAACAAGCGGAAGCATTATTGAATAAACCAGTTTGGTTGCATGCAAACAACCAAACGAAAACAGAGAAAGCGGCAACGTCGTCTCTTTCGGGTTTGAGCAAGAAAGAGATCTTGAGGGCGCGAAGCCAGCAACTGGCAAAACAACAACAGAAAGCAACCGTTGATGATTCAATTGAAGTAGCGGAGTTTTTGCTAGGCAACGAATCATACGCATTTGAGCTCGAACATCTTCGCGAAGTGACACAACTTTCTGAAGTCACTTATATACCTTGTTCACCGGAATTCGTAGTAGGTGTGATTACACTGCGTGGGCAAATAATTCCGATCATCGACATCCTGCTTTTCTTGAACATCTCAACCAATGATGAACGCATTCAGGTTTACAACAAAGCCATCATTCTGCAGAAAGACAAACTCGTCGTGGGAATACTCGCGGACGAAATGGTTGGGGCGACAAAGCTAAACACGGGAAGCCTCCAATTTACTTTGCATGGTCTCGATGGGCAGGCGTCACATTACTTGAAAGGCGTCACTAAAGAGCGTCTGGTAATTCTGGATGCTAAGAAGATCCTCGCTGACGAAAGACTTAATCCTAAGGTCGAGTCCGACGCGAACGAGTGAAGCTTCGACACTTATCCGAATACTTTTGATAGCGAAGGAAAACTTATGACAGACAAATTAACTGATGCCAGCAAACAGTTGCAGGAAACTTTTATTGCCGAGGGCAAAGAACAAGTTCAAAAAGTTGTGGACAACCTCATCAAGCTCGAGTCAACTGAGGACGAGAAGAAACGCGGAAAAATGATCGAACTGACGTTTCGCGAATTGCACAACTTGAAAGGTTCCGCAAGGGCAGTTAATTTCCACAGCGTTGAATTAGTCTGCCATCCGCTGGAAGACGTAATGGCGGCTCTAAAAAAGAAACAGATCAGCGTGAGCGCAGAATTGTTGGATATGGTCTTGTCAAACGTATGTTTGATTGAGCAATTTCTCAATGCCGAACAATCTGAAGTAAATAAAGAAGCCCAGACCGCAAAAGAAAAACTTGTTCACTTTATGCAAAAGCTTGGCCTCAACATTTCGTCCCTTGAAAGTGAAATAGAGGCCGAATTTGCTGAACAGGATGAACAGCTGGAGATAAAGAGCGTCCAGGTTTTGCCGGAGCAGCAGAGCATTCAGGAGAAAGAAAAAGTGAAGCAAGCGCCGGTCCAAAACACAGAGGAGAAAGCTGCAAAAGCTAACAGCGCAAGTAGTGCGGGTGAATCTCAAAAATCCAGACAAAATGCCGAGCGAGTAGAGACATTGAGAATTCCTGCCGCCAAACTCGACCTGTTTATGCAAAAAGCAGAAGAAATGCTTTCTGTAAAAGCTATGGCTCGGCAGCAGAGATTTTCCTGTCAATCACTGCAGTCAAAGATGGAAGACTGCGTCAAGAAGTGGTACAAGGTTGCTCCGGACATAAAAGCCGCACGGCAATTGATGGATAAGCTGAAGGCAACAAGCCACTCACCTGCCGAGCAAATAATCTGGCGCAAAATGATGGACGTGCTCGATTGGAATAATGAATTTATGGAGCTTTTGAATGATGATGTAAAAGCTCTGAGCAAAACAGCACACGATTATTCGCATGTTACTTCAACCACTGTTGACGTCTTGCTTGATGAAACAAAGCGCCTTTTGATGATGCCTTGTGCGACACTTTTCGAAAGTTTTCCGCTGACGGTAAGACAACTTGCCCGCGAACTAGGAAAAGAAGCGGAGCTAACAATTACCGGCGGAGAAATCGAGCTGGACAAGCGTATTCTTTCCCAAGTAAAAGATCCGCTGATCCATCTTTTGCGCAACTCACTCGACCATGGGCTAGAAACTCCGGACGAGCGCGAGCGTTGCGGAAAGCCCAGACGCGGCAGCATCAAAGTACAGGTTGCGCAAGTTGACGGCGCTGTTGTTGAAATGAGAATCACAGACGATGGCAAAGGAATCAACATAGAGCGCGTTAAACAATCCGCGGTAAAGCTCGGCATTATTTCCAGTGAAGAGGCTCAAAAGCTGGGTTACGATGAAAGCATTGCTCTTATCTTCAGATCACAACTTTCGACCAGCCAAATAATTACCGAAATCTCCGGACGTGGAATCGGACTTGCTGTTGTAGATGAAAACATCAAGAAACTTGGCGGCAGGCTTAAGGTCGAAACTGAGCAAGGACGCGGCACAACTTTTGTAATTACTCTGCCCGTAACAATAGCAACCTTCCGCGGTGTACTCGTCGACGTAGCCAATAAGACTTTCGCTGTTCCTACCACAAGCATTGATCGAGTGGTACGCGTCAAGAAAGACGATATCAAACCGGTGGAAGGCAACAACACAATCTTATTGGGACAAAGCCTGATCCCCGTTTGCGATATGGAAGACGTGCTCGAGCTTCCCGGAGCCGGCACCAGGCAACAAGACGCTCAAGACAAGCAACTAACAGTGGCGATCGTCGGCTCTGGAGATAACCGTATAGGCTTTGTTGTTGACGAAGTTCTCGAAGAGCAAGAGGTTCTGGTTAAGAGCCTGGGCCAGGTATTTGCCGGGGTACGAAATGTATCAGGCGTGACAATACTCGGCTCCGGCAAAGTTGTGCCAATCCTCAATAGCAGCGATATGCTCAACTGGTCGAGAAAACATCGCTTTATGCGAGCGAAAAAAAATGTGCAGACGGCAAAGCCAACAACACATCAAAAGACGAGAAAAAACAACTCGGACAAAAAAATACTAGTCGTTGATGACACGCTAACAGCAAGGATTTTACTTCGCAATATTTTCGAATCTGCCGGCTTCACTATCAAAACAGCAAATGACGGAGCAGAAGCATTAAGTGTTTTGAAAGGAGAGAGTTTCGACCTCGTCGTGACTGATATTGAGATGCCCGTCATGAACGGCTTCGAACTTACAGAGCAAATAAGAGCCGATAACAAGCTTAGCGATGTGCCGGTAATTATGGTAACCTCGATGACTTCCAGAGAGGACAGGGAACGAGGAGTAGCAGTAGGTGCAAACGCTTACTTTGTAAAATCCAGTTTTGATCAGTCCAATCTGCTTGACGTAATTGCCACCCTTGTATGAGGACTGCAAAATGGACCTCGACGAGAATGCACTGCTTTCAAAATTGCGCAGCACCTTCAGAAGTGAAGCTCCAGGCAAAATCAGAATCATTCGGCGGGCACTATTTGAAGCAAGCCGCAATAGTTCTAAGCAGAATCGTCCCGACGTCCTGCGCGAAATTCACAACCTTAAAGGCATCAGTCGCATAGCGTCACTGCCGGAAATTCAAATGCTATGCGAAAAAATCGAACGATTACTGAAAAATTTGGATTATCCAACGCCGCCAACTGCTTATCAGGCAATTATGGAGAGTCTGGAGTTAATTGAGGAACTAAGTCCATTTGATGAACCGAACGACCAGCGTGCGGCCACTATGTGCGCACGGCTGGACGACTTGCTTTGTTTGTCTCGGGTTGAGTAATCGCTGGAGTCATGCCAATTTATTCAACAAAGAACAATTCTCACGTAAGCTAATCTCCGATTTAATTCAAAGCCCCATGACGGTCACAAACGCGACCCAATTTTGGTCCGATCTCCTCTTATAGTCATAGACGTAAGAACGAACCGGACTTAAGTCCAACGCAACGAAATCCCCGCAAGGCTCAAGCACTTACTTAACCCTCATGCCCCCAGAGCCGAACCTCAAGTGCTTAAGCTAGCGGGAGTTTCAATAAACTATAGTTTTAGGAGTCCCTATGCCCGAAGGGACCCTGAACCAACACGCGCCTTTGCTTCTCGCCCTCCTCCCTCACAGCAAAGGCGCGTGTTTTATTTATCTTGATTTGAAGCAAGTGGCAATTTTGTCCCGGGCCAGCTCAGTTACCTTTCAGGATCTAATCTCATCCACCGCGCATCGGTGAAATTGTTCGGACAAGCGCGCTTGCTCATTAGAACCATGACAGGGATTATTGAGATTCCAAAATGTCTTTTACAAACTCAATTACCTTCTTCTTGATTTTGGTTTCTGAAACGCTCGATTTAGAGACAGCTTTTGAGCCCGCTGAAGCGGGCTTAGCTGGGGTCGCCGCCTTCGATTCAGAAGAGCTTTCATCGTCGACCACTGCATCTTTTAGTTCTTTAGCAAGCGCTGCTTCAACTGCCTTTTCGGCTATCTGGGCTTTCTCGGCTTTCGCTTTCTTATCTTTGCCGTCGTCATTCTCGGACACTACTACGTTCACGTGACCCAAATTAAAGCTCTTCAAGGCATTGAAGCAATACAAAAGGACAAACAACATGAAAAATATGGCCAGCCATCGCGGCTTTCGTTTTCCACTCGTCTCCTTAGGAACCGCTGCAGCTTGTTCGTGCTTTCCGTCAAAATGATCCGCTATTTTATCGAGAATGCTGAATGTGTGTTCAGCAAGATCATTACCAAACGCCACCCCAGCCCTGGGCAGAACCAGTGTCACTTCCCTGACGATGCGCAAGCAATTTACAGACCCCCTTGCCATACGACCAGCCTTCCAGTGAGAGCCAAAGTCAATGCAATGTTTGGAAGTCTGATCGAATGAAGTTTTCAAACTTTTCATCGTGCATGGAGTAACCACATGCAGCCCTGAATTTTTCAGGTTTGCCTCTGGCGTTCCAGCTTCTATGTTATTTCCTGTTGGCGCAGATTGCTCGCTTTCGACAACGCTTGCAACTGAATTAGTTCCGTTTAGTGTTTGCATACACTGAATCCCTCACTGATTCCATCGTCTATGACGCCAACGCGGAAGTCAAGCGCGAAATTGACATTCAAACAGCTCACCGGGTTAGAACTAGTTCATGTCCGCAGTAATTATCGAAGCGTGGCGACGCTCCGATCGCAAAGCTTAGAGAGCAACTGTGGGATAATGTCAATTCATCCCATCATCTCCACTACAACACCGTATATGGTGCAAGACAAAAGACTAGTTCTACTCTCACAATATGTAATACTATTGCTGATTGCTTGTACTGCAGCGTTTTCTGCAGACGAAAAACAAAAGCAGAACATTTGCTCTCAGCCCGATAAGGTGTTGTCTGCACTGTTCAATTACACAAACGGGTGGACAGGAGCCGATGCAGCGTACAGCATTCCTCTAAATAAGATGCAAACGCTCTGGTTGTTCGGAGATACCTTCATTGGTGAGATCAAAGACAACAAACGCGTAAACACCACAATGATCAATAATACAGTTGGGGTGCAAAATATCGGTGCATCGCAAGATCGAATACATTTCTACTGGAACAAAGAAAAGGACAAACCATTATCAATTTTTCAATCGGCTAATAAGGAAGCATGGCTTTGGCCAGGTGATGGTGCCTGTCTCAATAAGCGACTTTATCTGTTTCTTCATCAGATAAAGAGAAAGCCAGGCGATGATTCAGCCTGGGGTTTCATAGAAGACAGAGATTTTCTTGCTTGCGTTTCAAATCCTGAGGCGCCTCCTACTGAATGGAAATACACACAGTCCTTGATGCCCGAAGGAATGCACTGGGGTAATGCAGTTCTGCCTGACGGAGACTGGCTTTATGTTTATTGCTCATATCCAAAAGCCGCGAAGGGATTTTTCAAACATCCGCTAATACTTGCGCGTATCCAGAAGAATCAACTATCTGGCTCCAGCAAAAAAGAATGGCAATACTGGTGCAAAAATCCGAACTCTTCAGCTGGAGTCTGGAAAAACAGTGCAGAGAATCCTCTAATCATATTTCAGGACGGCGCGCCGGAACTTAGCGTTTGTCGAGTGCCTGGTAAGACAGGTTTCTACGCCGTGTACTTTCCGGGAGGACTTGGCCCCAACATTGTTTTGAGACACGCAGATCGCCCGGAGGGTCCGTTCGGCGACGCGCAAGCCATATATCGATGTCCCGAAGACAAAAAGATATTTGTATATTCAGCCAAGGCTCACCCTGAGTTGGCAAGGAAAGACGGCGAATTGCCGATAACTTACTGCAGAAACACGGAAAGTCTGAAAGACAACTTTGATAATGCTGATATATACGTTCCCCGCGGCGTGCGCGTTAAGATCGACTAGAAAAGCCCGGCGGTGCTGGAGAGTTCTTAACCCGGCTCTCCAATTATTTCCTTGACCCGCTTGATACCACCCTGGGTATACTCACAGTCCGGCTCGAGCTTGAGTGTATCCTGATAAAGCCGCAGCGCTGTTTTGTAATCCTTGCGAACCTCATAACAGGCAGCCATGTAATACAGGGCTGAGCTACTCTCACCGAAGTGAAGCATCGAATCAGCGAAAGCTTTAAGTGCTTCATCCAGGCGATTCATTCCGTAGTAAATACGTCCAATCCAGTAAAACACATCGTATTGTTGTTGTACTGAATAGAAATTGTCTCGCACACGTTCTAGCATCAGCAAGATTCGCTTCTCTTGAATGGAGTTCATCGTTTCAAGAGAAAAATACATGCGGGGCGCAGCCAAACAAAACACGACGGGATCATAATTGCACATTTGCACATAGCCCAGGCATGCCCGCAAGAGTTCATGAGACTTCTTGGGCTCCACATCAGTGAGCAAATCTTGCATGAAATAAAGGTAGTTAGTCAGATTGATGCGGTCGACCTTGTCATCGAAATTGAAATGAGATCGCTCAAGTTTGTTCGGGCTGCCTTTCAACAAGTAGTTCACGGCTGTGGAAATAGAAAGATTATCGTCGCTGGTGTTAAAGCTTGTTCCACCCTGTCCCTCAAAATATCTGCGTAATGCATCGTAATTTACAGAATAGGAAAAGACACCATGATGCGCCACAAAAGGCTGCTCTCGCCTGCCTTTGACGTAACTCGTTTCAGTAAATCCTTTGTCTGAGGAAATCAAAACCAGGTTATTTCCGGAGATTTCCTGCAAATTGGAAATACACTTGAACGCACCTACCGGGAATATCATGCTTGCATTTTGATGATCTCTCGAATAAGTTCGCAATACATTATTCAACCGATCGTCCGAATAGTATGGCAGCTCAATCTCACGATAGCTTTCTGTTTTCGAGAGCCTGTCAAACGATACAGAATCTGGACTTTTTGGATCTCTGACGCAAGTAAAGGTGTTTAGAACTTCGCACAATTTGCCGTCTTGCAATTGAAACGCATCTTGCTTGATTGAGTCAAAAAAATAATTGGCAATTGCAATTAGCGGATTTTTGCAAACACCTTTTTCTAGAAGAACTTTGTCTTTGCTGCCTTCGGAGCCTGTGAATTCCCGAACTTGAAGATCGTCTTGCGGGCGAAAGATGCCAAAGTGCAAAACGCCACTGTTGATAAACGGTTTAAGCTTAGCGTTTTCTGCCCAGTTGCGCGGATTATCGCTGGTGAAATCGGCCATCACATATTTGATTTGCACTTTGCTCAGTTTCGAAAAATAAGCCTGCCGCCTCTCAATTTCTTTGAGAAGATAAAAACTGAAACAGCCGGTGCCGGCAGCCATTTCCAGAATGTATAAGGGCTCGTCAAAATTGAGCTCCTCAGCATAGTCTTCAAGAAAAGAAAATATTATGTCCGCGTAGGTGTCCGCAATAAATGGATTGCTGGTTGGATAAAAGGGAATCTGATTCCATGCAGATATGCTCGCATTCTTGTAATATTCTTCGAGCAAAGTCCAAATTCTGGAATCGGATAACTTTACGTTCTCTTCTACAATGAAAGAGCCGGATTCAGCTACCGCTGGTGGATTTGTCGCGCCGTTACTCATTTGCCTTCCTCAGCCGCGCCGCCTTTTATCGCCCTTTTTTCATGCGCGCTTGCAGCACCGCATAATTGTCTTTAGTGCGTTTTGCTTCAGGCGAATCAGCACCCAATTCACGAATGCGAATTTCGAGAGCCTGCTTAAATAGTGGTTCTGCTTGTTTGAATTTGCCTTCTCTTGTATAAAGCATCGCCATTGTCGCCATCAGCTCGGCGGCAGGCAAGCTGTCCTCACCAAAGTCTCTTTTCTTTATGCTCAAAGATTGCGTAAACAACTTCTCTGATTTGCCCAGCTGCCCCTTCTTGAATGCGATAGTGGCGAGGTCCTTATACGCATCAGCCGCTTCAGGCGAATTAGGTCCGAGCTTTCGATTAGCCAGTTGCAACGCCTTACTGAGCGATTTCTCCGATAAATCCAGCTTGTCTTCGAGCAAAAACACAGCCCCCTGATCTTGATAGAACTGAATCAGGTCTGCATCATCCGCGCCATAAACTTTTACGCGGCGATCGATAGCTTGCTGCAAATACTGTTCCGCCTTCGGCAGGTCGCCTTTGCTAACAGCAATTTTGGATATGCCCCAGAGCACGTGAGAGAGCCCTTTCTTCTCTGCGTCATCGGGAGCATCAGCCAAGACCTTTTTAGCGTCATCCAGGAGCTGGGAAGCTTCATCAACTCTCCCCTGGTCGAACACAGGCAAAGCCATGCGCGCACGCGTTCTTGCCAGGTCCTCCTTTGTTGCACCATTCTTCTCCTGCAATTGCAGGTAATTTTTCCAGGATTCTTCCGCTTGGGCAAACTTGCCTGATTGTTGGTAAACAAAGGCTTGCTTCGGTAGAACCTTCATGAGTTCAGCATCAGATTGCGCTGTACCGTTTGCCTTTTCCAGCGTCTCTTCGGCTTTTTTGAAATCATTAGACTTGATCTGAGTTTCCGATTCATCTACCAAAGTTTCCGCCTGCTTATTGCTCTTGGGACCAGATGGATTTGTCGAAATGCTTGTCGCCGGTTTCTCCTGCGAGTTCATGACGATAGCACCGATACCAGCAACCATAAGTAATACCAGAACAGCAACGCCGGCAAATACTATTTTCTTGTCTGTGCCACGTGTTTTGCGATCTGACACAGTCGATTCGCTTCTGCTGCTCGACTGCGAATTCTCAGCACGATCCGGCGACGATTCGATTGCCGAAGGACCAGTTGTTGTAGCTCCGCTTACCAAAGGTCCACCTGTTGCAGGTCCGGCTGCAGAAGGTCCGGCTGCAGAAGGTCCAGCTATAGAAGGTCCAGCCGTAGAAGTTCCAGTTGCAGAAGGTCCAGCTGTAGCCGGTCCTCCCTTTGAAGCACCCGCAGAAGACAGCGGAGCGCCGGGATCACGGGCGTCCCGCCCGCTAATTTGCCCATCCGCTGCTGCTGATTCCACTGCCACATCAGCAGATTTACCTGCAGTGCCCGACGTTTTAACGGATTCGGAAGCCGCCGGCGGTATCGACGCCGATGAATGCGCAATAGAAATCGACTGTTCCGTCGCAGCTGCCGAAGCCAGATTAGCATGCACTACTGGCGGTGGCGCGACAGGATTAGTCGCCGGAGGCTTTTGCTCGACTTTGGCTTCCACTGGCGGTGCAGCTTCAGCAGGAGCAGCATTCGCCTGGGCAGCTGCAGGCTGAACCGCGGCTTGTCCAGGACTAGAGTCCGCAGATTTCGACTCGGAAACAAGCTGAGTTGCATTCATTACTGGTCGCTTGAGCTGATCAGTCGCAGCATCGTAAGCCACTTCTTGTCCCGACTGTGGTGGAACAGAAAAAAGTTTGTGCGCGTGCGGTCTCATTCCGGACACATCTTCCAGCGCATCCTTAAACTCAGACATTGAGCTGTAGCGCTCACCCGGCTCTTTGGCGACCGCTTTCAGCACAGCATCCTCTAGCTTTTTGCTGAGCCCAAGCTCTGGACAGAGCTCAGAAAACGGCACCGGCTGGTCGTTCACCTGGCGATACATGCACTCCATGGCATCGCGTCCACCAAAAAGTGCGCGCCCCGTTACCGTTCGATAAAGCACACAGCCAAGCGAATAAATGTCCGATCTAGCATCAAGCTCTTTGCCCCTGCATTGCTCAGGGCTCATGTACAGCGGGCTTCCAAAAACCTCGCCTGTGTGTGTGAGCTGCTCTGCACCATCCGGTTGCATCAATTTCGCAATGCCGAAGTCCACAATCTTCAGGTAATCACTCTGTCCTTCGTAATTGATGAGCATGATGTTGGCAGGCTTGATGTCACGATGTATGACACCCTTCTGGTGGGCATGCGCAAGTGCTGAGCAGGCCTGAATGAAAATCGGCACAGCCCTTTTCTCATCCAGTTGCCCTTCCTCTTGCAAAAGAGCAGAAAGGCTGACGCCTTCAAGATAGTCCATCACTAGAAATGGCAAGCCCTGCTTTGAAATACCGAAGTCATGAACATAAAGAATATGCGGGTGATTCAGCGCGCTGGCAGCTTGCGCTTCCTGCTGAAAACGTTTGAGCGCCGCCGGGTTTGAGACAAAATGAGGCAGCAACATCTTGATAGCCACAATTCTCTTCATCAAGCTGTGGCGAGCCTTGTAAACCTTGCCCATGCCGCCATCACCGATGACAGAGAGAATTTCGTAGCGGTCGGCAAAAATATCGCCAGGTTTGGGCTCAGCACTTATTGGCGTCAACAAAGTGCCATCGTTCGGGCAGACATCAATGTTGCCCGGAAACTCATTGCCACAAAGCACACAAGCTCTCTTGTCCTGCTCTGTTCCCTCTTTCTGGGCTGTCAACTGTGGCTCCTTTTCAACCGTCTGGCTTCCTATATTGTAAGCCTTTGCCAGCCGGACGGTGCCGCTGATCTAACGAGTATACATTTAGCGGCGCTGATCTTGCTATGTTACGCTAAGCAGGTCTCCATACCATTTTGCCTCATGACACCTGATGCCTGATCAAACGCAGCAAGAGCAAAACAGAGCTGCACGCGGCTCCCGGCAAAATTTCATTTTTGCTTTGCTCTCACTTTGTGTTTGCGTGACAATTCCAACGACGGCGCTCCTGGGCTCTCAGGGCTCCTTCGGAAAAGTAAACGATTTTCCCGAGTTTTACACAGCGGCGAAGATGTCGGCAGCCGGACGCGGAGCGCACATTTACAATCTGGAATCGCTGTTTTCAGAAGAGCATCGTTTTTTTCCGCAAATGCAGGGGAGAGGATTAGGCTTTTATATTCCGCCTTTTGCAGTGCCTTTCTTAGGCTGGCTTTCACTTCTTTCCGCGGATGCAGCTTATCTTACCTATATGGCACTTGCTCTTGCTGCGATTTTAGGCTCTGTACACTTCCTACGAAAGTCATTTGCCTTAGGTAGAACTGAAACTATCTGGTTGCTCTGCTTGCTCTGTGCCAATGCGCCGATTTTTGAATCGCTGAAGCTGTCACAGTTAGCTCCGTTCTTGTTATTTAGTTTTTCGTGCTCATTGTGGCTTGCAGAGCAGAAAAAGGATCTCGCGGCTGGCGCGGTGCTTTCATTGCTTCTTTTGAAACCGCAAGAACTTTTTCCACTGGCGCTATTTTGGCTTCTCTCAGGAAGGCTCAAAATAATTGCTGGGCTGGCCGTCGCAGGTGTCTTCCTGGCTGCTGTTTCGGCATTATTTCCAGGGATTGCCGCGTATTCCACATATATGCAACTCGTTCGTGATAGCGCAAGCAATACCATATTTATGCAACCGGAATTGAGCGCGACGATCAGAGGACAGCTATTGCGCATTCCTCAGCTGGCTGGAGCAGCCAACATCATCAGCCTTGGAACGCTGACATTAAGCGCCGGTTCAATAGCATGGCTGGCCTTGGTAATCGCAAAGAAAAGAATAGAACTGCAGAAATATGGACTGCTGTGTGCAGCTTTGCCACTTGGGCTTGTGAGCGCCCTCCACTGCCACGATTACGATTTACTCTTGCTCACACCATGGTTCATTGCGGTCTGGAAGATTGAGTCGACCGACTTACTTTCTAAGGCAACAAAGATCAGCGCCGTAATTCTTTTCGCTCTCCTCGTCGTTCCTTTCTATATCCCCATACACTACCGATGGCTGCTCGAGCAGCCGCAGATCGCAAACCCAATCTTTCTTGCCTTTCTTAGCGCCTCAATTCTTTCTGCTTTAAACTATAAGCGAACCTCTATTAGAGAATCGCCGGCAACGCAAGGGTCCACTCCGTAATTTCCTCGGCAATTAATCGCCACGATCACGCGTTTACTTCCGGTCCTGCACAGTTTAGTAAATTGCCAGCTAAGCATTCGTGCTGTAGCCACTGCGTAATTGTTCAGTCAGTTTCGCGTCCATTACACATATCGATAACGCAATCCCGGCCCGATACTGAAAGCATGAACAGGTCGGCTGGTTATTAAGGACTTGTTCAGACAGACTCAACAACCGAGATGTTGATTATGTCAGGTGGAAATAGGGAGTTTATGACTCTAGCTGGGCTGCAAGAGGTGATCGGGGATGCTTAATACAGTTAATTACACAAAAACACCGTTGCGCGATCACATGCACAGCGGCACAGCGTCCAACCGCGACAAAACCGTTATTTTGATCGCAGAAGACCTGACAGGTATGCGCAACTATGCCGCAGACCTTATGAAGAAGATGTTCGCCGGTAATGTTGAAATACACGAAGCTGTGAATGGTTCAGATTGCGTCCAAATGGCAATCGAACACAATCCGGATCTGATTATTATGGACGTCGCGATGCCCATTACAAACGGCATAAAAGCAGCGCAACAAATCTGGACGCGCAATCCTTCAATGAAAATTTTGTTCTGGTCGCAATATCATCGCGAAATTTATGTGCGTGACCTTGCGCGCATTCTTCCTGATGAAGCCATCCACGGCTACATTCTGAAGAGCGAAACAGATGACAAATTCGAGTACGCCGTAAATTGTATTTTGAAGCACAACAATCCATACATCGACCCGGTTGTGCGCAACATCAAGAGCAGACTGCAAAAGAAAGACGAGTCGCTCTCTGAAATTGAATATGAGACCCTTCTGGACATCTGCCTCGGACTTACAGACAAAGCAATCGCTCGTCGCCGTCATGTAAGCGTCCGCGGTGTACAAAACAGAGTTTCAATTCTGGAAGCAAAACTTTTGAAAGGACAAAACGTAATCGCTCGCGAAAACTCCGGACTGGAAGTGTACAACACCAGAGCCAGAGCAATATTCGAAGCCTTCAAGCGCGGACTCATCGATCACGACATGCTCGAAGAGATGGATCTCGAAATGCGCGAATGGATGGCTTGCGAGCTGGAAGAATGATTTTTCGAATCACCTGCTAAAAAACGATCACCCACAAACGACTCCGTTCCCACAAACGGAGTCGTTTTTTTGGATCCCCGGGATCGCGGGCGTCCCGCCCGCTCCTAATCCGGCATTTTATGAAGCAGCTCGATTATATTACTAAGCGGGCGAGACGCCCGCGATCCCGGTTCCGATAAGCACGCCTGTCGGCTCCAATAAAAACACGAGCCCCAGTGACCTTCGCGAAATCGCTTGCATGTGAGCGACATTTCTTTTAATGCACTCGTGGGCTCATGTTCATATTTTTCGTTCTGCTTGCTGGCTAAATAATGCACCAGAAGCCATTCCTGCTATCTATCAAATTTAAGAGCCCGAGTGACTTGATTTCAAAAACGCTTCAATGAGCGATGTATTTTTTCCATGCACTTCAGGCTCAATAATCTAGTTATACTCCTTCAGTTTCCAACGTGTCTGTTTGATTCTTGCGAGGAAATACTATATCTAAAAGCCCGAATCGCGCCAGAGCGCTGGCATTTCGAGCAGATTTACTGAATTTTTCTTTACTGGTTAGCAAGAATAAAATACAGGATTCCCGTTGCTTGGAAGCTTGAGTTCACCTTCGCCTTTAGTATAAGGAAGGATCTATGGCACATACAGATGATTGAAGCTGGTCGGTGGATGCTCTTCCATCTGTCGCATCCGGCTGAACAAGTAACCCTGATTTGCATTCGGAACCCCACCCGCTTCCCGTGCCGAAGCAATCTGCCCCATCATGTTTCTGTACATCTGAGCCCGGTTATATCGAGCTGCCAGTGAATTATCGACATTTCCATCCACGGGCTCGCCGTAGCGGCCGGTTGTCTCACCATATCGAGTAACCGTGTCACCGTTTCCCATCGGCTCATTGTAACGACCATAGGTGGTACCGTATCTGGTAGTCTCATTCATTTCTTCCGTGCCACCATATCGCGGATTGTTTTCGCCAAAGCGGGTGCTGTATCCGCCGTAGCGATCGTCATAGTAGTGATCGCGCGCGTTTTGAAAGCCTCCGCCGGCATCGCCCAGTCCACGCATGCCGCCACCCATTCCACCTATGCCCTTGAAGCCTCCGCCCATTCCTCCGACGCCCTTAAAGCCTCCACCCATGCCGCCAACGCCTTTCATCCCGCCGCCCATTCCGCCAATTCCCTTGAGCCCTCCACCCATGCCCTGAACTTCCTCACCTCTGGCAAGGACTGACGAGACAGAAGCAAGAGAAAGACAGCAGCAGACTACGATTCGAACCATAAATTTTCGACGGAGCATCTTTAATCCTCAGAACGGCAATAAGTTTATTCCCCCGTTTGCCTATGGTCTGCACACTAATGCCGCTAATTAAGGTCTAAAGACATCAATGGAGCCCGGGAGCGCCGCCAGCCTGGCGGCTTCTAAAGGATCGGATCGATCTCGCCGGAGCAAAAGCCGGCAGGCTGCCGGCGCTTACATAGTATCTCCCGGGATAGCTGCATTTTCAGAACCGGTCGCCTGAACCAGAGCTGCGAAAAATGACTACCACCGGTCTCTGTTGTATTCATAAATCTCTTGCAGGATCTCCGGAATCGAATACTTTTGCCGCCACTCCGGATAATGGTTTGCAAATTTGCTATTGTCGCTGATCCACCAGATATGATCTCCGCGACGATTCTGATCGTTATAAACATAATCAAGCTTACGAGAACTGATTTCTTCAGCCAAACGAACCGCTTCAATCATCGAACAGTTGCTGAAGCGACCGCCGCCAATGTTGTAAACTTCGCCGCAGCGCGGATTCTTGTAGAACTCATAAAATGCATTGATGAGATCCGCAGAGTGAATATTATCGCGAACCTGCTTGCCCTTATAGCCATAAACATTGTATGGAATACCGCTGCTTACGCATTTCATTAGATAAGCAAGAAAGCCATGTAGTGCTGTACCAGAGTGCTTGGGGCCAGTCAAACAGCCTCCGCGAAAACAAGCGGTACGCATGGAAAAATAACGACCATACTCCTGCACCAGAACATCGGCTGCTACTTTTGAAGCACCAAATAAACTGTGCAAACACTGGTCAACCGACATGTCTTCGCGAATGCCGGAAAAATATGTGTGCTCTTTCGAGATTTCATAACGTGTTTCCTGCTCAATCAACGGCAACGCGTTCGGCGTATCACCATAAACTTTGTTGGTGGACATGAAAATGAAAACAGCATTTGGCGCATTAGCTCTAGTCGCCTCTAATAAGTTCAAAGTTCCGTTTGCATTAATCGAGAAATCAGTTTCAGGTTCTTTGGCAGCCCAATCATGCGAAGGCTGCGCCGCAGTGTGAATTACAAGCGCAATATCAGAAGCGAATTCACGAAAAATCGCACCGATTGCTTCTTTTTCACGGATGTCTAAATCATAATGCCTGTACTTCTTGCCGAGGCTTGCTTGAAGAAGCTCGCGATTCCACTGGGTCGAAGCTTCTTCCCCAAAGAAATAGGCTCGCATATTGTTATCAATGCCGATAATATCAAACCCGAGTCCAGCGAAAAATTCTGCAGCTTCGGAGCCTATCAGTCCAGCAGAGCCTGTAATAATGACAACACTCATTGTTCACTCAGGATAAGTGATTTGCATAATAGCGCTTTTGAAAATATTCGTCGACCACAACATATAATGGAGGGCACGGGGAAGATCACTTGGCTTGCAAATTGAATTGGTAGATCCAGAGGAAGCATTTTGAAAGTTCTAATTACAGGCATTTGTGGCTTCGTCGGCAGCAGCGTGGCAAAGGCATTGCTTAATCTGGATGCGAATCTGGAAATCTCTGGAATTGACAACATGAGCCGTGCTGGGACTCACGTTAACAAAAAAG
Organism: Obscuribacteraceae bacterium (SeqCode); assembly: GCA_044358055.1. Classification (GTDB taxonomy): domain Bacteria; phylum Cyanobacteriota; class Vampirovibrionia; order Obscuribacterales; family Obscuribacteraceae; genus JAIEPM01. Next base: position 52,017 of record JBIKOL010000012.1, read on the forward strand.
CCCTGCAAAAAATGGGGCTAAAAATTATCCATGGAGACATAAGATCGCAGACTGATCTAGCCTTACTTGAAACAGCCGATTGGATCATTGACGCCGCTGCAAACCCAAGCGTGATGGCAGGAACATCAGGATATGGCAGCTCCAGACAGCTGGTCGAAAACAATCTTCTTGGCACAATAAACATTGTCGAACTCGCAGCGAAGAACAAATCAGGATTTATTCTTCTCAGCACCAGTCGCGTATATTCAATCGAACGATTGAGTTCAATAAAAACTCGTGTCAAGGACGAAGCATTCGAATTAGATCCAGGCGCGACACAACCCCAGGGAGCTGGCGAAAAGGGCATCGACGAGAGCTTCTCCACACAAGCGCCAATTTCACTCTATGGCAGCACGAAACTAGCCTCTGAGATTATCTCTCTTGAATATACAGAAACATACAAATTTCCAATCTGGATAAATAGATGCGGTGTACTTGCCGGTGCCGGACAATTTGGCAAACCAGATCAGGGAATTATGTCTTACTGGATAAACTCTTATTTGCAAAAGAAGCCATTAAAATACATCGGCTATGACGGCACTGGTTATCAACTCCGAGATTGCCTACACCCTGACGATCTCGCCGAATTGTTGCTTCTGCAAATGAAGAATCCGGATAAAGCAGCGTCTCGCTTAAATAACGTGTCAGGCGGAACAGAAAATACATTTTCACTAAAGCAGCTCAGCAATTGGTGCGCGAAAAAATTTGGTGAACATACCATCAGCAAAGATACCGAGCCCCGTACATTCGATGTCCCCTGGCTGGTGCTTGATTCTTCGCGTGTGCAGTCTGAATGGAACTGGCAACCGCAGGTCAAACTTAGTGAAATAATGGAACAAATAGCAGAGCATGCTGAATCACACCCTGGCTGGCTAGAGTTATCCAATGCATGAAAATTAAAAACGGACCCGATCCAAATGCAGCTCCGATAAAATTGCTTTCTGTGGTAATGCCAGCCAGAGACGAGAGCGGCTGCATTGCAGATACCATTGAGAAACTAAACGCTGAACTCAAATCGGCAGGAATAGCACACGAAATCGTCGTGGTGGATGACGGCAGCACGGATGAAACATGGAATATACTTTCCGATTTGAAACAACGGATTCCGGAGCTTGCACCCACACAGAATAAAGGTCCCAACGGCTTTGGCAGAGCCATTATCTGGGGATTAAACAAAATGACAGGCGATGCAGTCGCCATTGTTATGGCTGACGACTCAGACGACAGCAAAGATGTAATCAAATACTTAAATAAGTTGAACGAAGGATGGGATTGCGTTTTTGGAAGTAGGTTCATAAAAGGAGGCACAACTGTCGACTACCCGCTTCCCAAGCTGATTCTGAACCGGATGGCAAATCTATTCGTTCGCATTCTTTTTGGATTGAACTACAACGACACGACCAATGCATTCAAAGCATACAGGCGTGAAGTGATCGAAGGTTGCTCGCCGCTCATTGCACCCCATTTCAATTTGACCGTGGAAATACCCTTAAAGGCTATTGTACGGGGCTACAGCTGGACAGTGATACCTATTACCTGGCGCAATAGAAAAACCGGTCTTGCCAAATTGAAGATTCCTGAAATGGGAAGCCGCTATCTTTTCATTTGTCTTTATGTGTGGCTTGAAAAAACATTGACCAGCGACTACCGCAGGAAGAAATGACGGAACACGGCACAACAGGCACAAACAACCCGCTGCCACGCTGGCAGAACCTTCTCTCGTTCACCTATCTATCCTTTCTTGGATTATGGCTTATTGGATACATCGTTCTGCTTTTTAAAGTAGCGTTTGCGCAACGATTGTTCTTTTACGAAGTGGAACGCAACCTTCATTATTCTGATTATGTGCTCTGGTATGTTGCAGGCCAGGTCGCGCTGTCAGATCAAAAAACACATCTCTATGATCCACTGGTACTTGTAGATTATTGGAACAGACTGTGCGCACCAGCCAGAATGGACACGGCCCCGGCTTTTCAATACCCGCCATATTTCGCGCTACTGTTCAGTCCATTTTCCGTAATGCCAATCGAGTACTCATTTATTTTGTGGACGATCTTTTCTCTTGCGTGCGGTTTATCCGGATTGTGGATCATTTGCAAGAGGTTCGGACAACTAGCCGCCCACAAATTGCCTTTGTTTTTACTAGCCTGCGCAGCGTTCTATCCAAGCTGGGTCAGCTTTAGAACAGGACAGCTTGTCTGGTTTTATTTATTCCTCTTCTGCACATTTGTATATGGATTTATCGCAAAGAAAGAAGCAATTGCTGGACTCACGCTATCCATTCTTTCGACAAAACCCCAGTATCTAATTTTCATGGCGATTCCAGCTTTAGTAGATCGCCGATGGAAGATCCTCTTATGGGCCGCGTTGGGAGAAGCCGCTTTGCTGCTCGCCTCCACAGCCATGTTCGGACCTTCCAATGTATTTGGTTATCCATCCATCCTTTTTCACCAGGAAACTAGCTCAAAAGTAATCGGCGTGCATCCAGATGAGATGGTCAGCATGCGCCTGGTCTTTAGTTTGCTCCTGCCTCAAAAGCTGGCGCTTCCCGTAAGCGTACTCTTCATGTTCGCAGCTTTGATCCTCGTGGCAGCATTTTGGTACTTCGCAAGCAAAAAACGAGAATTGATCAACTGGGCGTCCGCCCTCACAATAGCCACAGCAGTAGTAAGCAGCGCCCACTCCCACGTTTATGATTCACTGCTACTTTCGCTAGCTGCTGCACTTACTCTTCAAACTTTAAATCTATTCCAGGCGCTCAAGTTAGAACCAACAGCACTGCGCATCTGGCACGCCACGTTCATCCTTTACCCAATACTGGGCTGCATTTTGTTCATGCTGCACGAGTGGTTCCCAATACCTTTATTTCAGTCATTGAGCATGATTGCGATGAACACGGTAATTTTGATCTCTGGGCTGATTTATGCGAACCAGCTTAGAAGATCTTCCAGCGACTAATTTAAGCTCGACTTAGCTTCTTCCATCATCGAAAGAACCGGGTGTCATTCCCGGAAACAAGAGCAATTGCGCTTCTTGCACAGCGAAATTTTCAGGAGCTGCTGCTGGTTCTCTTTGAACCGTGGGTAACTGGACTACGTTTTGAATTTGGCTGCTTTTCTCTTCTAGTTCAACGCTAGCGGAATCGGAGTCAGGCTCCAGCGCTTCTTCAGAGGCTTCTGCTTGCTCGGCTGGGTCAAAATTCAACAAGTCCTGAGTTTCGGTTTCGAGCACTGCTACTGCCTGAACACTCGGCTCCTGGGCTGGCACGAGGTCCGGCTCTTCTTTCATAGAATGCGCAAATCCAAACGCTTGAAGTCTCATTTTTTCAAATAACGCTTCCGGTTCCACCGAATTTTGGCCGGCATCTTGCAAGAAGAATGCAATTGCATCTTCAGTGCTCAGCTCAGTACGTCTCACCAAAAGCTGCCCTTTGTCGTTGAACCAGGAGAATCTGTTTTGCAATGGAAATGGCAACGGCTTGTCAGATGGATGAACTTCCAAAGCTCCGCTAGCAATATCGAATCCTTGCGAAATGCACCACTCAAGCAGCTGCTTGCCTGCCATTGGGGCTTCGACTTCTTTTGTCAGGAAGAGATACAAGAACCAGTCATCATCTTGCTGGTAGTGTCTTGCTGACACACCGAGCTGATTCTGAAGCAATTCTCTAATTTCCAGGACAGAATCCAGATTGTGATATGGGCTGTGAGCAGGAATGCTCAAAACCAAAAACATGGTCTTCTCTTCGAAGCGAAAGCCTCTTTGAGACTTTGACGCAGGCGTGATGCACTCGATGATGTCTTCATCAGTCAGATAGTAAAAGCGGCTGACATCATGCCAACGGCTTCCTTCACCTCTTCTAATCACACTCGAGTTGCGATAGGGAAATAGATTGAGAAACCAGCGCCTGAGGTCCAAACTGCTCACTGCGTCCGGATTAGCTGGATACGACTCGCTAGAGATGTCGCTATTGGTAACTGCGTCCGTAATTGCTCTCACCCCACTATTGTATATACGATCTGCCATCGATCTCTATAAGACAGGCACCGCAAGTGGTGCTGCTGAGCCTGATCCTAAGCGCTAGGAAAAGATTGATCAAGATCATTTTCGACAGAATTCGAAGCTTGTGCCAATACCGATAACAGGCGGACTTTACCCTTTTTACATATCCAATAAGAAGGCAAGAGTTCATGACATATAAAGCTACTTATCTTCAACAATATATATGTGTTGAACCTGGCTGTTGAGATTCAATTATTTATTTTCTGCTTTTACAGCATGCTTATGTTGAGCCGTCGAATCATGATGCGCGGCGTGCTGATGCTCGGCTTGAGAAGCGCCGGTATGCTGCGATTGAACGGTGTGTTCATGATGAGCTTGTGTAGCATGATGGTGATGTGAATGTTTAACTTGGGTGACTTTCGTCTTTTGTTGATCGATAGCCAGCGATGGTTCAACTTTTTGTGGCTGCTCTGCTTCAGGCTTGGCAGGCTGCGCTTGCACAGCTTGAGGCTTGGGAAATTTATTCAGATTCGCAGGCATCAAGAAATGCAGAAGCAACATCGTTGAACAAATAACTGCAGTCAAACCAAGTACCGCAACATTGTTGCCACCAGCCTTGCCATCACTTGCTTTGTATTCGTTGTAACGGAAGACACATAGTAGAGCCAATCCAGCAAGAAAGCCACCAATATGAGCGAAGAAGGCGATTCCTTCAACATTGGAATTCATGAAACTAGCAGAAAAAATCTGCAATGCGAACCAACCAAAGATGATGAAAACTGCTGGCACTTTGTAAGTTCTGAACGCAAAAAATAACGAATCATCACCGAACCATGTTTTACAGCGTGCATCCGGATGCAAGGCAATATAAGCAGCCATAACACCGGCAATAGCACCGCTGGCACCCACCGAGGGGACAGCTGATGATGGGTCGGAAAGAATTTGAACTACGTCAGCAAACATTCCACAGGCGAAGTAGAAGAGCAAATACTGAAAGTGACCCAAACGATCTTCTACGTTATCACCAAACAACCAGAGCACCCACATATTACCGATAAGGTGCATCCAACCCCCATGCAAAAACATTGAAGAGAGCATGGTCAGAACCTGCTGTGCGTCGTGCTGCGCAAGAAAGCGCGCGGGAACGACGCCCCAGGTGTTATAAGTTTGTTCGATAACCGCGGAACTTAACATGCAAACGAAAATCACAACGTTTGTCATAATCAAAAGATTGTTGACCAGTGGGAAGTCGTTGTTCTCGACGTCGTCACCTAATATAAGCACAGTTTTTATTTCAACCCGCAGGCTGGTACTAAAAGAAGACATTCCCAGAATAATGGCAAAACCACTTTCGCTTGACAACTTTTATCTTCTCTTCAGCAGCGGCTTTCAGCGCTTTCTCTTTATCTTGATTAAAAATGGAGCGAAACAACATCCGAGAAGCTTGACAGTACTTATACCTCGGTCACGGAACCGGTCTTCTTTAAAAGGTTTCGATCGATCCAGACCTACAGAAGCCGGCGAGCCGCAGCTAGCCTCGCAATGGGGACCCGTGCGAGCGCAGCGAGTGCGGGTTGGAGAGGCGAAGCGGGCGCTCCCGGCGATCGGTCTCTTTTCGGTTCAGATCCGACCTTAAAGACGAAAACGCAGGAACCCACCCGGGAGCGCCGGCGGCTCGCCGGCTTCGAGAATTATCGATCTAGTGCTTTCGATGAGGAGATATGTTCAAGCGCGTTAAGGAGCATCTGCAAATCATCGCGGGTGTTGAAATAACCAAAACTCACACGCACAAGTCCCGCCTTTGTGGTCCCAAGAGTTTTGTGCGCCGCGGCAGAACAGTGCAAGCCCGCACGAGTGCAAATTCCATATTCGCGGTCCAGCAAGTCAGCCAGCAGTCCCGAATCCATTCCTTTAATCTCGAATGAAACCAGAGGTACACGGGCACTTTCAGGATCACCGACGACGCGAAACTGCTCTTTCGCGAGCAGCCATTTAAGGAACTCGCTGGTTAAACCTATTTCGTGAGCATTCACAGTTTCAAGCCCCGTCGTCTGCAAGAATCGAACGCCGGCACCCAGAGCTGCAATTAATGGAGCGGACATCGTTCCTGGCTCAAGCCTATCGGGCAAAGCTTCTGGCATTTCGAACTGCTCAGATTTGGATCCTGTTCCACCACAAACAAAGGGACTTAACTCAAATCCCGGTTTCACGTAAAGCAGACCCAGGCCAGGAGCACCAAGCAACCCTTTATGCCCGGACGTACACCAGTAAGTAATTCCAGGAAGAGACAAATCCGTCTTCAAATAACCAGCCGTCTGCGCCGCATCCACCAACAGTGGCACATGAAAGTCTTTACAAATTCTGGCTACTTCTTCAAGCCGGAGAATTTCACCGGTAACATTGCTTGCCCCTGTGAATGCACACAATCGAACTTTTCCGCGCGACAGGTAAGTTTCAAGATCAGTTCTGTTTATAATGCTGCCGGGTGTATAAGGCAAGGCAATAACATTGATGCCCACAGTCTTTTGCAGCCTGTGAAGCGCGCGCATCACGGAATTGTGTTCAAGCGCAGAAACAAGAACAGTATCGTTTTTGCGCAAACCAATTCCATTCAAAACCATATTGATACTCTGCGTACATCCGGGCGTAAAAATCAAATGGTCCGGAGCCTGAACATTCAAGAATTCAGCAAGAGCAAGCCTGTTCTCGAAAACAATTTTTGAAGCGCTAACAGAAATCGCGTGTGCGGAACGCCCGGGACTTCCACCGTGCCGAAAAACCCGGTCTGACTCCAAATAAACATCCTCAGGTTTTGGATGCGTGCTGGCAGCGTTGTCAAAATAGATCGGGCTCATTTTATCCAATTCATTCCTGCATGCATGGGCTTTTTGAGCAACATTGGATTAGCCAGTCTCGCCTATGCTAGCATTCTAATCTGATACTTGATTGGGCGACTGTTAATGATAAAAAGGTCAGCAATTATTATCGCCGCGTCTTTTCTGCTGCTTTCGGCAAATGAGCGTGCTGAAGGCATCAACAAGGCAGAGCCAGTCGGCTACCATGTCGATGTTTTGCTTGACAGCGCATTGCGCAATTTCGACTCAAAATCCCTTGACGAAAAGCTACAAATCATTTCAAAGTTCCGAAACACGGAAAGCGAAGCCAGATCGCGACAGAAGTCGGCTTACGTCATGGCACGCGTGCTGAATAAAGGCGGCAGCTCGGATGAACTCAAACAGGCAATCCCTCTATACGAAGAGGCTTCTGAATTTGCCCCTCTGTATGAACGCAGCCAGTGGCACATTGTCGATTGTGCAAATACCTTAGGCAATGAACCACAGGTCAGGCAAACACTGAACAAAATTTTGAGCAAAACTAAATCAACGCAAGAAAAATCGCGGGCACATTATTCACTTGCACAGAGTTACCTGCGTGCCAGTGAAAAAGACAACGCTCAAGAAGAGTTCAATAATGCGATAAAAGCCGCACCGGAATCCCAGTTCGCAACCGGGTCTCTTTATTATCTGGGTCAATTTGCTTTTGATAATAAAAACTATGAGCTGGCATTGAAATACTGGCGTGATTATTTGCAAAAAAGTTCAGATGGTCGATTTGCAAGAGACATTGCAAACGCTCTGACAGGCAACGCCGAAGTCAAGCTCAATCCGGCAGACCATCAGGCTCTTGGCGATGTGTTTTATAGAAACAGTGAGTGCACTCGAGCTCTTGCCGAATACAAAAATTGCGGCGATGACAAAAACTGGTACAAACAAGCCGACTGTCTTCTCAGAATGCGAAAAATTCAGGAAGCAAAAGATGCTTTTACTAGCGGAATAAACAAATACCCGACTGATCCACAATCTGCCGAAGCAGCAAAAACACTGGCACGTATAGGCACAAGAGCCGAGGCAATAGCCGTCTGGAAAATGATGCTTGAGACTTGCCCTAGTTTTGCGGATCAAGCACTATATAACCTTGGCACGCGCGCTTCAGGCGATGAAGCAGTTGCATATTTTGATGAACTCTGCAGCAAATATCCAAAGTCGGAACTTGCACCTGACGCTAGCTGGTGGATTATCTGGGACCAGATCAAATCAGGGAAATACGCGGAAGCGCTGCCCAAGTTAAAACAGATGGCGCTTGAATACGAAACTTCGCGCTTTGGTTCTAAATTCAATTTTTGGGTCGGCAAGCTGGAAGAAAAACTAAATCACAAAGAAGCAGCAATCCGGCAATATCAGCACACCAATTCCAAATTCGGAAATCAGTATTATGGCTGGCGCGCCTATGCAAGACACGCTGCCCTTGTTGGTAAGAGCGATCCGGGTTGGAGCACAGACCTCAGCAAACATTTGCAGCACTATAACAAATACGCTGCGCATGGCGGCTGGAGCTGGCCAATGCCACCACAGCTGGTATCGTTCACACAAATCGCGTCCGAGGGAGGACAAACTCTTGCATGCCTGGCGGAGCTACATCAATGGGATGAATGCCTGGAACTAATTCCCTCAGAGAAACTGGTGGAATTGAAGTCACTCTGCTTCGCGAAGATGAATCTGCCTTTGCAGGCGATAAATAACGAAACCAAAGATTTGAACGGCCGGCCGAACAGCCACGGCAAATGGCAAATCGCCTACCCGCTTCTCCATTCGGAAACAATCAAAACTGAGGCAAAAGCCAAGAGCGTTGATCCCTTTCTGGCACAGGCTTTAATTCGCGAAGAGTCTCGTTACAACCCGGGAGCAATTAGCAGTTCAAATGCTCTGGGTTTAATGCAGCTTTTACCGGGTACGGCAATGGGCGTCGCAAAACGTCTTGGACTTCCCATAAAATCTAATGATGACATCCACAGGCCGGAAAACAACCTCAAACTGGGAATCGACTATTTGGGCTACACCTTGAAACGTTTCGACGGTCAGGCAATCTTTGCTGTGGCAAGCTATAACGGAGGCCCAAACGCTGTTGCTTCCTGGAAAAAGCAGTTCCCAATAGATGACCTCGATATTTTTGTAGAGAACATTCCATTTCGCGAAACACGTGATTACGTGCGGAAAGTCTTTGCAAGTTACTGGAACTATTCGGCAATATATGACGATAAAATTGAGCCTGCAAAAACCGTCAGTTCCCTCTGAAATTCAGGTTAGATGAATTTTTGCCGTGGAATACAGTCTTTGCAGACTAATGCCGCCGTCACTTTATTGCAGAAATGGCTGACCCGGAAAACGAGAATAAGAACGAAGCCAAGCCAGCTCCGTCCGCTCCACAAGGCGCGCGAACGGGCGCCGATCCCGAACAGGGAAATGCGGATCCAAATCCGCAGGATTCAGAAGGGCAAGCTTCCGATAATAATCCTGGCTCGGAAGAGGGAAAGCCAAGCATACAAACGGCTTCAAGCAAGACACCAACAGCCGAAGCTACCAAACACCTGGCTGATTTACTTGTTTCAGTAGCTGATGCTGGATTAGGTGAAATAGACATTGATAAGATGCGGGCTGAGCAAGAAGCCGCAGATCTGGCCGAGACAGACTCCAAAGCTCCGGAGCCTGAGGCAGCTTCATCAAATTCATCCTCCGGTATATTTGCTGCGGTGGTTTCTGCAAGCGAAATTCTGGAAAGCATGAATGCAAAATCTGAACCGAAGCCCGAAATCATCGACAAGGACATATTCGAACAGCTCAGCCAGAACAAGAAATCAACGGACCTGGACTGGGTGCCGCCATCTCTTTCGGAAACGGTAGAAAGCATCCTCGAGCAAAGTAAGAGCTATCCGACAGAGTTTCTGGAAGCCTCCGCAAGCTCGGCAGCAAGCCAGGCTATGGATGGCAGCGATCAAGAAAGCCTTGTTACAGCGATTGCTGAATCAGAAAAGATCCTGGAAAGTTCGCAGGAACATGCGGCTTCTGCAGACGAACAGACTGCAAATCAGCAAGAAGCTATGACAGATACAGATTCGGAATTAAGTCCAGTCTCGCAATTTGAACAGCCTCCCGCACCGATTCAATCCGTGCAGGATGATGAGGAAGAACCATTTTATCAAAGCTCTGACGTCAAATTCAATCTTGAACAAAGCATCCAGGATGTGATTGATGGAACTGACCCTGCAGCGATAAACACACTGCAAGAACTGTTTGTTTCAAAAGCTCTAATGGATCTGCAAGAGGCTGAGCATACTGGCGATCAGGAATTACAAATGCAGTCCCTGATTAGCCTCGCGCTTATGGAGAAAAAATCTGCAGCAGCTCGTAAAACGCTAAGCGGTAGCACAGAACAAGAATATGACCTTGACCCTCATCCTCTTGCCGATCTCGCACGCCATGCGGCAGTTGACCTGAGCAATGACACACTCGAACCTGCTAAATATGCTTATGGTCGCTTCCTGAGCAGAGAGATCGACAGAGCGCCCAGAGACGAACGACACAAGAAGCGAGTTGAAGCAATCAACGAACTGTCATACGCAGCGGAGCAACGTCTTCGCTTAATCGCGACAGATGATTTCAGCCTGCTTATTCGCAATCTGCAAGCAATAGATGCTGTTCTTACCGCGGGCGAAACCAATAATCCGGAAATAGCGCTGGCACAAATACACAATCTTCTGCGATTGAAAGAGCAGCAAGCGAATCCCACGGCACAATCTTACCTGGAACAAATCGAAAAAACATTGCGAAGCATTCCTGGCGCAATGAATATTTCCCGTATCATCAGAGACTTAGAAGCAAGAGGCACGAGCGCAAAGGACGCGTTGAGAGTTTTTCAAAAATCTTTGCCTGATGTGTATACAGAATTGAATTCCTGCAGAGTTGATCAGATAATGCAGGGACTTGGTGCAAATACAAGCGCCGAACAGCTTTCAATTGCAAGTGCATTACTTGAAGACGAACTTAAATTCGGAAATGCCGATGCGCTTGCCCAATTGCAGTGGACAAGCACCGGTGAGTCTTGCCAGAAGATAACAGAAGCACTGCATGCTCGCGACCTTGAAGATCTCGACAGCGTGAAGTCAGCAGCTGATGTTGTTCGCGTGGAGATGGACAAACTAACTCGCATTTCCCGAACCGGTAACGATACCGCCCGCAGTGCCTTGCTCGGAATACTTCTGGTCGGTACGAGTGAGAAAATAAAGCAGGCCTGGCAGATGGAGCAACAGCGAGCCCCCCTGGTACCAGACTTGCATGATCTATCTCCAGCAGAAGTATCTATTGTTCGAGAACACGCAGCACTTGCTCTGCAGGACACTATAAAGCGCAATCCAGACAATTTGTTAAGCCTGCACGACTGCACTGCAATTTCTTTTGCTCTTGCGGAATCTTTTACCAGCGCCGACCGCAATGTCCAAAAAGCCATTGAGGCTATTTTTGATGCAGGCTTTTCAGCGCGAAGCAGAGCCAACCTGATTGACGGACTCATAAACGCATTAGGATCAGAACTTCCAGGTTGCGGCAGACTGTCTGAACAGCTCATTCGGGCTTACAATGACGGACTCAGTAATACTCAACGGTTCAACCTTGGACGGCTCGCTCAGCAAAATGTTGAAGGCGCAGTGCGCACGCTGGCCATGATTGCGGCAAACAGCCCGCAAGCAAGCGGGGCAGCACAGGAGCTGGAGAAAACCGGCGCTGTGCCGCGGCACCGAGACAAATTGCTCCATTTGCTCCTGGATGAATATAAGAACAATGGAGACAGCGGCTGCTTGCTTGCGACAATCGGACAAATAGCAGCACGAGACAATCCTCCATCAAGCACAGTGATAGACAAACTGAGACAGGCGTTTGAAACTCATTGGCAAAATACAGATATGTCGAAAAGCAGGAGCGCAGCGCGTGGATTATTGGCCCTGTCCTCTCACTGGCGCATGCCTGAGATAAAGTCATTCTGCAAACATCTCAACCAGCCGGAGCTGATTGCTGAGATTCCGGAGATTGCCAACTCGCTCTCCGAAAAGATTCGCAATTATTTCATCGGCAGGCAACACGAAGCTTTGACAAAAGGCTCCGGGGATGAACGGCTGGCCGCGGCGCAGGCTCTACGCGCTCTGGCTCAGTTTCTGCCTGCAGAAATCGCCGAAGACCTGGGTTTCTTTTTGACGGTCAGAGGCAAGCAAGAACTGCAAAAGGTGGGACTCGCGGATAAGATGAGCCTGTTTGTCAAAGAAGCAAGCATGGCCCTTCTTTCGATGTTGGGTTCGAATGATCATATTGCACGAGCAGCGGCACTGGAAGTTTTTCCTTCTGACGAAAACCTTCCGTCATTTATCTCGGACAAGCAGCTGCCCCGCATAATTTCTGAGTTTCTAGAAGGAAAGCGCTCTGAAATCAAAGAAACAGACGAATGCGTGCGCATACTTTACGACGCCAATCTTGCATTCCCCTGTCCTGGAATTTTTTCAAAAATGGGCATCACGGCAGCAAGAATCAGTTCCGAACAATACCGAGCGCTTTCAAATGCTGCAACTTTGAATATCCTTTCAAGAGAGCAAAGAATCGCCATTGGCGCTACACCGGGGAACTTCGAACTTAGTGAGCTGGCTTTGCAGCTGGACAAAGGCTCATTGAACTTTGGCCTTGCGGAAAATTCTCTGCTCAGCATCAATCTAAACAAAGCGCTCACTCAGCTGGAACATGAAACAGAAAACAGTATTTTCCAATTGAGCAGTGCTATGCATAGCACCGAGGAGCTGCGGAACAAAGCAATCAAAGACCTGCAAGAACTGTATAAAGCACCGGCCTGGTCTCAGAATCCATTCTCTGATAAGAGAAACATGAATTCTGAAGACTTAGTCTTGATTGGCGAAAAAATCGCTCGCTTCGATGAGCACGCAGCTGATTTTCAGGACTCTCTAAATAAAACGATTCGCGATTTAGAGCTTGTAAAACTAGCTCAGAAAATACTTCGACATTTTTCACTTTCGATGAACAGTCAGAAAACCGCTGACATCCTGCTTCTCAAACTGATAGCACAGCATGGCAGGATCACGCTCGAGCGATCTGCACCCGCAAATTTTGCTGAAGCGAATTCAGCCTTTCTGCGATTGAAAGCTGCAGGCTTAATTAATACCGGCTCTTTGCCAGACTATTCAGATGCAGGTTTCAAGAAAGCACTTCTGAATCTTCCTGCAATCCAGCTCAAATTACAAAACATAGAGCCGGTTGACGCGCCCGCACTGGAAACGTTAGCCTTTGAACAGATAGAATTAGTTCCTGTTTTCGAAAAAATTGGAAACGGCGCGGCAATGATTGCAGAGCGCTTGCCGCTCTTGCAACAGATTTGTGGCATGGAACTGCAACAGCACCCGCAGCTCCTGGCGCGAGTAAGAGTTCATATCAGCAAGATAGAACAGGTGTTCAGCCAGGTAAAGTTATCGGATCTGCGCAATGCACGCGATGCAGTCGCACAAATGAAAAATACGTTTCAAGATATCGAAGATTCCGACGTGGCTCGTCACCTTCATGAAAGAATCAAAGCATATGAAGCAGCATTTGAGCTTTTCGGTGGGAACCTCAACACTCGACTGCGAGAATTCTTCAAGGAATCAATAAGCGGTGACTATGACGATGCATCAAAACGGGATTTTCTGGCGCTGGGTAATGCCCTGGCTATTGCATCTTCTGTAGTAGCATCAACTCTGTCATTACACAAGCTGAGAACAGAATACTCGGAGAAATCGCCCGCAGAGCCAGCCCAGACAGAAGGATTTTCCTGGGGAGCACTTGCTTCCAGATCCGATGGCACAGGAAGAGAAGGCAAACGCTCAAGCAAAATTGCTTTCGACAATGAGCATAATGAAAATTCGGAATTTGACAGAGGCACGCCAACACACACTCGACAAAATATTGAAGCCCTTCTCCACTCCTTGCCTGAACTGAATCAAGCTGCTGTGGCAGAGTTCAGTCGTCGCATTCAACAGCTATGCCAGGCATGGCAGGAAGATTTGCAGCCCTATGACGACAGGCTCTGCGACCTCGAAGCAGAGCTTAAGGATGCTGAACTGGTTCTGGAAACAGGAAGACGAGAATTTAGAAGCAATAGACAAAACATTTTGCAGTGCAGAAAAGAATTATCCGTTCAAAAACGCTGGCAGAAAAAGAATACCGAAGAACAAGACGAGTGGGTGGAGAAAAAACTCTACGACAAACTTGACCAGCTGGAACGTAATGCCGATAATCCACTCGGCAGAAACAAATTTAACTGGAACCAGCTCCGGCAGGAGCAAAACAATCTTAAGCGCTACGTTGAAACTGCTCTGGATAACAGATTGTTCGAGCTGCAAAAAGAGCTCGACATTATGCACGACAACTGCAGATGGCCGCAGATCAGTGCAATCCTTTCCAGCTGCAATGCCCGGGGACCATGCTCGTATCAATTTGGTGCAGCAGAACTTTACATAAGCAAGGAGCTCCTGCTTAAAGCAGATGAACGCCAGCTGCGCATGAGGATTTTGCATGAAATCGTGCATACTCTGCAAGATCGATTGTTATCAGCTTATTCCATTTACAAAGAAGACAATGACCTATCTCAAGCTCGCAACTTCTACCAGGACCTCACCGGCTTCCCTTTAGCTGAGTCCGTGGTGCAGGACGCCCACCTTCATTTCTCCCTTGGGCTCTGGACAAGAACAATAGAAAACAGAGCAGTCGAACTCGCACGCAGCTTACGCGAACGACCGGCCAATCTTGCCAGTTCAAGCAGGCAACTATATCGTCGCCTGCGATTTATCAAAGGTCGTTTGCATAGCCTCGCAAGAGATCGTGACGGCACCGCTCTTCACTGCTTGTTTGGTCACTTCGACTTTCCCGACTACGGACAAGAATTTCAATCAGAGCTTTTTGCTCATGGGCTTCCGCCTGTTGTGCAGACAATTTTTGAACAATGGAAAGCCGACGTGCATTCATCAGAGCCGTTTACAGGCGGCGAAGTGGCACTGCAGAAAATATATGCCTCACTTAAATCGGAATTCAATTCAGCTGAACAAGAATACGAAACGCTGATCAAGAACTGCCATGACAGGCTCGAGGAAGAAGTTTCACCAACTCAAAGCGATAAGTTTTTTGAAGAGCCGGTCAAAGTAGCCACGGTCTCCTCCAACAGCCTGGGTGTCACTCCATTTGAAGCTCTTCGTGCGTTGAACGCGGCAAGCTCACGAAAGGGTGATTCGCTTCACCCGGACAGCCCCGGCTGGGAGCAGACACGCAAAATGTACGACAGTAAACTCCAGGAAGGTTTTATGACTGCAGCCGAAGCGAAGCGCTTGCTGCAACTGCCGCCAATCGAACGCGCTTTCGTCGAAAGCATGCTTAGAAGAGATAAGATAGACAAGGAATCGCTGGCAGCGCTGCTTGAGCTGGAACCAAGAACAATAAGCCAGCTGGGCACGTTACCGCCAAAGCTATTCTTTCGCATACTACTTCCGGCACTACAACGCGGTTTGATTAATGGTCCGCGCGTAAACCAGATTTTTTCATTGCAAGAATCACAGCGGCAGCTTGTTTTCGATCTGATCCAAAAAGCTGCTGCAGATCCAGGCAGAAGCTTCACTGGCGACCATATAGAAGCATTCCTCTCCTTGCCTCTTTCAAGCCGCACGGAATTCTTCATGACACTCACTCCAAATGCAGGCTTGCCCGCATTGCGCATGTCAGAAGCTGCTCTCACGCTTGCAGTGCCCGTGCGCAGCTTCGCCGGGCGAGTACAGAATGATGCGTCGATTCTTGCTCGTTCATTACAAAAACAAATCATCAGCGCGGATCAGGTTGCCGATTTCGGCTCCCTTGACGAAAGCGCTCGAGCCGGTATTTCCAACTTGCTGGCGTCGAATTCTCTCACTACCGAGATGGCAAAAACAATTTTTGATGGACTCTTCAGCGGCAACTTGAGTGGCGGCAACATAAAAGATTTGAGCCTGGGACGTTCATTCGGTTGGTTTCCCCAGAACTGGTTGAACCAGATATTTGAATTCGATCAGGCCTTGCGCAATGCACTTTTTGACAGGCTTGCCATAGAGACGCCAGGTGCCAAACCAGGCAGTTTCTCGCTGGACGAGTTCATGAAGCGCATGGAACCCCTTGAACAAATGCGAAAGCAAGGCATTATCAATGAGCCACTGCTCCGACTTCTAGCCATTCCACACTACAGCGATTATATAGTTTTCGATTTGTTGAACAGGCAGCTTGAAAAAGCTGCAGCAGAGCGGCTTCTGCCAGAAAGTATTTTGCAACTGTTGCGTCTTTCCAGAAATGGGAAGGTGCCGCTGGACACTCTTGCAGTTTACAAATACACGATTGAGAAAAAGCTGCTCGACCGCTATACATTCCGCAGCTTGATGCTGCAAAAAGCAGAGCACAGGCTAGCAGCAGAGTCTTTGCTCAAGCTGGCACCAGAGCGCTTCTCAGAGTTTATTCGCAGCAACAGCTTCGCGGAAATTCCTGAGCAACTTGGCTCGCTGAAAAACCCACTCATCGAACTATGTGCTGATGTCATCAACGGGTTTGAACTGCAAACGCCAACAAATAAACTAGAGAAGGAGCAAGAGCAGGAATTGCTTGAGCTTGCTCGGCACCTCGCACACGACGATTACAAAGCCTTTTTTGGCTTATTGCAAAATGCATCAGACAATTATGCTGATGGATCAGAGCGCCCGGCATTACAATTCCTCGAAAAATCTATAGAGCTTCATCAACTCTATAACGAGCAGGCGCTGAAGGACTTGCTCTCTCAGCTGTCTGATGGCGCAGGAGAAGAAGGCGAAAGCAGCGAGCAACTAATCAACATCTGCGATCCGCTTATAGAAATTGTCGAAGAGTTCAAGTTTCATTTGCTTGATTCAAGCATGGTACTTGAAGAAGAACGCTGGAAAGAAAGCAACCCGCTGCAAAAAGCATTTATTGAAAGCGTGCAAAACTCTACAGCCGGAAGAACGGTCATCAGAAAGATTGCCCTGCAGCTGCTGCAAGATTGGTCGGAACAAACCACAGGCAGCCGCGAGCAGGCATTGAAGTATCTGCGCAGAATTGAAAGCACTCAAGAAGCGAAAGCAGAGAAACCGGCTCCTGCAAAAATTATCGAAACCGAAGAAATCCCAACGGGTGACGGCAAGAAGGAAGCACCTCTAAACATCCGCAAACTTTTGCCCGGCAATTTTTCAGCCATTCTTAAAGCGAAAGCAGAAATTGAATTTCCAAATGGGCTAAAAGCTGAGATTCAGATTTCAACAAAACAGTTTAAGAAAATCGAGAAAGCATATAACGCTTTCCTCAGGCAATTACGACGAGCCAGCAAGCTGGAAGGCGAAGAGAAAGACATGGCTATGGAAGACATTGCCGCCATCTTCGATCAGGTTTACGCACCGGTCTTGCAAGCCGCAGGTGTGAAAGTAAGTATCTCGAATCAATCATTCATGCGATTACATTATGCAGACGTCAGCCTGGAAGAGAACTATGTACCGCCCAACGCCAGCGCCGGCTTTGAGCCAATCAATCTGAACCTGCAGCAAGGAATAAGGCGCCTCTTGCTGGAGCAGGTGGACGGCAAGCGTTTATATCGTGAGCTTGTATCTATAAGGAACAGCGGCATAACACCAAAGTTCGACCCTTCTCCACCTGATGGACGAGTTGCTCGCATAAACAACGCAGACAGACGAGAGTTAAGCAAGCAGCAAAGAAGCGCAGTTGCCACGGTTATTCTGCACAACAATACCGGCTCCCTTGAAGGAGCTCTGAAATTGCCCGAGGGCAGCTATCTCAAAGCTGTGCCTGAGATGAGCGTATATAAAGCCGGAGGCGCTATAAGCCATGTCCGGGCAGCGTTCGATCGAGCAGAAGAATGGTCGCATCTGATGTATTGCCTCAACAACAACAGTCCGCTATCAAAAGGTGGCAGAGCAGTTGCAGAGCTATATGACCGCGGGGAATTAAGCGATCTTCGCTATGGCAAAGGCATCATGGTGCTGAAAAATGACTTCATCCAGATCATGCGTGAGCTAGATATTAAGCCAGACGAGTCACTTTTCGACAGCCATGGAAACAGGAAAGAAATCGACGAGCGCCTCGCCAGAGAATGCCTGTTTTTCGAAAAGGAAATCGTTCTCTATAACGATGAACCTTATCGCATTGTTGCGCGTAATGAACAGAGCAAACAGGTCTTGATTAAATACGAAGCTGAAGCACGAGAAGCGATATCTAGCAAAGCCAGCTTCGTAACCGACGAGGAGCTTTCAGAGAATTTCAATCAGGTCCATCCCGACAATAAGATCCACTACAAGAGCAACAATCCCAACGACAAAAACATATTCATTCTCAGCATCAGCGACAAAGGCAAAAAGATTCTGCATACGGATTACAAGTTGCGTTGTGTAATGAATGAGCAGCTGCAATCGGAGCTGGAAAGAGGCTGGAATCCGCAAGATCCGCAAAAGAAACTGCAAGAGCGTGATCTTATTGCAGCCGTTCGCAATTTCTTCGATTACAGAAAAGAATATTCAGTTGGAGTTAATGAGACAAGTCTTCCCCTGACAGACACAGTTATAGTCGGCGTTGGCAGCGATGGAGAAATAAAGCTCGCCCACAAGAAAGAAACTATCGACTTTGTATGCTTGCAAATCATCAAGACAGACGATGGAATTTTGATTCAAGATCTAAACTCACGGCTTGGCACTTACGTAAATTTCAAACGCCTGAAGCCGTATGAAACCGTTCCGATCAAAGCAGCGGAACGCATAACTCTAGCCGCACAAGACGGCCCGGAATTGCAACTTTTCCTCAAGCCGCAAGGTGGATTTGCTGCTCCGGATTTTGTTGTTGGCATGCAGGTCCTCAAGCCTGGAGATACCTTGACGATTGGGCGTCTGCCCAGCACAGATGCATTTGTCTCAGATCCGAGCATAAGCAAATTGCACGCGACTCTGCGAATGACACGTGATCGTCGCGTTTACATTAAAGATGGAGGCAGCCATGGGCCCTCTGATACAGGGCTTGTGGTAAACGGCGAGCACGTCATACCGGGCTCGGAGATTGAGCTCAAAGCCGGCGAGAAAGTGTTCAACAGAAAAGGAATAGAATTGCCGATCTATTACGAAGAGAAAAGCAGATATCTCTTCAAAGAAGGCTCAAATTGGCTGGAGCCCTCTGAAGCCCTCTCTCACCTGCAAAAGGGTCGATTTATCATAACTGAGTCCGCAAGCACAGACAGCCACATGTTTATGGGTGTCGATCCTGCAAAAGGACTTTTTGCTCTTCCGGAATCGAGAAAGGAACTTCAATCACTGCTGAGATACATGTCGGCGCAAGGCGCTGAATCTGCTGCTGCTCAGCCCAAAGGCAAGGCGGAAAAGCTAAGGCTGAAAGTTGATTCGGCAAAATCAGATGAGGACGATGACTTGTCTGTCTCTCTCGAGCAGCGCTTGACGCAAAAAGTACTTGGAGCTCAGGGAGGAATTTCCGAAGACGCAGCCGCTCAATCCAATGCTCATGCCGGAGATGGAAGCATCAGCGCATTTCTCCTGGATGGCTTTTCCAATGCCGGACGTGGAATCTATTTTGAGCTTGACGGCTATTTCCCGGCAAACAATAGAATTGCGACAAGCGTGGATAGAGAGCAGGACTATGTCCTGCAGCGAATTATTTATGATGCCAGGCGCAGATTTTCACATTTTCCGCCTGACGAGCGCGCGGGAGAACTGATGTTCTATGTCAATGAATTGCTCACACCAAAAGATATGTCTGCTGATCAACTCGACAAATGGTATGACCAGTTCTCACAAGACTACGGCGGCAGGCGCATTCTGCTTGGTGAATTCATAAGGCAAGGCAAGGGTATTTCGACACAGCAAGCTATGTTGTTGAAGGTTCTATCTGACGACTTTGGCGATATGATTTGCACCCTGGTACGCGGCATGGAAGCGAGCCACTCATGGACAACTTTCATGATCGATGGAAGAGAAATCATTCACGATCCAAGGGCCAAGTTCATCAGTCCACTTGCAAATCAAGCAGATGCATTGAAGCAGGCGAAATTTTGGATTCCCGATGCATTGACGGAAGCCCCCAAGCTGCCCAAACATAGCAGCTTCAGCCCGGGCGCAGTTGTATCTTACGATGGCACTAACTGTTGGACAGTAATTTCTTTTGACAGCAAAGCAGACGAATTAATCATCGCTGCAGACGCAACTCGCTCCGTGAGCAGTGCAGACATTGCAGTTGTAAACCCAGGTCGTTTTCTGCGAGCGGGCGAAAGATACAATCTGCCTCGCCCTGATGGCGCCCTTGATAGAGCTCATGATGCCTGGACTTTCGAATCCATAAACAAGGATGGCTCGTTGCGCTTCGTTAGAAAATTAGCCATTCGCGCAAGAGTTAAACCAGAACAGGTGCGCCTGCGAAAACCGGCAAAGAATTGAGCGATTCAGCAGATTCCCTTCCTTATATATGTATGTTGCGAGCATACTGAAGAATCATTCAGTTATCTCTTGATGGAACATGCTGGGTCTGCCCGAATTACCTGAATTACCGGTGAAAAATAACAAGGGCGCTGTTAGGCGCCCTTTTACAATAATCCTCAATAGTAAATTAGCTCTCTGTCTTCTCAGCAGGAAGCGGATCAAGGCCGAAGAACGTACGCCAGAAACTGCCGGCGCCGCCAGTTTGGACAGACGCCTGAGCCTTGCGCATACTGTTTGAATTGACAGACGAATTGCTGTTTTGTGGAGCCGCCTTCGGCGCAGCTGGCGCAGCCGGTTCTGAGGGTCTGCGCACGGAATGCAACGAATACCCGCAAGTATTGCAAATGGCTTTAGCACTGGTAAGCCTGAATTTGCAGCGAGGACAAATAATTTGTTGCATTGTGTTTTACCCGGTTGTAAAGCTCGACAAGATCTACATAATCTATTCCCAATTTTGCCATAGAAATGTTAGCCTGATGTTAAGTTTAGCGCCCCAAATTTCCACACTCATTTTACTCCGCAAGACAAGCATTCTCAGGCTTCCAAACAGCGCTTCGCAATAGCCTGCAACTCAAAGTTTCTCAGCATAGTCATGACAAGAACTATCATTACGTTTGAGACAATTTTTCTAGTACTGGCTGCTGACAAGCTTTTAAAAGAAAAAGTCTCTTGCCGCACTGTGCCGACGCCTTCCGGCTTGTCGAGCGATATTTGCGGCATATCGATTGAACTGCTGGAGCCTGAAAAGGAAACGGATGCGCTTGCGCTGCTTGAGTCCGGCGCTCTGCGACCCCGAGGTGTTTTTCATGTGTAAGCATGAATAGCTATGTTGATGCTTCAATCAAGTGCAATTCGACGCTGTTGCTTGCGCTCGGATTGTTTGCGTTTTGTTAGGATGCGCCGTTCAACAGATGCTTTGCTTGGTTTCGTCGGGCGCCTGGGCTTGGGTGGGTTAGCCACGGACGCAATCATTTCTCGTAACTTTTCTCGGCAGTCTTCTGCGTTTCGTAGCTGATCTCTGTATTTTTGGCTGCTTATGATAATGTCACCACCGGTGGTGATACGCCCGGCATACTTGCTCAAGAAGCGATTCTTGATTGACTGCGGCAAGGAGGAATTAGAAAGAACAGGCCAGCGGAGCAAAGCCTTGCTGTTCACTTTGTTTACGTTCTGCCCCCCGGGGCCACCGCTGCGAGCGAAAGTAAACTCCAGTTCCTCTTCAGGAATTTCATAAACGCTACCGCTTTCAGTCATTTTCTCTCACGCCTGCTTCCATGCCACTATGATTAATACCATAGAACGTCATTTTTTTAGCAGGTCTCCACATTCTGCAGGCATTGAGTTAAGAGGAACAGGCTTGTTTTCTTCCTGCTCCGGCACCGGTATGCTTTTGAATGGCGGATCTGCAGCAACCTTCTTGTAGTATTCAGCGAGTTCATCGCCACACCCATCGCCTTCGGGAGGCGGATCTTGCTCAACGCAAGGATCTCCAGGAGGGCATTTCAGACGCACATGGATATGGTCGTCATGCCCTTCCCAGGGGCGCAATCTCCGCAACCATGCAGTATCCGCACCGGCAGGATCTTTGCAGTTGCACATATATTTCTTTATTGACGGAGTAACAAAAATGCGAGCAACATTGTCGTCTTGCGCAGCAGCCTTTACGAAGTTTGCATGTTTGGTAGTCCAGATCGCAGGGTCAAGATCGGCAGTATCTACTTTTAGAACTGAGCCAGCCTCGAGCGTTTCGCGCGCTTCACTGCTGAGCTTGTGATCCGGTGCCGGCGTCAGCCAGATATCCACATCTGTGCCGCGCTGATGGCTGGCATGCCCGCTGGGCATTGGTCCACCACGTGGCATGTTGATGTCACCGATGAGAAGACCGTTCCAACCGAGCTTGTTTGCGCGCTCTGAAAGGTCTTTTATATATTTGATCATCGACGGGTGCCCATAATAGCGA
This sequence comes from Obscuribacteraceae bacterium (SeqCode), assembly GCA_044358055.1. Lineage (GTDB taxonomy): Bacteria > Cyanobacteriota > Vampirovibrionia > Obscuribacterales > Obscuribacteraceae > JAIEPM01. The sequence goes on from JBIKOL010000012.1 coordinate 74,441, forward strand.
TTGCGCGAAGGACGCATCACTTGCCAGTAAGGTCCATCGAGTGCAAGAGGAACGGCTCCGGCAATACAGCCACAATTAGCAGTGCCAATGGATTTTGCCGGTCCCTTGCTTGGGTGCTTTACGGCAGCAAAAAGTTTTCTGGCGTCTTGTGAAAGTTCAATTGAAGCCTTTTCTGTACTCTGCGATGCCTGGGCTTGAGTTGGCAGAGCAGCAGCTGCCGCATTGCTGCTGCTCTGCCCTTGCGCTGGCACAGCTTCAGGTAATGCAGGATTGTTAGTAGCCGAGCTCGGCGCAGCGTCCGGCACAAGCGCACTGCCCTCTGGTGTCTGCGCAATGCAAGCCGGCGATAACAGTAGAAACAAAGCAGCCGCTGAAACTCTAAAGATAGATAGCATGGAACTCACTCTCACAAGTGCAGATATCCTAGCAAAATCAAGCAGCAAGCTCTTCAGGCTGTATAAGATTCATTCCTTCCTGCTGCGAAAGAGATGAACGATTGAATATTTCTAATCATTCCACGCGGTGCCGAAACTCAAAATAGACCATGAGGCACCTTGCTACCACCTATAGTATATTACGAAAAAGGAGTAAGCGTTCGGCTAGAACCCGCATGATGAGCGAATTCACATTTCAAAGCGACAGAAGTAGACGTTAGTCCGTGACCAAATGCTGGCGACAGGATCACGCTGAAAAAGCGCCAAAACTCATCGAAGGAAGTCCATCAAGCGCAAGTGAGGGACGCCGAGTTGAAGATCAAGCTGAACGCTTCTCAACTTATTTTCAGGTGCATTGGGAATAATGCTGTTGTTGCACCTCTGTGGTCCGAGCTCATGACCGACAATGCAAACAAGCCAGGCGATCAAAGAATTGACGGGGTCCAACACCAAGCTGACAAAGCAAGTGAGAAGTTCTCAAAGGATACTCCGGAAGTAAATGCAGGCAATTTGCGTGCTGCACGTAAACTTAATCCGAATCGCATCAATACGGTAAGTCCAGATGGACAGTCGCGTTTTGGTATTACAGACAATGAAAAGCCAAACGAGAAACAAGCACGTGCTGCCCAGGAGAAGGCCTACAGTGATGCCGGTTTGGGCGATCCGAACAAACCAATCGGAAAGTCTAGCGAGCCAGGCATAGATCCGCAAAAGGCTTTGAACACGTTTGTCAAATTCAGCAAATCTGCGGCAAGTGAAGGTGCAAAGCTATGGCAGGGTACGCACAATGGGATGCATGAGTTTGTTGACGAAACTGCCAAGAGCCTGATTGTGGCCAAAGACTATTATGGCAACGCGCTTGCAGGCAAGGTCAATCTAGATGCAGACATAAAAGAGTTTGCTGCTGCGATAAGTAACGGTGTTTCGCAATCCTTTGGAGCAGCTGGTGATTACTACTTCCGGCAAGTACCAAAAGGCGAAGCCGATCTTGGAAAGGACATCGGAACGGTTTCCAAGGCGGCATCTGATCACTGGAATTCCCTTGATACGGAGCAGAAAGGACACTTTATTGGAAAAGAGGTTGTTCCCCTTCTGGTTCCTGGTGCCCTCAGCGTAGCTGCAAAAGAGATACAGGGAGCAAACCTGGTAGGAAAGGCAGGCGAAGCAATTACATCATTTGCAAGTACTGAAAAATTTGGCGAATTGGATCAAAAAATGGCACAGTTGCAAGGGCACATTCAAAAGATGCAGGAGTTAGCAAAGCCGCTGCAACCTGCATTTGCAGCAGCTACAGATGGACCAGGGCGTCGCATTGAAATACCTAAGAAAGGTGATAGTGTCGTTTTTTCAATGTCTGAAGATTCTGGACAAGGTGAGGAATTGCCGAGGAAAACAGGCAGGTTGGAAAAGGAATCAGTGCCAGAAAAAATCACGCCTCCTTCGGAAAAAATCGTAACCGAGCTTAAGCAGGTTGTGGAGCGACTTCCACAGAGCGAGCGTGAATTCCTAAAAGCGCATGACATAGAGGTAAAACCAGTCCACCGAATCACGGACATTCCCGATACCAATAAGAGAATGGCTGGTTGTTTCAAGCCAAATGAAAAAACCATATACGTCCCAGAAGAAGTTTTTCAGAATGGTCACTGGGTTGAGAACACAGATATTGAATTCGTTATACGCCATGAATATGGTCACGCGCTTAACGTCAAAGCGCGTCCGTTTGGCGAGCCGATTTCTGATACAAGAGAGTTTATAGACGCTTTCAACAAAGACTTTAAGCACATGCCAGACAGCATGAAAGATACACTGCAATTATCTGAAAAATTCAAATCGATAAATGGTGCCCGAGATGAGGTATTTGCAGACCTTTGGGCGCACTCTACGGGTCATAATTCGAATCATGCATATTCACAACTTATGAAAAAACAGTTCCCAAATGTACTGAAGTTCTTTATGGAGAGAAAGTAGCCATGACACAAAAGAAACAGGGGCTTGATAAATTCGTAGATTGGGCGGCCAATCAGCCTGCTTCTACTCCGGAAGAGCGAGCGGAGGCGGAGGCTGCAAGAAAATCCATGGCAGGAAAGTGGTTTGAAACAGTCACAATGGATGAGAATGGCGTCTTGTTCATAGTAACAAATCAGTATTTCATTGAGGGTGGCAGTGGGCAGGGGAGCAGTGAGTCAGCCCCAGGCGATCCTGACTATGACGAGCTGTTGCATGAACACGGTGAATTGGTGCCAGGCAAAGCACACACCCTGGTTCGCAAGATGACGGACGGAAAGTGGGTGGTCCTGCCGGAGTCTGATGAGGTCATTCCATATCGACAAAATGAAACACGGACAACTTAGTTTAGGTTCTGATAATAGCTTTTTCTAGATTATTTCAACGGATACTCGAGAATCCCAGGAATCCCCCGGCTCGTCAGCATTCGCGAACGACTCCCAAGAAAAAAAATCCCCTTCGTCTCGCAAGCAATTTAATTTCACCGCCAATTTAAAGTCCAAAAAGGACCGAAAATGACAAAAAGCGACACAGATTGCGCCGCTCAATGCGAGGCGTGCCATCGTTTCAACCCAACTTACATGCCGAACACTTACTAGGGACAAAGCATGCGATGAGGGTTGAATCCCACCGCATGCTTTCCGAGGAAATTATCCGAGCTGCTGATGCGCCCGAGCCGTGTCCGCTGCGAGGTAACGCGTACCCCAGAGCCAGAGCAAGCCGCCCACCAGTATCATCGCTGATACCACCATAAACGCTACGTTCATGTTGCTGACGTCAGCTATCGCGCCGATGATGAACGGCGAGATAACGTCACCCAGCGCGTGGATGATGAAGATGTTGAGCGCAAAGGCACTCGCACGGATGGACGGATGCGTCACATTGGCAAGAATTGTATTGCTCGGGCCTGTGTTGAAGAACAGGCAGAACATCGCCACAAAGAGCGAAATCCAGGCCAGCGGGAAGGGCAAGAGCAGGGTCGCGATCCATGCGGGAAGCGCCAGCAGCATCGCCGCGCCGGAGACAAGGAAATAAGAGCTTTCGTAACGAGCCTTCAACTTGTCGCCGGCGATGCCGCCGATCAAGGTACCCGTCAGGCCCGCCACAACGGTGATTAAGCCGAAGGTGAGGTTTACGTAGCCGAGGTCGGCGACTCCACGGTACTCATGGATGTACGAAGGCATCCAGAACGCCATACCGCCAATGGCAAAGGTCATCGCCGCCATACCGAGCGAGCCGAGCAAGTACGACGGCGTCTTCAGCGCGATGATGTAATCGCGGAATCCGCCCTTGTGCTCGTGAGCATTGTGCAAGCCGTCCGCCTGTCCCACGCGGGGATCTTTCATGAACAAGCAGAGGATTGCCAGCAGCACTCCGGGTGGAACCAGCACATAGAACGCGCTTCGCCAGCCGAAGCCCAGCGTGTCAGCGACCAGCCCGCCCAGCACGAAACCGAGCGCCGAACCCACGGGAATAGCCATGTAAAACAGGGACATGACGAAGCCGCGCCGGTTCTCGGGGTAGAGGTCTGATATCACAGCTGGTGCCAGTGGACCGTATGCTGCTTCACCAATGCCGACCAGGCAGCGGGTCAGCAAAAGCATCTCGAAAGTCATTGCCAGTCCCGAGGCGCCACTTGCCAGGCTCCAGATCAAGACACCGAATGCAAGCAGCACCCAGCGTTTACTCTTGAACCAGCCAAAGACGACCGAGAAAATCGAATACGAGACCACGAAGGCCAGAGACAGAAGCGAGATGGCCGAGTTTTCCGGGTCGTGCCCGAGAAAGCTGCCGAGTCCATCGAGCAATGTCTGCACGAAACCGGCGTGATGCTGGTGATTGGCGAGAAACTCGGCGCGGATGTGCGGAATCACCGAGGCAAGTACGTAGCGGTCGATATAGTCAAAGAGACCGACTACAAGCAAAAGAATGAGCGCGCTGCGAGCTCCGGGCAATGGAGCGTCGGGCGCTGCATTCGCATTTTTGGTTTGGGTCATTCGCCCCTCCTTTCTAAGCATGAAAGCCGCAGCGGGCATTGCTGCGGTATGGGTTAAATAACCAGTTCGCCTGACGGTCTCAGCCGAGCTTCACTGCGCCACTAAATGTGGTGTCACAGATTCTCGGGTTTGTGTCGGGGTGAACTGAGTCTGAGTAAAACTTCTGATTCGAAAAAAGAAATAGGCGCCACACTCTAGTGCCGCAAAGAGGTGAAATTCAAGCGAGCTGCTGTCATCCCCGCCGCCTTAAAAAAACTTTCGCGCTTCTCGTCTGCGCTAATCTGCGATAGAGCCCGAATTATGAATAGCGGCTAAGCTTTAAAAGACAAAAAGACCCAGGAATCAGCGCTTAAAAAGCAAAAAAGCGGGCTGGATGTCGCAAGCGACAGAATCCAGCCCGCTTATCAAACCGCGGCGCAAGCAATCACATCAGATTCCGTCCTTCACTGGCGCTCGGAACCTGTTGGGGCATTTCCCAATAAGACCCATCGGGAAATCCGATGCGGCAGAGCTTGCCCTTCTGGTCGTAGCTCATGGTTTGCCCGTCCGAATAGCAAAGGGTCCACTTGCCTTCGAGAACGCCGATTCCTGGTTCTTCCTCGCCCGGCCGTGACTTTCGACGCGCGAGCTGCCAGGGCAGAGTCATCTGCAGGTAGCTGAGCCGAACCAGGAGCGCCGTGGAGATGCCGACTGCGATGGTGCCGGCGAAGGCGAACTTCTGCCAGTCTAAGTACACAGAGAGGGCGATAAGTGCCACCAGCGCGAGAACGGACTTGCCGACGAAGCGGTAGAGATTGAGGTTAAGGCAGGCACCGCTGCAGTAAGCCCAACCCACGAAACAGCCCAGAAGAAAACATACGGACAGTGATTGCAGAGTCTCTTGCATAGGTGCTCCAATAAGTGTTTTTGAAAATGTCCATGCCAGAACATCAGCCAGAAAGGCTCTCAGAAAGGTTCTTTATACTCAGAGGGGATTCTCTTTAGACAAAAACTCCAGGTGTGCAACAAAAACAAGGCAATATCCCAAAGCTACTCATTTCTTTGCCATGGAGCAAGAATTTTCTTTTCGCACAGATGCAAGGGCTTCTAATATTCGAATCGTGCAATTACTCTGCCTGGCAGCCATTCCAAGCTTTGTCCCTGCTCAGGTCCAAACACAGATAAAAGCTCCCGCTAAGATGGCGCAGCGTAATTGCTGCATCCAGAACCAGCGCAGACGTTCCCCGTCCAGAGCGCCTACCGACGTCGAGGATTTTATATCATGGCTGATGCTGATGAGAAAGATGCAAAACAAGGCGCTAATATCAGCGTTTTTATCGAGCAGGGAAGCTATCCATATGAACCAGACGAGCTAAAACCTGGCGGCAGGGGTAAGCAGGGCGATCAGCAAGAGATGGGAAAAGAGCGTGGAACTCGCCGAGACAAAAGCCACAACACAGGCGACAGCGACAAACTGCATGAGAAGTAAGTCTAAATCGAAGAGAAGAGCATTCTCAATTCTTCAATTGGATCATTTTCCCAGCTCGACTCGTGCTGATCTGCAGTATGTGGCTCTTCCAATTCGAGCTCCGGAAGCCACGAAGACGTCGGCAAAGAGTCACGCAAACGCCTGCTGAACGCTTGAACTTCTCTCTCTATACAGAAAGACTCATCAAAGAGGCGTTCCCTTGCCTGACTCGTCACCTTGCTTACACCGCTCATAAATCCTTCCAGACCAGCAATCATCTAATGGTAGACAAAGAATCTGAACGAGTTTTGAACGCAAAGACTAAATCGCAGCCAGAGCAGCCTCGAAAATCTCGAGCCCGGCGTCAAGTTCTTCGCGAGTTACGTTGAGTGGCGGCAAGAATCGAATCACGTGGTCATACGAACCACAATCAAGCAGGAGTAAATGGCGTTTTGCACACTCATTGACGAGTGCATTCAGGCGCTCTCCATCAGGTTCACCATTCTCTTTAATCAGTTCAATTCCAATCATCAAGCCCAGCCCGCGAATGTCGCCTATAAACTTGAACTTGCTCGCCATCTGTTTTACGCGACCTTTCAAATACGCGCCCTGTTTTCTGGCGTTGTCCATCAGCTTTTCTTCTTCGATAACATTGATGCTGGCCAGAGCCGCAGAGCAAGCGACAGGATTGCCACCATAGGTGCTACCATGCTTGCCCGGCAACCACTTCTTCATCAATTCACGACGTGAAATTAGCCCGGCCATGGGCATTCCGCTTGCAACTCCCTTTGCTATAACCAGAATATCCGGAACCACATTCCAGTGATTAACAGCGAACCACTCACCTGTTCTGCCAAAGCCTGTCTGCACTTCATCAGCAATCAATAAAATTCCATACTGATCGCAAAGTTCACGCAATCTGTTCATGTAAGGCTTTGGTCCCTTGTATCCATCTGCAGGAACCACATATCCACCCTCGCCCTGCTCTGGCTCGATGATTACCGCAGCGACGCTTTCCGGTTTGACAAAATGCTTGAACATTTTCTCGACCAGGTCAAAACACTCAAGATTGCAAGAATCGGGTTTTTGTCCCGCAGGACAGCGATAGCAATAGGGATAAGGCACGTGATTGATGCCGCTAGGCAGCGGCTCGTAGCCGTCGCGATAATGGGCCTTTGACGAAGTCAACGCAGTAGCAAGCAGAGTTCGTCCATGGAATGCTCCAGCAAAACTAACTATGTTAGTGCGCCCGGTGACATAGCGAGCCATTTTTATTGCGGCATCAATGGCTTCACCGCCACTGTTATTCAAGAAAACCGTGTCAAGATTTCCCGGCGCAATTTCAGCAAGTTTGTCGGCGAGCTTAATCAGCGGCTCGTGACAGGTAACCATGGCGGTATGTATGAGTTTGCCCATCTGTTCGCGGGCAGCCTCGACCACTTTCGGATGGCAGTGCCCGACATTGTTTACAGCGATGCCGGAAGTAAAATCAAGATAGCGTTGTCCATTCACATCCCACAGGTATGAACCTTTTCCATGGCTGGCAACAATATCAAATGCACGTGCATTCGTAGCCGAAACGTGCTCGGAAGCATGCTTCAACAGCTCAACATTTTTATCCTCTTTAACAGCAGCCACGGCGTCCTCCTTCTTTCTTGCTTAAAATAATATGGTTTTCGCTCTTCTCAGCCTAGATTCGCGATGTGCTCGGCACGCTCTGAGCGATTTTCCGAACTGCTTGTCTCAAGCGGCTCCCCAGAGTTTCCAGCTCTGCTTCTGTAATGACGAAGGGCGGAGCAACAATAAAGTGGTCTCCTTTAACCCCATCAATAGATCCAGAACCCGGATAAATCAAAAGTCCTAATTTACTTGCTTCGGCAGCAAGCTTCTGCGAAACGCGTAAATCTGGCGCAAAAGGCTTTTTATTCTGGCGCTCGCAAACCAGCTCTACCCCCCAGAGGAAACCGCGGCCTCTCACGTCGCCAACGATTTCAATATCTCGCAAGGAGTTCAGCATCGCCTCCAAAACTGGCTCGAGCATTCTGACACGCTCAAGCAGATTATGCCCATCCATATATTGCAACACGGCAAGCCCTGCAGCACAGGCAACCGGATGCCCACTGTAGGTAAATCCGTGTTCGAATACACCCGACCCCCTGGAAAAAATTGCCGAGACTTCTGTCGAAGCCAGCACCGCCCCCAGTGGCATATAACCTGCGGACAATCCTTTACCCAGCGCGATGATGTCAGGCTCAACACCGAAGGCTGAGATGCCGAAATCTTGCCCGATACGCCCCAGACCAGTCATGACTTCGTCAGCAATAAAAAGTATATTGTGTCGATTGCATATCTCGCGAATCTGCTTGAAGTATCCGGGATGTGGAACAACCGCACCAAGCGCCGCTCCTACAACTGGTTCCGCAATGAATGCCATGACGTTTTCGGCGCCGCATTTCTTAATAGCATCATCAAGTTCAGCAGCCAGTTTCTTGCCGCATTCCTCCGAATTGCAAACGTCAGCTCCGCAGGCGCAGCGATATGGATGACTTGCTGCAATATGAGGATTATCAGAAAGAACCGGAAGGTAAGGTTTGCGGCGTGCAGGATGCCCTGTGGCAGAAAGTGCCCCTTGAGTACTGCCGTGATAGCTACCCCAGCGCGAAATGACAATGCGCTTCTGGTACAAGCCACATTCGTAAAAGTATGCACGTGCCAATTTCAAAGCTGTTTCTACAGCTTCGGATCCCCCGGAAACGAAGTAGACGAGTCCCGAAGATTGAAAACGGGACGGCGCCATTTTTATCAAGCGCTCGGAGAGCTCCGCGGCAGGTTCAGAAATGAACTGCGAGGTGTGAGCAAACTCTACTTTCGACAGCTGTGTATTGATCGCTTCAATAATTTCCGGAACGGCATGACCGATGTTTGACACAACAGCACCGCTGCAGCCATCGAGATACTGACGATTGCTCTTATCAGTCAACCAGACACCTTTGCCGGAGCTGATGACCGGATATTCACGTTTTAGATTACGCAAAAAAAGATTGCTCATGGCAATACGCACCGAACGAACGAGAAAGCTAATTATGACAGGCAGCAGCACCGTATCGAAGCAGTTCTAGCTTAAGGTTCTTGAATCAGGCAGAGCCAAATTTTTCCTATTACCGGAACTGCGTACGTAGTATTCATTGCATGCAGCTAGCGCGAAGGGGAATTTTGCCAGTATCGCAAAGACAATATCCATCAATGCTTTCCAGCAATTTACGCTGCCTATCGAAGTTAAAACGAGCAGAATTTTTGTGCAATCAAGTATTGCTTTTTCGATCGGCACTTTCACCAAAAGCCCCACTGCAAAAGGATTTTCAAGATTTGATAAAAACTTGCTGTATAGTCACAATAAATTCAGTTCCTGCACATATGATGCTCCTACAAGCGGAACTTCGTATCAAATCCCCCCGGGAAGGGTACGGATTGTGCTGACCCAAATTTGACCGATATTGCCTTCACAATAGAAGCAAGTTTCTATTCATACAGTTCGAATAATTGGAGGCTGCGAGAGAATCTCGCCGAAATGAATGCACGTGCACTTGATTGATGAATTGAGACAACAGATAGCGTCTTATGAAAACTGGCTGGAAAATGAGAACCTATCCTCACAGACGAGAAGAGCTTATACATCGAGGTTGAAACGCTTCCGCGCATTTTTGGATGAATGCGAGGAACCTTCTGCTGCCGATCGTACCCGAGCACTCAAAGACATAGCCCAGCGTTTTCATGACCATCTGGTCAATCAAGAAAATGCCAAAGCAAGTTCGGTAAATGCGTCTATAACGGCGGTCTACCACTATTACACCTACCTGGGCGACAAAGTTCCGCCCGTTCTGCGCGATTGGGTTCTCAAAACCGAACCGCGAGTATTGACACCTGAAGAGCAAGAAAATTTGCTCAGCACACTGTCTACTCATACATCTGTCCGCGACAAAGCCCTCGTCACTCTTCTGTTGTTTACCGGCATTCGCATCGGTGAATGCAGAGAATTAACAGTGGGCAGCGTGCAAGTTTCCGCGCATACCGGAAAAATTATCGTAAGCTCGCGAAATCGCACAAGAAGTATTCCTATTAATCAGATCACACGACAAGCACTTCTCCAGTGGCTGATTGAACGCGGAAAACGCTTTAACTGTGATGACGATCAACCGCTTTTCCCGAACAAGACGGGAGCATTCATGACCAGAGCTGCGATTGACGAAATAGTTCGCAAAGTTGGACGTGGAGCCAGATTGAACATCTGTGCACAGGTGCTGCGAAATACATTCCTGAGCACTTTGCTCGAGCGTGGCAACAAACTCGAACTGGTTGCCGAACTCGGCGGGCAGAGAAAAATCGAGCACGTGCGCCGCTTCCGCAAAGGCAAGAATGATTCAGTTTCTGATTCACTGGAGACTTTGCTTGAAAGTCCATGGAATGATTTTTCGTTTGCAAGCGTAATCGAGAATCAATAGAGCGGGCTACGATTTCTGTTCAATCAGGCCCGTGTGCACTGGCTTGACCCAGCGGCGCATATCCTCTACTTCATTCTGACGCTCAGTCAGAAGATAGAGCTTTTCGTAGTAATTTAGAGTTTGCTTCGCTTCAGGGTGGAACGGATTGTCACGTCCCAGCGAGTAGGCAAGCTCTAGAAGCGTCTCAGCTTGCCGATAGAGCTTGCGATTCATATATTCGTTGGAAAGCATGTTCAAGGAGTTCAGCGCCATAGTGTTAATCTGCGCAGCATGTTCATTTGCAAAATGCATGAACTTATCAAATTTGCTCAGACTTTCGTCCTTTTTTTCCATCTTTATGCAGCAAAGAGCCAACCCAAGATAAGCAAAGGCTTTCGCCTGATCAAATGCAGAAGGGGTAAACACCCTTGGCACGGGCGAAGTTTCATAAAAGTCGATAGCCTTTTGATAATATTCGTTGGCTGATTCCAATTCTCCAAACTGCATTTTCACTGTTGCAAGCACAGCCAATGGCGCTCCAGCCATTATGCGTGCGCTTTTTACCATTCGGGGTTGTTCTGCTATTTCAAGAGCTTTGTTGGCGAAGGCTTCTGCTTCGACCAACCTGTCGAGTCGATAATAGGAGACCGCAATGTTGTTGTAGAGAACAATCATCGGGATTGATTTCGCCAGGCGCCTGTCCTTTTCGCAGTACGCCGCAGCCTCAGAAAACAACTGCAAGCCGCTTTCGTACTCGCCCTGGCAAAGGCGCAAGAGCCCAAGATTCGAAATCGCGGTGCTTACCGAGAGTGAGCGGCGAAAAGGCAGCGCTTTCAGTAACTTGATCGCCTTTCGATGGGTGAGATCCATAGCAGCAAAGTTTGAACGCCTTTTGTACTCTCTATGAAAGTAGATAGTAAGAGGCAGGGATATGTAATAAGAGCCGGTAGCCCAGAGGTAAAACAAGCTTCCAACGCCATAACTGAACGCCATGAGAAACTCGCCGGCAAGCGCATTCCAGAGCACCAGACCAAACAAGCTTATCTGGCAAAGCAGGACAAGCGTCATGCACAGAGTGCCGTAGACGATGAATCCACCGATACCTTTTTTTGCGGGCAGCTGTCGTTTCTGCATTTTGAATGAACGGGATCGCAAGAACAAATACTCTACTATTGTCTTTAAAAAATTACCCGAAAAAGACAAAAAAGCTGTAAAGAAGAGTACTCCGTAAAAACAGATCAAATAATGTCGCTCCATCCGCAGGCAATGGTACCACATATGGTGCCCATTTAAAACAAAAAAAAGCCAGACAGAAGCGCGAGCAATGCACTGCCTTGCGGCAACACATCACTCGGCTTCTATCTGGCTCGCTGACTACGACTTCTGAACTGCGCTGAACTTCAGGCGCACGGTCCTGTCACAGCGGCCCCTCTCGGTGGAACTGAACTCAATCAGAATCTCACCATGAGCGGCTTCTTTAACAAGCCCGAGCGCAACGATGTAGGTGCCTTCAGGCTTCCCCGGAATCTTCGTTCCGTATGGCACATCGTCTGCCTGCATAAAGCAGGGCGCCGGCATCTTCAAGCTTCGCAGGAAGGGGCCGCCGGCACAGCTGAACTCGCGCAAGAAAATCAGGTTTTGTCCCACGCGCAGCCGAAGCAGCGCGGGCAACTGCCTGTCCAGATTGACATAGCGATTGCCAATCGGGTTGTCTGCTGCTGTGCTCATAACAACGCTCCTTTCCGCGAGCTGGCTCGCAGAATTAGGGCGCCGCAGCCGCAGCCATCGCGGACTGAGTGAGCACGATTGGCTGGCAGCCGCACTGCTTCAGCGGGTTGAGACCGCGAGCCGCAGCGCAGCCTGTGCAGTACCCGCCCAGAAGCGAGGCACTGACACGCTGGCACTTCGGATTCTTGCAGTGTCCGGCGCCGGTGCCAGTCACCGCGGTGCCGCAGTGAAGCTGGAACTCGGTGTTTTCCGCACGGAAAAGGTCATTCATACTTTTGCTCTCTCCTTTCAGGAGTAATACGTTTGGTGGTCTGGTGAATCAGCTCTCGCTGCCGGTCTGCGGCACTTCGAGCTGTCCGTCATTGGCGGAGGCATCCCCGAGCAGCTCGTCGGGCTGAGCCCCGAGCGCAGTTTCCATCAGGCGAACACCGCGCTGAGCCCGATGGAGCTCTGCCGGAATCGCCTGCACGAAGATGATGTGCTCGAACTGCTCGCCGAGCTTCAGGCTGGACTCGTCCTCGCTGGGAGGAAGAATGATCCCGCCCTTGCTCACAGTCTCTTCGGGAGCATTGCTGCCCACCTTACGAGGCTTGAGAATGCGCTGCTTCAGCGCCTCGTCACCGCGAGCGATGGCGTCGACGAACTGGAGCAAACGCATGTCGGGGCTGACCTTGCGGCCATCCGCGTCATGGGAACCCAGCGTCTCGGTGATTTCGGTCACCTTGAACAGCCTGCCGCCGAATTCGTAGCTGCGCCCCTCGACAGGGCCACCCGTCGGGAAGTCGCTCAGATCCAGACTCAGAACAGAGCCAGGAACAGAAACAAGAACAAGCGTTTTCATCGGCATCTCCTTTCGGAAAAGGTTTATTCTCAACACCCTTCAGACAATCCGCCAAACTCAGCCGCTCCATTCGAAACTGATGGATAGAAGCGAGTTTGTTTTGTGGAACGGATTATTCGGGGTTTTGCTTTGAAAAGAACAAGAGGGGTTGAGAATGCACCTCAACCTATGACAAATGGCTGCCCCAGCCCGAGAAATAAAAAATAAAAATGCAATACGCGTACATAAAAGATCTAAAGAGAAACTCTCCAGGATCTATTAGGCGGCAAGAGTTTCCGGCGCCGGCTGCCGCGCCACATTAAGAGCGACTCATTAGAACGCGGACTACAAATGACTTAGCGAAGCTCTGCAAAAGTATCAGAAACGTACAGCCGCGTTGCATGTCAGGTGTACGCCTCTGAGATATACTGTATCTTCCAAAAACCAGCGGAGGTTTCGCAAAAACAATGCAAGTCGTACAGGAAGAAGAGAAGGGAAAAGACGCAGAGCGCTCAAAGTGGTACACAGATACCATTCAGCAAAGTGAACTTGCTGACTACTCTCCTGTGAAGGGCTGCATGGTCATTCGACCATATGGTTATGCACTCTGGGAAAACATCCAGCGTCCTCTCGATCAGATGATCAAAGACACCGGGCACCAGAACGCATATTTCCCGCTATTTATTCCGGAATCATTTTTGCAGAAAGAAAAAGAGCACGTTGAGGGGTTCGCTCCTGAGTGTGCCGTCGTTACCCATGGTGGGGGAAAGAAGCTTGAAGAGCCGTTGATCGTCAGACCAACATCCGAGACAATCATCAATTACATGTTTGCAAAATGGGTGCAATCATGGCGCGACCTTCCACTGCTGATCAACCAGTGGGCAAATGTTGTGCGCTGGGAAATGAGAACTCGTCTTTTCTTGCGTACAACAGAGTTTTTGTGGCAAGAAGGACATACCGCACATGCCACTGAAAAGGAAGCAGAAGAAGAAGCAGCTAAGATGCTTGAGGTTTACAGAACACTGGCTGAAGATTGGCTGGCACTGCCGGTTTATACTGGACAGAAAACAGACACTGAAAGATTCCGCGGCGCTGTTCGTACATATTGCATTGAAGCAATGATGCGCGATGGAAAAGCCTTGCAGGCAGGAACTTCGCATTATCTTGGACAAAATTTTGCAGTTGCGTTCGATATCAAATTCCAGAATCAAGCAGGCGAATTAGAGCATGCATATCAGACAAGCTGGGGTGTTTCAACACGCCTGGTTGGAGCTGTCGTGATGGGGCACGGCGACGAGAAGGGACTGATTCTCCCTCCGAAAATTGCTCCTACGCAGGTCGTTATTGTTCCGATCTACAAAAAAGAAGAAGAACGAGCAAAAGTGATGGAGCGCTGCAATCAAGTATTTGCAGAGTTGAAAGGCAAGGGTGTCAGAGTTCATCTGGACGATCGCGAACAGCACACGCCTGGTTTCAAGTTCAATTATTGGGAGCAAAAAGGTGTTCCGGTAAGACTGAACATCGGACCTAAAGATGTGGATAAGAATGTGGTTGAAATTGCACGCCGCGACAACGGCGAAAAGATGCGCGATGTCTCGATGGATGGCTTAGCCGGCACCATAGAGGAATTGCTGAAAACTGTGCAAAAAGCAATATTCGATCGTGCACTTGCGCATCGTGAAGCAAATACGATCACTGTCGCAAATTACGATGAATTCAAAGCTGCACTGAAAGAGAAAAACTCCTTTATTGAAGTCTACTTTGCCGGCAGCAGTGAAGACGAGCTGAAGATCAAAGAAGAAACCAAAGCAACAGTGCGTGCGATCCCATTCAATCAAACCGGCGCTGCTGGCACTTGCTTCTACACTGGCAAACCAGCCGACAAGAAGGTTCTATTCGCTATCGCGTATTAGGATCCGAATCGAACGTCTTAAGAAGCGAAGCCCAGGATCCTCAATAGCGAAGATTCAGGGAGCGCCGGCTCCTAAGGAACTTTCGTTTAATGGAAATGCGGGTTTCGAGCTGTCAATGGTAAGCGACGGAGTAATTTTCCGAACGTAAATGAACCCAGCACTGAATTGCTGAGTAATCATG
>JBIKOL010000043.1:0-55652 GCA_044358055.1 Obscuribacteraceae bacterium (SeqCode)
AAAAACCTTCCAGCTTAAACCCCAGCTTCTTGACCAGCTGCTTGGAAGGTATATTTCCTGGCTGAATGTTTGCTTCCATTCTATGGAAGCCCAGTTCGTTAAATGCGTAATCTAAAACGAGGGCAAGTCCTTCGCTCATGAATCCCTTGTTTGCATAGGCGCCATCAATAGAATAACCAAGATGCCCGCTCAAGAAGCCGCCGTAAACAGGGTTGTTTATATTTATCACTGCAATCAAAACAGGTTTGCTCGAATCCCATAGAAAGAATCCTATCCGTTCGTGATTGTCCACTTTTTCAAAATAAGTGCTGACGTCAGCGAAGTAGACCCAGGGTTTGCAAAATTCAGCGCTATTCTCATAGAGACTTGCCAGATTGCCGCTGAACTCTCTGCTTGCTAGCGTGAGCACGGTCCTTTCACCGCGCCGTACGCATACGCTATTTGGGTCTATGGAACTATTTGCGGAAGTTTCAAGCATAATCGTTGCCAGCAGCAGATCCTGCATAGTCTAATCCAAGTCTGGACCTGTTTCAAGTTTTAGTACTGATTGTTGAATAATGGAGTTCTTCGATAGCTATCTAACTCGCAGCACAGTCTGCGAAAGCCATGTGTTTGCGCATGTCTTCCTTGCTTGTCTCGATAAGCTGTTCAAATAGACTCATGCAAATTGATTCAACTGTCTTTGGCGTGAGGCGCTGGCCATTGTCTGTGAACCAGATTACTTTGTCAGCCTCAATGTGCGCAGCTAACTTTGCAGTCGGAAGAAAATGAGATTCTTGCTTGCTTAATCCGATTGCTTTGGCGACTGGAATGATGAAAAATTGGATGCCCATTTTGTCACCTCGAAGCACGAGGCTGTGGGAATTCGTTGATAGACGCGCGCGGTGAAAGCTGACTGTTTGTTCTGCTTGCCGCAGTTGGTTGAATTTTAGAATTTCGTTTACGGTTTGTGGGTGGGTGGATGCCACGTATAAGGACCCATTGCCGAGACAGGTATTCAGCTCTATTGAATAAAGTTTCAGCAGTTCGAAAATTTGTTCCAAAAGCTTTGTCATGGCGTTATGGCAGAGCTGTTCTTCATATTTTTCTTGTGCGATTTTTGCGCGTTGTTCCTGGACAAACTCCGTAGATTCAGCAGTCATTTTGGTCAAAAATGTTTTACGCGCCGGCTCTAATTTCGTTGTTTTGAACCTGACCAATATTTGGTCAAGGATCTCAGCCTTTTGATTTCTTGTATCGTTGGCAAAAATTTCTTTGTTGACCGTTTTGTTAAACGCTGCGTCGGTTCCCCATTTTCTGTCGAAATAGGGTTGCTTCCTTATATGTTTTAGCGGAGAATTTTTTGCGATCGCATAAATGTTGCTAGTAAATGCTTTTGTCATTATGTTACCGCCCCCTGATTGTGCATAAGCCAAGTGTACCTGAGGGCTGTTTAATATATCCGGAAATGTTTGTGACAAATTTGTGTACAGCGGTTTGATCGCTTTCAATGTTCCGATTAATTTCCGACGAAAAAAATTCCGACGAATTAGTTGTTTCTGGTGTCAAGACCAGGATATTTTTGCTGTTTGTACGGATTGTAGCCGTGAGCTTCCTCTTCAGCAAACGCTTGTTGTGGACTAAGCCCTTCTAACTGTTTCTCAACGTATGCCATCATATAACCAGTTCGGTCGCGACCTTCCCTACAATGAGCATAAACCTGCTGGCCGTTTTCCTTGGCTTGTGTAAGCACGGTCATGAGCTGATCTTTGTCCGATTGGCTTGGGGTGCTGTGATCCATTGGTATATTTACAAAAGTCATTCCCAACTGCTCACAAGCCTTTCTTTCTGCTTCAATTCTTGCAGCAACGCAAGGATCTTTTGGGTCAGGACTCTCGAAATCAACGTCTACCGTTATGCCTTTGTCTTTGAGCGCCTGAAGTCCATTCATCAGACTTTCTTCCGACCAGGGATGTGTTTCGTCATTTGACCCACCAGGATTTGCTCCCCTGTGGAGCAGCCCGGGAATCACAGTATCCGAATTTTGAATATCACCGATATGACCTGGAAAAATTGTATTTTCGTTGTAGCTATCTTTAGGACCTTGCTGATCAGACTTCTTGTCAGCACTAATTTGCTCAGGACTAATTCCTTTGTACGGATCGGTAAATTCGATCTGCGTTGCGTCGTTAGCAGGAAGGCTGGCAGACTTTTGAAAGAAGTTGGCAAAGTCCTCTCTGGTTGGGACCAAGTTTATATTTGTGTTTAGTTCTGTTCTGTCTGAGTTTGTATTGTCTCTTACTTCTGCCAACATATTCATTGATCAATTCCTGCTCGAGAAAGATACAGCTTTAAGATAAGATCTTGGGATTAAATAAATCCGGACTGTCATGTGTAAGTTTCGTTACCTACGAATTCACGGAAACTACACAGAAGTGTCCGGAAATTTTGGAAGAGAAACTTGTAGAATGACGTGGCTTTGCCCTTGATCTGGAGGGATGATAATGTCTGTTGCAATTCAACTCGAGACACCAAGGCTATTATTGCGCCAATGGAAATCATCGGACGTAGACCTATTGGCAAAAATTAGCTCTGACCCCGTTGTGATGGAGCATTTTGTTTCGATGCCTACGCATGAACAGATCGTTGCGATGGTTGCCCGAATAAATGAATGTTTCGAGACTAAAGGATATGGTCTATTTGCTGTAGAAATTAAAGACAGCGGTGAGTTCATTGGATTTGTCGGACTCTGGGACTATAAATTCGAAAGTAAATTCACTCCTTGCATTGAAGTAGGCTGGCGATTGGCGAAAGAGCACTGGGGCAAAGGTTATGCCCCTGAGGCCGCAAGGAGAGTTTTGCAGTTTGGATTTGAGGAAGTTAAGTTAGCTGAAATTTTTTCATGGACATCCAAGTTCAATACCAATTCCATCCGTGTAATGGAAAAAATTGGGCTGAGGCGGGATATTGATAACGATTTTGATCATCCGTCAGTTCCAGAAGGGCATCGCCTGCGACCGCATGTTTTTTATCGCTTGAAAGCGTCTGAATTCAGTAGTTAAGTGTAGTTCCGGCGACATGGTAGCTGATGAAGAAGCGGTACTTCCTTCAGCAATTCAAGGCTTCCAAAAGCTCTTTCGTTAGCTGAGCTTAATGCGTAATGATCTACGTAATCCTCTCACTGTCAGGGGACTAGCTTGCAGCATTTGCATGAAACCACAGAACATAATGGCGAAAGCTCTGCTTGATATGCGCCGATCGCCTTCATAGCATATAGCTTAGTGTGGTGTTGAGAGGAAAAACCAATGGCAGATCAAGCGCATGAAGTAGATATGACGGTTGTTGAAAAAATGGACAGTGCAAGAAATGTCCTTTCGGCGGCAGCCACCATGTTCATGGCCCGAGGTGGTCTGCCTGAAAGCGGAATCGGTACAGTTTCTACCGACGAGAAGGGAGTTCAACATGTAGTTGGTGTGAATGCAGGGTTCTCGCGGATTACATTTTCTGAGCAGCCTACTCGTACAGTAAACGGATTGGAGACTGTCGATGACAACAAATGGGCCAAAGGAGATGGCGGTGTGGTGCACAAAAACACTAAAGATGCAGCCAATTCCAAAAGCAGTACTGATGAGATTTCGCGCATACTTGGCGATGGAACAGTCGCCGTGGATTTGAAGGGCACCTGCAGTGTCGATGATAAAGGCACGGAAAAATGCAAGTACAATTTAACCAGTCCATCAGGCAATGGGACTGCCGAGATAACTACAACAAAAGAAACCATTGACGAAAAATGGCATATTTGGGGCGCCAAATCACAGATTGACGTGCGCACCAATAATGGCAATGTCAGCGCAGAGTTAGTGTACAAAGTTTCGAATGATGTAGCCAGTTATGAATACAAGAACATTAGCTCACAGGTGGCCGAAAGGGAAGCAAAAGAAATCAAAGCAGAGGCAAAACAAATTGCATCCATCGTGAAGGGCAGCGGAAATGTGAGAGACGCGGCTGAAGATCCTCAGGTGCAAAAAATGCTTGCTGCTGCAAAAGATTCGAACCAACTGGACAATTTGATCAAAGCTACCAATAGCGCACTTGAGAATAAAAATGGAAAAGTAGGGTTTAAATTTGAAGCCAATGAATTCTTCGGTGTACTTTTGAGAAAAGTTGATAAAGCCGACAACACCATTACCTCGGATGATCCACGCTTTGCCGGTCCCATGTCAGAGAAGCAACTCGACGCAGCTGCAATTAAGATCGCTCATGTCGTCAGTACAACTGGTACCATGGGTGACCAAGCCGTAAAGCACGAGATCAATCAAATCTTTGGGCGCTCGCTGAAAAATCATCAGGAAGACAAACTGCTAGAGAAAATTAACGGTGATAATCTCGGTGATGCAGACATCACCGGCACCCACCAATACATCATCAAACAAGCGATGGGTGTGAACCCGCGCGGAAATAATATGACTAAGTTTACCTTGATCAATGACGATGTGGCGCTGGTACCAGTAATGTTGATCCCGTTAAGAATTAGGGATTTTCCGAACCGCTCGCA
This sequence comes from Obscuribacteraceae bacterium (SeqCode), assembly GCA_044358055.1. Classification (GTDB taxonomy): domain Bacteria; phylum Cyanobacteriota; class Vampirovibrionia; order Obscuribacterales; family Obscuribacteraceae; genus JAIEPM01. The sequence goes on from JBIKOL010000043.1 coordinate 4,535, forward strand.
ATGACTGACTCCCTGTGGATTCGTTCACGGCAAGTCTGAACTCAATAATTAAGGCTTGTTCCAGGCAGATGGAATGCCATAGAGAACCAGGCAAAGAATAGCGCGCTTGCCGCGATGAGTGAATGGTGGATGCGAGATGTTTTGGTGCCTATGCTCTGGTGCCAAAATTTTCTCGCCGTTATGATCGCAACATAGTCCCAGAAACCCCAAGCCAGGACAGGTGTTCTGCAATTTCAATTTCAGGCTGTGGTATTTCTGCATACCTTTGGTTTCGCCGATCCATCGAATGAACCAAAGAACACCCACGCCTTTGTAAGATTCGTTACCCAAGATTTCACGGAATCTACACAGAAGTGTCCGGAAATTTTGCAGGAGAAAGTTTTAGAATGATCTCGTTTTATTAGCTGGGGAACCAATGTTTGATCCGTTTAGATTAGCCGGGCTTACGCTTCCAAACCGAATTGTTATGGCGCCAATGACACGCTCTCGAGTTGGAGCCGGAGATACGCCGGCTAAATCAACTGCTACATATTATGCTCAGCGAGCGTCGGCTGGATTAATTATCTCTGAGTCGCTTGTTATTGCACCTGAGGCACGCGGTTACTTGTATACTCCTGGCATTTACACGGAAGCTCAAATTGCAGGCTGGCGCGAAGTTGTGCAGAACGTTCACTCTGCTGGTGGAAGAATGTTCGCTCAGCTCTGGCATGTCGGACGAGTTTCACACACTTCTGTTTTGCCACCAATGAGCTCTCCTCTGGCACCGACAGATGAACACATTCCGTCGCTGGAGACGTTTGGGATAGATTCATCTGGTGCAATAGGAAAGGTTACTGTTAGCCCTCCAATAGCTATGACGCAGGCAGACATTGCCAGGACAATCAAGCAATACGGGCAGGCGGCTTTGAATGCTCAGCTTGCAGGGTTTGATGGAGTCGAAATTCTCGCGGCAAATGGTTACTTGTTTGAGCAGTTCTTAAATTCGGCGTGTAATACTCGGACGGATCTGTATGGCGGGCAATGCTCAGAAAATCGTTGTCGATTTCTGTTGCAAACGCTGGACACTCTCACTTCAGCTTTGAAAAAAGACTTTCCTATTGGCGTAAGGCTCTCGCCGTATGGATTTTTTAATGCCATGCCTGCCGATGTGTTGGTTGAAGAGACTTATCTTTATCTGGCCGAAGAATTGCGTGCCCGCAAAATTGCTTATGTTCATTTCAATGATGAACCAATTTCAATCGGGCATTTGAACAGCGATGCAGAGGAAAGTGCTCCTCAAATACAACGCTTGATACCACGCCATTTTCTAGAGCAATTCAAGAAGAAGTTCGCAGGTCCACTTATATTATGTGGTGGGCTTACAAAAGAACTGGCTTTGGAACTCTTAGATAATGGTATTGTTGATATGACAGCCTTCGGCGTTGCATTTCTTTCTAATCCCGATTTGCCTTACAGATTGAAACACGGGTTGCCACTGAACACGCCCGATCCGACTACATTCTACGGTGGCGACGAGCGCGGATACACTGATTATCCGAGTTACTGCTAATAAAGAAGAACCAATTGAAAATTCCATTTGGTACATTTTCACGATATTGTCACAACACGTTCCGTATTTATGATCATACGTAGTTATACGATTTGCGAGTGGCAAGGCGTCTAAAGGTGGAGGTCTATGTTTAACGCAAAGCAAAATGACACTCGTCGCCGCAGAATTGTGATCGCAAATGAAAATTTGAATGAAGGTTTTCGTCAATTGCAAGAGGCCTCATTGGCTAAGCGCAATTCAAATTTTTCTGTGGCAAGGGTGAGGCAAAAAAACATTGCTTTGCTTGGCGTTTCTCTAACTGTTGGCTTAAGCTTAGGGTTTCTTGGCCACGCAATGTTGGTAGGAATGCTCTGGCCCAACACGACGGTTGATACTCAAGCATCGCAAGTTTCCAGTGTCGCGATTCCAACTAACTTTGCTGAACGTGTTTCAAGTACAGATCTCGCCTCGGTAGCCAACGGAGGCAATGGAATGTCCAGAGCCGACGGAATGTCTGGTGCAGATGGAATGCCTGGCGCAGATGGAATGCCTGGTGCAGATGGAATGCCTGGTGCCGACGGTGCTGCCAGCAGTGATTCTTCCGAGCGCCAGACCGCGCTTTCACATATGAAAGAATCTGATGAGCAAATCAGTAAACAAGAAAAGCTGCTCATGTCTCCTTCAAAGCAGGACTTCGAGAAATACTCTCGATTTCTCAAGCAGCCAGGTACAGGACTTATAAGGTTATTGCCTCGAGAAAAATATGATGGAAAACTGAGATTAAGGGGAGGCGGAGCTTATTATTCATTTGTTCGGCGCGACCAGGAATACAATTATGGTTCAGACATCGAGCTTTACAACGGCTCATTCAACGTTGGATTCGCCGGAGCTGAATGTGGAGCATTTGTGAATCTAGGTAGCATGCCGCTGGAAAATGTAAATGCTCATACCCCAGGAGTTGAGTTTCTGGCTAATTGCGAGCAGGAGGATCTAAGGAGATCACGGGTAATTCATGGGCAAGATGGGTTTGATTACTCTTCCTCTATTCCTGCTCTGACAAATCAAACATATGCATTGCGTTCGATTGATCCCGGTAGATGGGATATTCTTGTTGCATTTGAATTGATCAGGCAAGATCCAGACGGCAGCGTTGTTCTTCGCTGGAAAAAACTCAAATAAGCCAAAGGCTGCTTTGCTTAGCAGCTAATTTCCGCTTCGCTATAACCAGCCATGCGGCGCAGCTCTTTCAATTTTTCCTCTTCTTCATCAGAAAGGGCAAATGATTCTGCTGCGTTTGGAAAATCACCGCTGCGTACGTCTTCGGAATAGTGATGAATGGCTTGCTCGCAAACTTCAGCGAGGTTTGCATATCGCCTGACGAAACGAGGAAGGAAGTCGGTGTATTTTCCCAGAAGATCGTCGGTAACAAGAATTTGCCCGTCACATCCAGCACCAGCACCGATACCAATTGTGGGGATCTTCAATTCTCTGGAAATTAGCGCTGCCACCGTGGCTGGTACCATCTCCAAAACAATGGTGAAGCATCCTGCATCTTCAAGTGCATGGCATTCTTCAATAAGACGCTCGGCTTCTTCTGCGTTTCTGCCCTGTATGCGATTGCCGCCGAGTGCGTGAATGGACTGGGGAGTAAAGCCGAGGTGACCGCAAACTGGTATTCCCATGCCGACGAGGCGCTCGATAACTTCGACATTCAAGCGTGTGGCACCTTCCAGTTTTACAGCATGAGCCTGTGCTTCTTTGATAAAACGACCGGCGTTTGTAATTGCTTGAATTACATCAACCTGATAGCTCATGAAAGGAAGATCGGCAACAACAAATGCAGTCTGCACTCCGCGCGTAACTGCGCGCGTATGGTGCACCATCTCGTCCATTGTGACTGCATGTGTGGTCTGGTGCCCGAGTGCCACCATGGCGAGGCTGTCGCCGACAAGGATGAAATCAACACCAGCCTTGTCGAGTATTTTTGCAGTCGAGTAATCGTAGGCAGTGAGCGCGACTATCTTGCGCCCTTCTTTTTTGTACTTTTGGAAGGTCAGGGTTGAGATGGGCTTTTGTGGTCCGAGTTTGCTCATATTTGATTCCAAGATGTATAAAGGTAGTCCGGAATGTAGGCCAAAGTATAGCAGTTTGTTATATCGGGTGCATTTCGGGATTCGAAGTCTTCTTCACCTAGTAGCCTCTGTTTTTCCTGTTCTCTTCGATTTTTTGCTGGCGAATCAGGTCTTGTTGTAGCTTGATCACATGCTGAGGGTCGTAGGGATATTTGCCGGCAACCTGGTGGAACTTGGAGTACATCATGCCGGCGTCCGTGGGTAAGTTCATCTTTTCCAGCAGATAGCCAAGATTGTAGTAGGCGCCGTCGAACTGCGGACAGGCTGCAATCGCTTTCTGGTTTGACGCTACTGCTGCGTTCAAATCACCCTGTGCTTCCTGAGTTGCTGATAAGTTCATCAAGGCTTCGACGCTCATCGGGTTGAGTTCGAGCGCGCGTTCGAATGAAGCCTTGGCGCCGTCCAGGTCCCCGTCTTCATATTGCTCCTGCCCTTTTGACACAAGCGCATCGACTTCTTCAGGGTCATAAGTAAGAGGCTTTTTCTTGCGTTCTTTTTCAATTAGTTTGATCTTCTTTTTTAGATCCTCAATATGCTGAGCATAGAGTGCATCGGAGCCGCGAACTCTTGCCAGGTCCAGATAGGCTTCTATGGCGTCCCCCAGTTTGCCTTTATATTCGAGACATTGGGCATTGAGAGCTTTGATGGAAGGAACTTTAATGACCGGATATTTTTTTTCAGTTGTATAAGTAGGATTTACTTTTAACGCCTCAGACATCTCCGACATGCATCGGTCCATGTCTCCGCGATAATATCTAAGCTTGCCTAACTCCCAGTGTGCAGCTGCCAGCCGGCGATCACATTTTTCCGAAAGTGAAGTGCGCCATTCTGCCTCTGCTGCATCGAGGTCACCTTTGGTGGCATAAATTGTGCCGAGATAATAGTGCACCATCGGATTATTCGGCGCGAGGCGAGCGCTTGTTTCCAACGCCTTCGCCGCAGTCATGATGTCGTCGCCCTGGGCGCGTTCAAAAATGCACATGCCCAGCTCTTTATGTGCATCTGAGAGATCTGGTTTCAAGCGACATACGGTTTCGAAATTATTTATCGCGTTTTCGAGATCGCCCTTTTCGTGATAAACCTGTCCCATGAAGTAATAAGGAAACGGATAGCGTGGGTCGATCTGCGTGCATTGCTTCCAGGCGGCCATGGCGCCCTTTTCATCGTTTTTGTTGTATTTCAAGAAAAGAGCATAATCGTTGCGTGCTTGCACATAGTTGTTGTCCAGGTTCAATGCCTGGCGGAACTCCATCATCGCCTCGTCGTTGTTCCCGACTTTGGCAGAATCAAGGCCCAGTTTGTAGTGCACTTCCTTGAACTTTGGGTAGGTGCTGACGGATTTGCGATACCACTCGATTGCTTGCTGTAGATCACCAGCTTGCTCGGCGGCAAGCCCCTGCCGAAACTGTTGCATGGCTTTGTTTTTTAAGCTCACTTCGTATTCGTCAACTGCAGACGCTGAACTGAGGCTACTGAGCAACGAAATTATCGAAGAAACAAGGACAAAGCTTCTTTTCATGCTTTTTGATCCGATCTTGCAAGATTAAACTATTAAGTCTCATCTTACTGATTCCACGGCTGAAGATCCAATAACCGTCTTGAGAAGACTGTTATAACGATTCTTTTGCTTAAATGACAGTAGCCCTCGGGATGGCGGTAGCCCCGGGATCGCGGGCGTCCCGCCCGCTTTTGAAGCATCGGCTCGATCCAGCCGGAGTAGAAGCGGGCGGGACGCCCGCGATCCCAGGGCTCCGCGGTTTTAGATTAAAAGAGGAAAGGCGGCGTTTTTGCAACGTCGCCTTTCCATACTGTCCCTGCAATCAATTTTTATCGGCGCTTTTTAGCTGCCTGTTTTTTGTTGCTTCATCACTTCCTGGATTTTTCTTTCGTTGTCGAACATGTTTCTAGTCAGAGCCATACCCGACGCTACGCTGGTCTTAGAAGTCCAGTTGTCGAAAGCCCAATGGAGGCTTGGATGTGCAGCAGTCATGCTATCGATGTTGCGACCGATGTAGCCAGCTGGTTTGGTCACTATCGAAGCGAAATTGAATGGACCAGATGGCGCTGTGAATTGTTGGGCCGGCAGATAGTTGTCACCGCGATATTTTGCAGTCAGGTTCTGCGAAATATCGTTGATGTTTTTCAGCAGTGCATTTGGTGCAACGTGCCCAGGCTGGCCTTCAGCCGGATTTTGTGCGAGTGCTTTCATCCAGCCGGAAAGACCTGCGGAGTATACATCCTCGATTGGATGGACGTTCTTGTCGAAATTCGGGATAGTTCCCTCGCCTTTTGCTGCGCTTTCGGCGAACTTCTCGGCAAGACCATCTACTCTCGGAAATATCTTGGTCATGTCTGGATAAACATCTCTGAGTGCCTTATTGTTCAATGCTGGCAGCGGTGTTTCCAGCTGGGCTTTGACGATTCCAGGAATAATCGCGTCCCATTCCTTGATTGGAATTGAAACGAACTTGCCTTGATTATCCATGGAAGCCCAGACGTAATTGTCGCCAGGTCTGCGCAACTGATCAGCCAATTTATCGAGGCTGTCTGCATGAGCAGATACTTTTGGATCATTCTTTGATAGCTGTCTGAGAACTTCGGCACCCAGTTTGACGCGCCATGAGTCAATTCCGTGTGGCTCTATGCCCAGCGGATTTGATGTCTCATCGACAAATTCTTGACCGTACATGCTTCTGGTTTCGAGCGCGCCGGCTGAACCCTCGGGAGCATTCGGCAGTGGTTTGCGCAACGAGCCGAGCAAGGTCGCCAGTGAAAGCGGCGTGTTTGGATCGATGGAGGTACCGAAAATATCAGCTGTGTTTTCATTGGCTTCTGCAAGCAGCAGTTTGGTGAAGAAATCGCTCTTCTTCAGCTGTCCAACACCAGGCACATCAACCGTGTTATCGGCTATGCCCTTTTGCTTCATCGCCTCAGCAACTACGTCTTGCTTCAAGACGTGCTCACGCAAGCTGTCCGGGAAACGCAACAAATCACCGTAAATGAGGTCGTGTCCCAGTTCGTGAGAGTAGACTCCTGATACGTGTACTCCCAGCATGGCGCGATACTCACGCGGCACCACAACCACCGGCGTATCCGTTACACCCTTGATTGCTGGAATTGTATACGGACCCGACCCGTTGGAATCAAATATAAGGAATATGGGTGAGTTTGTTCCACGAAGAACTGTTGAAGGATCAATTCCATTCTTGACCATGAGATCCATCAAGTTTTTGTGGACCGATCTGGAGTACTGATTAAGATCCACGATTTCAGGCATTTGCTCAGGAATACCCATCTGCACGTTTGCAACGCGGTGATGTTCGAGCAAGAATCCTGCTTGTTTGACATGCTGAGGCGTTTCAATTTGCTGAGTCAATTCAATGAGTGCTTTGTTGTTGCCGAAATGACCCGGATCAAGCGGCGGTGCGCCTTCGCGCATGGTTTGAGTCAATGGGGACTGAACGCTTTCCTTAAAGTTGGCGATCTTCATGTCGACTTCGCTAACCTGACCGGCCATGTCGCGCACTGTTTGAGACATTTGGGCCACAGTTGATGCATTCTTATCCATAACGCGTGGCTCAATCTTGAGACCCTTGTCACCTGCACCTGCATCAGCTCCTGATTTTGGAAACTTGATCTCTCCAGGCTCGCCTGTGTCACCACCTGTGGTGCTCTTTCCTTCCGGAGTTCCGGCTGTTTCTGGTGCCCCGGTGCCTTCTGGCTTGCCACCCGTGCCGGCATCTGAAGCTTTCAGAAGTGATGGATTCAGCAAGTCTGGCTGCGCCGGTTTACGAGCACCTTCGTTCTTGCCCTGCAGTAGCGCATCAATTTCGTTCGACATTTCTGTCTTGTGCCATTTCTTATGCTCGAGGTAGGCCTTGAATGCAGCCTCTGCATCCGGCGACAAATTGCGAGGTGCGGCATGGCTGTGATCCAGATTTTCCTGAATCAGTTTCAATTTCTCGTCAACGGTAAGCGGACGCTCTCCGGTACCTTCTTTAATGCTTCTCAGTTTTTCTTCCATGCTCATGCCGTCTTTGGCACGAGGGCCAAGCAGCCCACCGGAAGTCTTATCGACGCCATAGAAGTTGTCTTTCCATGATTCGAAATTTCGGCCCGCTGTCGTCTTGTTCAGTGCAATTCCAGTCAACTTATCTGCGGCAAGACCAACAGGCAATCCTGCAGCCATGTCGACGGTGAACAAGCCGAGCCCGTTGCTCATGCGTGTGGCCGCGTCATGCAGGTTGGCGATACTCTGGTTTTCGGATACTTGTTCCCAGGCATTTAGTACAGGCGTGACGGCGTCTTTTGCCATCATATAGGTCATCACTGTGCCGACGACAGCCTTGGCTGCACCGCCTTGCGGCAAGAGAAAGCGAATGCCGGCGCCTATTGCTGCGGCAGTACCCATCTTGGTGGCAAACTCACCCGGGTTATCAATGTTGTGTTTGACACCATTCATGATTCCCATGGGAAGCTGGAGCAAACCTTCACCGGTAACAAGCGCATAGCGACCGGCTTTGTATTGCGCAATCGATTCCAGAGTTTTGTCTGAATTCGATGTTGCATTGCTTGAGCTATTTACCAGATCGGTTTTTGTCAAACTCAAGCGCAATTTCTCGCTTGCGTCATGATTTTCGTTGGCTTGCGACTTGTCGTCGCCCCGCATTATTTGTTGTTCGCCCATGACTCTGATCCCTTTGTTGAGTCGCACCTGATGTGAAGAAGGTAGTTGAAAACAAAATGAAAGTCGATACTTGAACAGCGGCTTCCGATACGTGTATCTCCCACTGATCTAATTGCGTTTTCTGCTGAGAAATCAAAAACTTGACTCTGCTCCATGGCTTTCCATGCCGCTTTTGTGAAGTATGCTTACAAAAAAAGCCTTTCTTGAAGATACTCTAATGAATGTCCAGAAATTGGAAACCCGCATGGCGATTATGACAATGGGCTTTGGCAGTTTGACGAGATCTATTAGCTCTTGCTCATTTTGTCGCTCAACGAAGCGCTTTTTCGCCGGTTTTTGACAGCAGTTGAATGCATGAAATGCGCAGATAAGCTTATTTAGCCGTTTTTGCAAAATAAGCAGCAACTTATTTATCTCGAACCTTTATGCTCATATCTGTGAAGGAGAGCGACATCCTTTGGCTCTCTGCCGGGGAAAAAATGTAAGAATGTGTGCAGACAAACGGCAATAGCCTAGCGGTAATCCTCGGTCCAACTTATATAAAGAGTTCAGTTCAGGAAAAAGAGATGACTACAGACCAAATGACAAAAACAGAAAATAGTTTAGACCAGACTAAGGTTCTCAAAGACCAGGTGGCACTCGTAACCGGCTCCGGAAGAGGAATCGGCAGAGCCATCGCAGAAAAATTGATGGCGCACGGAGCACGCATCGTAATCTCCGATATCGCAGAAGATCTCTGCAGCAAAACAGCAGAAGAGCTGCGCAGTCAGGGCGGCGATGTTATCGGCGTTCCTTGCAATGTAACTGTGTCTGAAACCATTGAAAAGCTGGTTGAAACTGTCGTTGAAAAATGGGGACGCATCGACATTCTCGTCAACAACGCTGGCATCACACGCGATGCGCTGATCATGCGTATGGGTGAAGATCAGTGGCAGGCAGTTATCGATACGAATCTCACCTCAGCCTTCAAAGTATCGAAGCCTGTTTTGAAAGTCATGTCCAAGCAGCGCTATGGCCGAGTCATCAACATCGCCAGCACATCTGGCGTTCATGGTAATTTTGGCCAGGTGAACTACGCCGCGGCTAAATCCGGCTTGATCGGCTTGACCAAAACAATCGCCCTTGAATATGCATCGCGCAATATCACGAGCAATGCAGTTGCTCCCGGATTTATCGATACCGCAATGACACAAGCGTTGAGTGAAGATGTGATCAAGAAGATTCTAGATCGCGTACCAACCGGACGCATGGGTACTCCGGACGACATTGCCAACGCAGTTGCTTTCTTGGCAAGTCCTGGCGCTGGATACATCACGGCACAAGTGCTGGAAGTCAGCGGTGGTTTGTACACATAAGCGATTCCTGAGCGATTCGTTCGATCACGTTATGGTAGGGGCGCCCCACGGGCGCCCTTTTTATTCGGGGATCGCGGGCGTCCCGCCCGCATTTAGCGATCCGGATCGAGAAATGCCCCGGGATCGGCGTCCCGCCCGCATTTAGCGATCCGGATCGAGAAATGCCCCGGGATCGGCGTCCCGCCCGCATTTAGCGATCCGGATTGAGAATTGGCGGAGCAGATGCGGGCGAGACGCCCGCGATCCCGGCATGCATGAATCGCTGCCGCCAGTGAGAGATCAAAACACATATAAATAGATCTGCGGAAGCAAAATCAGCTGACGCATGGCCGCTGATGACACGCTGGCGAGCCGAAGCGCGACAACGGCATCGGGGCCGCCTGCACGCAAATTCTTCCGCGCAAATTGGTTTTCAGGCGGAATACATAAGCTTGAAAATGCAAGGCCTGACAACTCTAATTGCCTTCTTTTCAGATCAAAATTTTCAGAAAGAACATTCCGCAATGAACTAATAGTACCTATACTTTTGACGTGTTATCCTAGTGCGGCTGTCAGAGACTAAACGGCTGACGCTCTTAGTATTGTGATAAATGGAGAACTAGAACTCATGGATGAAAAGGAAGCCTTCGAGCGAGTAAAGAAGGTTGCCGTTGCCCAGCTCAGCGTTAACCCTGATGAAGTGACTAACGAAGCAAGCTTCACTAAAGATCTGGGCGCCGATTCACTTGATACCGTTGAACTGGTTATGGCGCTTGAAGAAGAATTCGGCATGGAAATTCCAGATGAAGATGCTGAAAAAATTACGACCGTCGGTGAAGCAGTTAAGTACATTTCTGCCCACCTCTAAACGTTCGTACTAGCTCTTCAAAAGCCAATCCGCGTGGTCGACGTTGCTTATGTGACGCGCCGGGCATTGCATTTGCTTGAGCAAGCTGGACATCAAGCTTTGGGCTTAATTGCCCGTCACAAGCCAAATTGTCCAGATTTGATTCAAAAAAATGAGCGCTATAATTTACTCAGCGGCCGAGAAAATCGGCGCTGAGTTTTCGCGGTTGGCAAACAGTTCCCGCTGAGATTGCCGTCCACCACGCTGCTAATGCGGGCGAGATCAGCCTTCCAGGCATCTTCATTAAAGACAAGAATCAATGAGCAAAGAAAGAGTAGTTTGTACCGGTATCGGCGTCGTTACAGCTCTTGGGCTGGACAGAGAGACGTTCTGGAAAAATTTATTGGCAGGCAAATCAGGTATCGGCAAACTCACTAGAGTTGACGAGAAGTTGCAATCAGCCTGCAAAATCGCTGGAGAAATTAAAGATTTCAATCCCACCGATTACATGGAAGCGAAGCAGGTTAAGCGCATGGATCGCTTCATCCAGTTTGCGGTTGCCGCAGCAAACTTAGCTGTCAAAGATGCCAAGATAAACCTGGCTGAATCAGACAGCAGCAGGGTCGGAGTTCAGGTTGGTTCTGCTTCCGGTGGTTTTGAGACAATTGAGAAGAATTACAAAATTCTAACTGAACGTGGAAGCGATCGTGTTTCTCCATTCACAGTCCCCATGCTAATCGTCAATATGGCGGCGGGATGGGTTTCCATGCTGCATAACGCCAGAGGTCCCAACACATGCACGGTGACGGCGTGTGCTACTTCAGCACACGCCATAGGCGATGCCGCTCGTTTGATTGAGCGTGGTGATGCTGATGTCATGTTTGCTGGAGGAGCTGAAGCCCCAGTTACGGCACTATGCATGGCAGGATTTGCTGCTGCTCGAACCCTCTCCTTGCGCAATAACGAGCCAGAAAAGGCGAGCCGACCATTCGATAAAGATCGTGATGGTTTCGTCATGGCAGAAGGTGCCTGTGTTCTTATTCTCGAGTCGCTTACTCATGCATTGAAGCGCGGCGCGACAATCTTGGCGGAATTTGCAGGGTACGGCATGACAGGTGATGCTCATGACATCGTGGCGCCTTGCGCAGATGGTGATGGAGCCTCGCGCGCGATGCTTGCCGCACTAAAAGATGCTAATCTAAAACCCGAGCAAGTCGACTATATCAACGCTCACGGCACCTCGACTCCGCTTGGTGACAAAGCCGAAACCCAGGCTATCAAGCGGGCTTTCGGCGATCATGCTTACAAATTAGCGGTGAGTTCGACGAAGTCTATGACAGGACATTTGCTCGGTGCAACGGGGGCAGTAGAAGCTGCAGTATCCGTAATGTCGATCAAAGATCAGGCAATACCGCCTACAATAAATCTCGACAACCCAGATCCAGAATGTGACCTCGATTATGTGCCCAATAAGGCACGTACCGGGGTACCAATCAAGGTGGCGATGTCAAATAGCTTTGGTTTCGGCGGGCACAACGCCTGCGTAATCTTCAAAAAGTACGAACCCTAGTTGAGTTGAGATGAAGGATTTAACCGGCAAAAGTGTAAGCGAGCTGCGCAGGCTTCTAGACAATAAAGAAGTAAAAGCACGCGAAATCGCTGAAGCTCATATTGCTCACGCTGAACGCTTTGAAGCTGAGCTTGGAGCCTACAATTGCCTTACAAAAGAACTTGCAATATCGCAAGCAGACAAAGTCGATGGGCTTATTTCTGCAGGCAAAACGCCGTCACGTCTTGCTGGAATTCCGGTTGCCTTGAAAGACAATATCTGCGTGCCCGGATATGTAACAAGCTGCTCGAGCAAGATTCTGAACAACTTTAAGCCTGCATATCAGGCTACAGTGGCGCATAAACTAAACGACGCCGGCGCAATTATTATCGGTAAGACGAACATGGATGAGTTTGCCATGGGTTCGTCTACCGAGAATTCCGCTTTCAAAATTACGAAGAATCCTTGGGATTTGAAACGTGTACCAGGCGGAAGCTCAGGTGGTTCCGCCTGTGCAGTTGCTTCGGGCAGCGCCGTTCTGGCGCTTGGTTCGGACACAGGTGGCTCAATCAGGCAGCCTGCCTCATTCTGTGGTGTCGTTGGCATGAAGCCCACTTACGGCACCGTATCGCGCTTTGGTCTGGTTGCGTTTGCTTCGAGTTTGGATCAAATCGGACCATTCGCGCGCAATGTTGAGGATCTGGCGTTGATACTGGATGTGGTGTCAGGGCATGACGAGAAAGACTCGACTTCCTATAATGAATCTCTTCCGAACTGCGTGGAAGAACTTAAGAAACCTGTGGCAGGTTTGCGCATAGGATTGATCAAAGAATTGATCGGCGAAGGAATTGATGAGGAAGTACGCAAAGCAATTCTTGCAGCGGTTGAAACTTTTAAGCAATGCGGCGCGGTAATTGAAGAAGTTTCAATGCCACAGTTAAAGCACGCGCTGCCTGTTTATTATTTGATTGCGACTGCTGAAGCATCTGCAAACCTGGCGCGCTATGACGGTGTGCGTTATGGTCACCGCAGTGCTGATTCCCCTGATTTGCTGACGATGTATTTCAAGACGCGGCAGGAAGGATTTGGCGCCGAAGTAAAACGCAGAATTATGCTCGGCACCTATGCTTTGAGCAGTGGCTATTATGACGCTTATTATAAAAAAGCGCAGCAAGTTCGTCGCCTTATCAAAGAAGAGTTCGACAAGAAATTTGCTTCGTTTGATTTGTTGATCTCACCAACGGCTCCATCAACTGCTTTTGAAATCGGAGCTAAGTCCGACGATCCTCTGGCTATGTATCTTTCTGATATTGCCACAATTCCAGCAAATCTGGCCGGCATCCCCGGAGTCTCGTTGCCTTGCGGCTTCGGCGAAGGCGGCATGCCGATAGGATTGCAAATACTTGCCCCAGCCCTTGGTGATGCTGTGGCCTTGAGAGCTGCTTATGCATTTGAGCAAGCAACAGATTTTCACCGGAAGCATCCACAAAAATTTTTTTGTGAAGCAGCATCCCACGCATGACTCTAACCGCCAATGAGGTAAAAAAATGGAGATCAATAAAACAATCATATGCAGCATAATCGCCAGTTTGGGTATGGCGACTGCCGCATTCGCTCAAGGGAGCAGCAATGACTTCTTTGGTAGCTCAGTGCCAACTCCATCCGCTGGTGGCGGTGGTGGTGGCAGCGGCATCGAGCGCCCACCAGGCGTTCAGGCAGCTGAGCAGCAAGCGTTGAAAGCCTCCGGTGGTGATTACACCTCCGATGAAAAACGCATGCAGAAAAAATTCAAAGCTAATCTGCGCGCCGCACAAGACCTCGTCAACAAAGCCGAGCGCATGGTCAAAGACGGCGAAAAGAAAAAAGACGACAAGATTGTCAAAAAAGGCCGAATCCTGAAAGAAGTCGCCGAGAAAAGAGTGGCGGAATTGAAGGAACAAAGTCCGTTCCCGGATTCGAAATAGCCTGAAAATCGGCAATATTATCGGCTGCTTGCGCCTTTCGAGACGCAAGCAGTTCTTTTTATCCGGTTCTCTTAGAGCACAGTAGCCTGCCGCCCGTTCGTTTTTAGGCTTACATAAAGTTGCCATGGGTATATAGTGGAAGAGGGGACAGCAGGAGGAAATCTATGTCCGGAGATTTAAGCAAACGCGATTGGGATTTTGGTGACCTGCTCGGTGTTGTTCTGGCAATGTTCCAGGAACGCATTGGTGTCATGATTGGTGGCATATTTTTTATATCGCTTGTTCCTGCTGTCTGTTTTGTTCCTGCAGGCATTATGTTTGCGATGTCGGGTTTCAATGCCGGAGCTATTGAGGGCAACCCTGCTGAAATGGCAAAACTAATTCCAGCCTTTATAGCAGGTGGCGTTTGCTTAATTGTCTACCTTCTGCTTTATAATTTCCTGCGCTGCGGCTGGCTTTCAATCCTCCTAAAGATATCGGGCGGACAGCCGGCCCCATTTTCTGAGTTTTTCTCCAACGCGAATTACTTTATGAACGTCTTGCTGACCACGGTTCTCATGGGCATCGTCTGTGGAGTCGGCACAATTTTCTTGATCATTCCTGGAATTTTTCTCGGCATTAAACTCTGCTGGGCACCATTCATCGTTGTTGATCAAAACATGGGTCCGATTGATGCCATGAAAGCAAGCTGGGATATGACCGAAGGTTATTCCGTCAAAGTATTGATGGCAGGTGCTGCCTATTTCGTAATCAATATGATCAGTAGCTTTATTCCGCTGCTCGGATTTGTTGCTCAATTCCTGGCACTGGCATTTTTCGAACTCACACTCGTTGCGCTTTACAGAGCCAAGAAAGGCGATCTCGTACCGCCAGGCTAGTTTAAGTGAAAAATCTAGACGGGGCCTTGAAGGATGCAATCAACTGAAAGCCTTTTTGACCTAATCGATCCGGAGCAAATGAACAGTTCCGATCGAGGACGTGCCTGTCTCGACTTTGTTTCAGAGCTGGCAGAAAGCGCAAAATTTCGCCAGCTGATTAATCGATTTATATTGTCCTTCAAAACTGATCTTACTCAGCTTGTTCATTTTCGGGCAGAGTTGATCTATGAAACGCAGGCTCTCATTAGTACTTGCAAAAAGCCGGTACCACCAGAAACATCTTTGAACGAGATCATCTGGTGCTCCTTGCTTATTGCTTTTAAGCAATATTTTGAGGCAAATGGAAGGCAATTCGATTGGTCAAAAGAACTTGTGGAGGACGCAAGAGTTAACTGGATGAAAATTGTCCGGCCGACGTTAATGCCTTCCGAGCAAGATCGGCGATTGGATGCTTCGGTTCTGCGCCAGTATCGCGACATTCTTCTGAATAACGAGCGGGGACCTGGACCTTATGCTGCTTGCAAGGACTGCAACTCCGCTTGCTCTTACTATCTTGAATTATCTGAGAATGTAGCTGATCCGACAGTGCGGGCTCAATTGCTTTATGCTCTCTATAAGAACGGCGTGCTTAGAAGCGAAGCACAGTGTGATGCTTCCGAATTGCTTGCATCTTTCTGCCGAAGCCTCTGCATTCAGATGATCGGCCAATTCAAACTCGATGCAGCCTACTGCATGGCCCTTAACCTCCACAAATACGAGCTAATGGGAATTGAACGCGAGATTGTTTCGTTGGAAAGAGTGCGCAAGATATTAGAAGTTGTTCCAGCTGCCGGCGCTGAAGATACTGGACTGTATGAAAGAATTTGGGAAAAGCTATTGCATTACCTTGAGCTTCCTGGATATGAATTCAGCCCCGAGTCTTTTCAGCCGAAGGCTTTCATGATTGCTCTGCGGCTTGCAAGTGATCCAAAATTCCATGCAGTGTATAAAAGCTTCTTTGATTCTTTTATTGACGACGTACTGGCGCTGGTAAAAAATAGAGAGCCGATCGTAAAAGAAGTGACAAATAGCAGCAAAGCGTTTTTCGTTCCAGAGACAACATGGTGCGCTTTGTGCCTCCTAAGCAACAAGCATTTCAGCGAGATGGCAGCACAATTTAATTGGTCAAGCGAGCAAAAAGAAGAGCTCTTAAAACAATGGTTGGAGTTCACCGCAACAGCATTTATCCCTTCGAGGAAGAACAACAAGTTGGAAGCCTCCTCGCTCAAATCATGGCGGCAAAAATATTTGTCGATGAGCAATCGCACGCCCGAAAAAACTTGATTCTTTATGCGGCCAGCGAAAAATTATTGTAGAGGCTTAGTTCAAATCAGCATTTGTAGCAAGATCGGATTCACTCTTTGCTGGTTCGAGCGTCTCAAGACGGGCATGCAAGTTCGCAGAGCCGCTAAGGTCAATTAAGCTGTAGACCCAGGGTAGGCTACCGTTGTGTGTTTCACAGCAACGTGATTCGCGGAAAAACACCGTCAGATTGTGCTATGATGGCATTAGAAAGATTGTAAAAGTGTGCCCTTTTGTTGGGCTTGAGAACCTGGAGAACCGCCACTATTTGCACTCGGTCTGGTAGTTACCACGACCAGAGGTGATTGATATGGCCGTTCGGTTAGACACAAGCCAGTGTTACAAGGCTGGCGACAATGTATTAACGTGGGTAAGAGTCCTTAGCAGAAAGGTCGCAACACCCGCGTATGTTCTCCGCCAATTAGCCGTAAGTTCCGACCCGGAATTGAGGATGGCTGTTGCTGATCACCTGAACACTCCAGAAGATGTGTTAATGCTTCTTGCCGCTGATGACAATGCTGATGTGAGATATGCTATTGCTGAGAATCACAACATCAGTCGAATGGTGCTCAACAAGCTGCTGGATGATCCCAATCCCTACGTTGTGCACAGAGCCCAGACAACATTGGAACGTCTTAGCAATGATGTTTCTTGGCGCTTGAGTTGGTGCTTGACTCCATGTGCTTAGACAATAGTCTGGTGATCGCTGTTGCAGAACCCTATTTCGAGGATAACGAATATGACTTTTGAAAATTACTTTCCCAAAGCTCCGAACGAGTGATTCCCTGGCTCAGCAGGAAGCGGTTTTAAGCCGTCTGAAATCTATCCGTCGTGGCTAAGATACGAATTATGAAACTTCTGGGGCGTCTAGGATGGCTGCATGAAGAATCTATTGAGTCCAAATACATGCAAAACAAACCCCAGAAACCGTGAGGCGAAGAGATGAAAAATCCACAAGAACAACCCGATAAAGTAGCAGCAGATGACCTAACTTATTTGTACAACTTCATTTGCGAGTGCCCGAACCCGCGAATTACGCAGGCAATGAAAAAGCTGGTAGATCACTGGCTGGAAAAAACTACTACAGTTCCAGAGCTAGCATCAGCAATACGAGACCAGCTAAAAGCTACCGACGAAGAAGTAGTTGAGATCTGTTGGTTATTGGCGATAAATCCGAATACACCGCCTTCGGTGCTCAATGATCTGTCGATAGGTGCAGATAGCAGCATGCTTGAGCGGATAGCCGAAAACAGCAACACGGGCGCTGGAACCTTAGCTCAACTGTCTTATCAGGCAGTTGCTGAAATTCGGATTGCCACTGCCAGCAACCCAACAACTCCACTTACATCGATAATGATGTTGGTCACAGATGAAAACCCAGACGTCAGATTCAGCATTGCCGAAAATCCAAAAGTACCAGAAGAAGCTCTGCAAGCTTTGGCAGGGGATGACAATCCCTATGTAAAAATGCGCGCAACAGCTACTCTTGCTCGAATGGAAGTCGAGCGTAATGTTTTTCGGCAACCGTCCGTACCGCAATAACAGGTATAACAGCGACGATAAATAAACAGAGCGAACAAGAGTAGGATGGCGTTCCGCCTCTACTCCTGTTCGATTGAATTTCAATTGTTGTACAAGCGAGAATTCAGCAGATATGGCTTACCAGCTGCTACCGTAGGCAGTGCTCGGCTTGCGATCACGCGGCTCGGAAATTGCAACGTAGAGTGTACGACCATTGTGCTGGCTGTTATCCAAAGTGCGAATGGCATTTTGTGCTTCTTCTTGTGTGTTCATTTGAACAAAGCCAAAACCGCGCGATCTGCCTGTTTCGCGGTCGGTAGCCATTCTCGCTGAAACCACTTCGCCGTAACCAGCGAAAATTCCACTAAGCTCGCCGTCAGTGGTGCTGAAAGCAAGGTTTCTGACAAATAGTTTGTTGTTTTGCATTAAGATTTGACCTTATAGAAGTAGAGTTTCGACCGCAACGCGGACGACGAAAA
The DNA here is from genome assembly GCA_044358055.1 of Obscuribacteraceae bacterium (SeqCode). Classification (GTDB taxonomy): domain Bacteria; phylum Cyanobacteriota; class Vampirovibrionia; order Obscuribacterales; family Obscuribacteraceae; genus JAIEPM01. Next base: position 22,795 of record JBIKOL010000043.1, read on the forward strand.
AATCACAGGAAGATGACTATACAATGCAACACGGCAGTGACATCTGTAATCGAGAGCGGCAATCTGATGCGGCGTCTGAGTTACGGCTGATGAAATCAATATCCGGAAAGCGGCTTTGCACCTGAACCTTCGGCAATAGAACTCAAAGGAAGAGCAAGACAGCCTGACAATTTCAAAGACACTGTAGCATAATTCGCATGCAATTTACTAGCATTGCCCGAACTCTTTGTCAGGAACGAGAAAATTGGCCAAAGACTAAGCTTTTGCAGTTTCCAATTCCGCCAGAACTGCAAGGAATATATCCACCAGGAATGGATCGAATTGCGTGTGTGCTGCGGATTTTAGAACGCGCTTTGCTTTCTCCGGCGACATGGCCGGTCTGTATGGGCGGTCGCTTATCATGGCGTGATAAGCTTCGACGATGGAGACAATGCGTGCTGCAAGCGGGATTTCGTCGCCTTTGAGTCCGCGTGGATAACCAGTTCCATCCCAACATTCGTGGTGGTGCTCGAGGATATCGCAAATTTCTTTGAGTGCAGGAACGCTGCGCAGCATATCAGCACCGAGTGTGGGGTGCTGCATCAGCATCTTCAATTCGTCTGCTGTAACCTGACCCTTCTTGTTGATGATGTCTTCGGGAACTCGCAAGAGACCCACATCATGCAATAAGCTCGCTACGCGAATTTGCTCAACTTGTTTAGCGGACAAGCCGAGTACCTTTGCCACCATTTCCGCAAAGCGTGCAGTTTCAAGATGGTGCACTTTGTTATATTCGGATTTTGAATAAAGCGCACCGGCCATCTTCTTCACCGTTTCAACAACCTCGGGCACAAGAACGCTTTCGTGTTCTCCTGGTTGCGAAGCTGGTTTCGCGGCAGCTTTGGGCCCCGGTGGAACAGGAAGCTGTGAAGATTGTGCATTCTCTGGTGCTGCTGTTGCTGCCTGATCTTCTGGATTTGCTGCTGCCTCCACTGGCGGTGCCGGCTTTGCTTCTCGTAAATCTTTGAATTTCAGTTCGGATGCAATATGAACCTGATTTCGACCCATGCGCTTAGACATGTAGAGCGCTTTATCGGCTAGTTCGAGCAACTGATGCTGGTTGTCTCCGTCGTCCGGATAGCAGGCAACACCGAGTGAAGCGCTGACATTCAACTGGATGTCTTCATGAGTGATGACTTCACGATTCAAGGTTTTCCTCAAACGTTCTGCCACCACCCTGGCACCTTCGATATTTACTTCGGGTAGAACAATCAAAAATTCTTCGCCGCCGTAGCGAACCGGAATATCCACATCGCGGCAATCACGCTTGATTATGTGAGCTACGGATTTCAAAACCGTATCACCGACAGGGTGTCCGTAAGTGTCGTTAATCGATTTGAAATGATCTACGTCAAGCATGATTGTGCAGAGGTTGCGTCCATAACGTTCGGCCAGGCGCAATTGCTCTGCGAGTTTTTCCTGTCCTGTTCTATGGTTGAAGAGCGAGGTCAAACCATCGGTAGTCGCCTGACGCTCTACGCGGCGATAGAGTCTGGCAGTGGTTACGCTTGTAGAAAGCTGGTCTGCAACCTGCCTTAAGAAATTTTGATTATCCGTGCTCCAGATCTGCTCTGATTCGCACTTGTGCCCGCCAAGCACTCCGTGCACCTTTCCTTCGTATGTAATCGGCAAGTAGAACAAGGAATAGATGTGATAGTTTGCCAGAACTTCTTTGCGGAAGGGATCGCATTTCTTCTCACGCAAGACATCACTGACAAACACATCATCTTGCGGATTGAAATGCACTTTGAAAAGTTCCAGCAATTGCAAGTCTTTGTCTTTGTCCATCAAGCTGTAGGATGGATCTGTGCAGTATTCCTGCCGCAAGGCGTCATAAGGTTCTTCTTCAGACGGAAGCACAACAAAGCAGCAATCGAGATGAACCCATCCCGCCAATTCTTCCAACATTTGCGCGATGTTTTCTTCGATATTGAACGAACGTCTTAAGGTGTTGGAGATTCGGTGCAGCAATGTGTCTTGATTGCGCCGTATCTCTGCCTCGCGCTGTTTCTCTCGCAATTCTTTGGATTTTATTTCAAGTTCAGCATATGTTTTGGAGATGCGCGCATTGGCTTCGCGTTCTTTTTCACCGACCTGCTCGAGACGCTTCGTGTAGTCTTCCATCAGTTTGAGCTGCATGGCAAGTTCGCGTTCCGTTTTCTTGACTCGCAGCAGTGAACGCGCCCGCGCCAGGAGCTCAGCATCAAGGCAATTCTCATCGACGCAATCATCAGCGCCTGCGCCGAGGCAGTCGAGTCGGCTTTCGGGTCCGGACTCTGTTGTAACCACTATTAGCGGAGTGTATTTCGTTTCATTTTTTTGTTTCAATGATTTGTATATGGCTTCGCCATTTGGTCCGGTAATTTGTGAATCAATCACAATTAAGTCAGCGGGTGTTGTGCTCAGTATCTCTGCGCATTTCGCCGCGTTATCCGTTTCGCTGATACGATAAACAGATGAAAGCGTGCGGGAAAATCTTCGGCGCACCACGCGGTTCGGGTGCACAAGAACAACGTTCTTCAGATCAAAATCACTGAGCGTCGCATTCTGGTTTTGGTTCTTCAGTACTTGCAAAGCAAGCGATGGCAGGCGACTTGCCAGGTGTTGCCCAACGATGCGCAACGTTTGCATGTCGTTTTCATCAATTTCGCGAGTTTCGTCAAATGAAACCAGACGAAGGACACCTTTAACCACCCAGCGGTTTTCATATCCTTCCGCGATGGGCACAGCAAGATAAGCGAATTGTTCGCTGTTGTTGCCGCCTTTGATGCTGCACTTACCAACATATGGAACCTGAGATTGCACGATATCGCGTGCAATCTGCGAATTGGGTTCGTTCAGCGCTTCACCATTGCTATCGACAAGTGAATCCATCGAATATTCATTTTCGTTTTCTTCTTCGATGCTGAACGTGAGCAACTTAACCAGTCCGTCCGGACGCAAGACATCGATAATGCCGAAATCAAAACCGAGGATATGGCAGATGTGTCTGCGGACGGCATCGAGTTCCTGTCCGAGATCTACAGGATCTGACGAGCCCTTGTTTGATGGGTTGCCTAGATTTTCAGTGCTGGTCACTTTCTAAATCCATCTGAGCATAGTAATTGAGTTCCGGCAGTAGCTAGCCGCCATTCGCCGCCAGTACTGAGTTTAGCAGAAAGTCCCACAAAATATGTATTTTTTAAGGAGGTATGCGCGCAGCATATACATGCTGCCATTATCCGAAATCATTTCGGATCCGTAAAGTAAAGCGGAGACCCCGGGATCGCGGGCGTCCCGCCCGCTTTTATTCCGCAGCTTGACAGAGCTGATCGACTGATCAAGAAGCGGGCAGGATGCCCGCGATCCCGGGGCTAAGCTTCCAAAGCTACGCTCCCGGGGCTAAGCTTCCAAAGCTACGCTCCCAGCGCTACGCTTCCAAAGCTACGCTTCCAAATAAGATGTACTAGTCCCTGTGCATTCGCACGCATGCGAATGATTAAAGCATGAACTTGCGCCACCACCATTGAAACTGGAACAGAGTCCAGAGCTGCTTGCGGCGGTCGAAACGCTCGGCCTCGTGCTCTTCCAGGAGACGCTTGATATAGTTCCATTCGAAAATGCCCTGGCGTTTAACGAAGCTTTCCGATAATAATTCATCGACGAGAGGTTTGAACTCCTGGCGCAACCATTTGGCAACAGGTATGCCGAAACCTTTCTTCGGGCGTTTCAGAATGCTTTCGGGAAGTAACGGTGCCACCGCCTTTTTGAGCAAGTACTTAGTGGTCATGCCATGCACTTTATAAGAACTTGGCTGTGAGAGCGCAAATTCCACCAGCGGAAAGGCAAGGAAGGGGAGGCGGACTTCAAGTGATGCAGCCATTGACGAGCGGTCAGACTTAACCAGCAAGTCGTCGGGCAGGTAGGTGATCATATCTACTTTCATGATCTGCGAGACCACGTCATCGTCCGGCAATTCGGATTTATTCAAGCGAAGTGCATCGGGCAGAATGTCTTCTTCTCTGGTCAATGTAAGCACGTCGCTTTTTACAAGTTGAACTTGCTCCGAAAGGGGAAGCGAGCCCATCCAGTTCAGGTGGCGATCAACCGGTGAGCGATTGGCTGATTCGATGAATTTTTTAGCTTTGTAATCGAAACTCAAGTTGTTCATGGACACTGGAAGACTGCGAATAGCCGGCTCGATAAGGTTGGTGCGTAGCGCTTTGGGAACGCGACGCCAGACGCCGGCAAGTTTATGAGCCTGATAGGTCGGATAGCCGCCGAATAATTCATCCCCACCTTCACCTGCCAGTGCGACTTTAACGTGTTCGCGCGTCATTTTGGAAAGGAAGAATGTTGGAACAACCGATGCATCGGCAAGCGGCTCATCAAGAAAGTCCCAGAGTTCTTCCAGTGTTGCTCGCGCCACTTGAGGCGAGAACCAGGCAAGATGGTGTTCTGTGCCGAGGTGCTTTGCCACGGCCTCAGCGTAGGTGGATTCGTCAAACGAAGAATCGCCGAAACCGATCGAGAATGTTTTGACTTTGCCGGAAATGTGCTTGGACGCAAGGGCGGCGATGGATGAGGAGTCGATACCACCTGATAGAAACACGCCCACAGGCACGTCTGCAATCATTCTCAGACGCGTGGATGCCCCGAGTAAGTCAATCAATTTATCAGCAGCTGCTTGCTCCGGCAATTTCTCTCTGGAAACTTTTGGCGTCCAGTAGCATGCACTGCGGAGCTGCCCGCCTTGGACAAGCAGATAATGAGCCGGCAGCAACTTGCGAATGCCGTCAAAAATGGACAGGGGAGCCGGCACGTATTCGAGTGCAAGGTACTTCTGGAGCGCTTCGGCGCAGAGTTCTTTGCGAGAGCGTGGGTGTGCCAGTATTCCTTTGAGTTCGGAGCCAAAGATGAGCTGCCCGTCAAAAACGCCGTAATGAAGCGGCTTCTCTCCCATTCTGTCTCTGGCAATGAGCAGCCTTTCTTTCTCTGAGTCCCAGAGTGCAAATGCGAACATGCCTTCGAGATGTTGCAGGCAATCTATACCGTATTCTTCATAGAGGTGGACTATAACTTCAGTGTCGCTGCGGGTTTTGAGCTTGTGTCCTTTGCTTTCAACCAGCTTTTGCAAATCATGGTAATTGTAGATTTCTCCGTTGAAGACAATCCAGATTTTGCCGTCTTCGTTGCTGATGGGCTGGTGTCCGGTTGACAAGTCGATGATAGACAGCCTGGTCATTCCCATGGCAACTGGTCCGATAACCAGCTCACCGGCATCGTCAGGACCGCGGTGATGAATGCTGTGACACATTGCCGGCAGGTAGTTTTCGTTGGCGCCGATCTTCTCGCCGTTCAGGTTCATATAACCAACAATGCCGCACATAGATTGCCTCCAGATATATTCGGCTGCAGCCCCTTCTATTTTCCGCAATTATTTGAAACTAGCATTAGAGGCAGGCAAGATGCACCTGTATTTATGAAGATCTATGTAGTCACGTCGTAGTCGCGTCATAGTCACGTCGTAGTCGCGTCGTAGTCACGTCGTAGTCACGTCGTAGTCGCGTCCGGCTTACTCATATTTGTTGCCGGGTCGAAAAACGTTCCATTTCGCCCGATTCAAGTTCATCTGAGGCCTTTTTCGTGCCAAATTCTTTGCTGAACTGGAGCGAAAAGCGTTTCGCTTCTTCTGTTTTTGATGCAAATGAGTCCTTTTTCGCTTCACTGAAAATGCAACGAAGCCAGGTTTGTGTCTCTCTCTCTCTCTCTCTCTCTCTCTCTCTCTTTCTCTCGGCGTCATCCGACATCTCGTCGAGCCGAGTTCATAATCTCGCCTCGCTTGTCGTTCCGCAGATCGCAAAGAAAAGAAGGCGACACAATTTCTGTGCCGCCTCCTTCATTTTCCACCATAGTAAAAATTGTGCTCTGCCACCAAAAGCGGTGACATTCTAAAATTGAAGAATCAAATCAGCATCAAACCATCTTTATTGCGGTTCCAATAAAAGATAGGCACACCGCCACTCAAATACAGCCATTCTTGCACGCCACTCAGAGGTGCCCGTTCCATTATTTGCCAGACATTGCTGCCTTCCATTCGGACCTTATAGACCCCGAAACTCACAGCCGCAGCTTCCTCATGCTTAAGGAAATTCTCCCGGTTTAGGCTGGCGCTTTTCGCCCATGCCTGAATAGTCTTATAATGACCTTCGATCATCTCGATCATTGTTGCTCCCTCTTTTAGTAGTAAATGCTGCTCAATTAGTAGTAAATGCTGCCCAATTAGTAGTAAATGCTGCCCAATGCGACCACCCATGATTTGCATAATAAGGCAAAGGGTATTTATTAACTATCCGGCTGCAGTCACTTTCGGGGGTGACCAGCGTCATTCAGGGGTAATGGGTCTGAAATGAAATTCTGGCCGTCCATTCCAAATAAGAAGCTTTCCGCCCAGGACGAGCGGGAAATGGAGTACATTAATGCCGACCTTTTGCGCAAGGTCGTGTATTTCGAATGGATTTTGATAGTTATGTGCTCGCTGGGCGAGTATGCGGCGTTAACTTACGAACCGCCGACCAAACCAGATTATCGCTCGGAGATTCCGCAGGATTTCGCGCAACAAAACCGCAGGCTCGAAAGTATCCAATTGCCTGGAAGCAGAACAACAGAAACTGCCAGTGCGGAAAGCACAGTCGAACAGCAAAACGCGAATAGAGCTTTCAATGAAAACCAACGCCGCAGATCCGCGCAGGTCACGCCTTTAGCAAGCTGGACAACCTCCATCATTTTCCTCTTCATCGTATTCCTTTTGAGCTTCTTCAATCCGACACGCAGCTCCTACTGGGACAGAATGTGTTTCCTGCTTCTCGAAATCGTGTTCATCACAGGTGGTGCTGTTACCGGATGGTACGCATTTGTGTTTCCGATTTACATGGTTTCGGTTGCAAAAGCCTGTTTGATTCTGGACCGTTCTGGTCAATGGATGATATTCATGGCTGCTCTTTTAACGCAATTTGGCAAGAGTTGCTTCCAGCTCTGGAACACCTATGATTGGATTCAACGAGAGCCGTTTTCGTTGCTTTCATTTTTCACTATGCTGATGTTCTCCATTGTGGACAATTACGGCGCAATTGCCATGATGGTGCTTGTCGGCATCGTGACACTTACACTGGTGTCCGAACAAAAGGCGCGGCTTGAAGCAGAACGATTGAGTAACGAGGTGGAAAATCTCGCTACAGAGCTAGAACGCACACGTATTGCTCAGGAAATTCACGACAGCCTGGGTCATACTTTAACTTCACTCAACATTCAATTAGAAGTCGCGCGCAAATTTGCAGATAGGGATCAAAAGCGGGCAGCGGATGCTCTGGAGATCGCAAAGCAATTAGCCGGGCAATCATTGACTGATGTTCGCACAGCAATACAATCTATCAGACACCCAGACTTTGATTTGAAGGAAGCTGTGAATTCACTGGCTAAGCAAATTCGGCAGAGCCAAGCGCTCGAGGTGAATGTCGACATCACGTTTGGGGAAATTTCCTCACCTGTTGCTTATCAGCTGTTCCGTATAATTCAAGAGTGCCTCACCAATGTAATGAAGCATGCAGAGGCAAGCAAGGTCGAGGTTTTGCTAACTCAAGACGGTAAGAAAATTGAACTTAGAGTGTCGGATAATGGAAAAGGTCTTGCCACAGAAGGCAAATCTGCCGGCTTTGGTATAAAGGGAATGCAAGAGCGGGTAGAAAGTATGCATGGAACGGTTGAGATTCAAAGTCAACCGGGTGAGGGGACAAGTCTGCAGGTGATCATTCCAACATGATTCGGCTATTGCTAGTTGACGATCAAACTCTAATTCGCCAGGGATTGGCATCACTTCTTTCGCTGGAAGAAGACTTCGACATCGTGGGGCATGCCGGGCACGGTGCGGAAGCTGTTTCGCTAGTCGATTCACTTTCGCCGGATGTAATCTTGATGGACATTCGCATGCCGGTAATGGACGGGGTGGCGGCAACCAAAACAATTCGCGAAAAGCACCCGGCAATCAAAATTCTTGTTCTGACCACTTTTGATGAAGACGAATACATTGTGCAGGCAATGCAGGCTGGTGCGTCCGGTTACTTGTTGAAGGATGCTCCGACTGAGCAGCTGGCTGCAGCAATTCGATCTGTGCAAAGCGGATTTACTCAACTTGGACCAACCATTGCACCTAAGTTATTTTCTCGATTGAGCGCGCAAGCGACGACTCAGTCAAAAGAAGATGCGCAGTCGATGTTTACCGGAAGAGAACTGGAGATTTTGCGCTTGCTCGGTCAGGGGAAGAGCAACAAGGAAATCGCCCAGACTTTGTACATAACCGAAGGAACTGTGAAGAATCACATTACGAAGATTCTTTCCTTGCTGAATGTTCGAGATCGCACGCAGGCGGCACTCTGGGCGCAACAGAACCTCTAGGCCTAAGCTTCTCTTTGAAACCTGAAGAAAACGCAACTTGACATCCACTTAATAGCAAGTAGCATCACCTGTAGTACGGGGTTATTCAGGGTGGCTGAGAAATGTTTCATAAACTGGTTGTGCACGCCGTGCGTGTATCTGCGTTTTGGGTCTGCCTTCACCACATAGTGGATGCGGAATTTTTGAAATAGCTGTTTCTGTTGCGTTGCTGGCGTCGGATTGATTCGCCAGAAACGGGTTAGATCTGCAACTGGATACATCAGGAATGGGATACATCAGGAACGTGATACTTCAGGAACGTGATACATCAGGAACGTGATACATAAGGAACGGGTTACACCAGGAACGGGTTACATCAGGAACGGGTTACATCAGGAATGGGATACATATGGTAGGGGCGCCTCACGGGCGCCCATTGAAACAAGGCTCAAGCTAAAGTAAAAAGACTGGATGGTGTTATGGCTGGATTGATTGACGTAGTGAACGAGAAGCAAGAAAAGGTGGCTGGCAAGTCCCCTGAGCAAGCAGAGTGCTCAGACAAGTTGCAGCTTTGTGTTGCTTCAAACGATCGCGCGGCTTTCAAGGCGCAAGATCCAGCAAACAACAGTCCCGACATTGTTGAACCGGCGAGAGTCAAAAAGGCCGATTTTGTATTGCCGCCACTGCAGATAGTGGCTACGGCTCAGTCTGGAAAACTGGACGACAGAGTTGTGCCATGGGGTGAAGGAAGCAATTTGCATCCCAATTATCAAATGGCGAAAGATGGACTGGTCAAAATAGGAGAGGGACCACATCACGTTGCCACACGTTTGCTTGGTGCCGATGCCAACAGTAACGATGTGAAGGCACTGACAAAGGCGATGGGCGATCAGTTCCGTCAAGACTATCCGGGACAAGATATTCGCGTTGGCGAATCATTGTTGAACGAAAAAAATGTAATTCAAGTGCTGAGCAGAATTACCGATGAAGCATCAAGAAATCGCATTATCGATAAACTGAAGATTAATTGGAATGAATCTGATCCGCCGGCTGCAGTGCAGTTCGAAGCTCATGGCAGACCCGGTGAGACGCATCCCAGCAAAATTGATCCGGACCTATTTCTCAAAGACATTGCAGCTGCAGCAATTGATGTGAAAGCTGCGGAATATCGTGCTAGAGGTCAATGCGCTGCTGGTGCGCGTTTGGCTTTTAATGAACTGCCTATGTGGCACATCGACGGTGGTACTGTCGATAAAAGCATCAACAAGGACATCAATGGCTGGCGCAGTGGCGTTCAACTTGCGAAGGACCTGGCCGAAACCGGTTTGTTTGACGTCGTCCCACTGGCAAAACTCGGTTACAAAAACTTGAAAGAAGGCTATATTGTCGGGCGTTATCACTATCCTGATTACGTCAAGCAGCATCCTTCATGGGACGGCGAAGACTTCGGCGATATCGACATAATGACCAAAAAGCATCGTCCACCCAACGATGACAGTGACATGTACCACGACAGTTTCGTCTTGATACCAAAGCGGAAGCCGGCCGAGCCACCGAAACACTTAAACTTGAGCTAAAATTTGAACTGACGAAGCTGGATGCAAATCTCAATCTGCATGAACGTTTAGTTGAGCTCTATAATATGCCACTGCATGCAGCGAAGTGATTATTGCTGCCGGTAAAGCTGCCTGATTATGCTCAGCCGATCCTTTTTCATCTGCCAGGAAACGCAATCTACAGAAGATAGTTCATCCAGAATTAATTCCTCGTCTCGACTGTAGACAGTTCTGAAATGAGTGAAGTCTTTACAGATTAAAGGGTCTCGAAATTGAAGCTTTGCAGGCTCTAAGCACCAGTTTTCGCAATACACTAGTTTTCCATTCTGAAATATGGATACATGATTTCGAAATGCCTCGAACTGGAAGTATTCCGCCATGGCAATTCGACCTGCAGACCAGTGGTCGGCAAAAAGGATTCTGCAGTTAGCACTCAAATTGATGACGATCTCCTGCTCGAAAACCGCACCTTTAGCCAGTATTAGCGGATGTGGCAAAAACTTAAACGCTGTTCCATCCGCGCAGTGCACATGTATTGTCTGTTTGGATTTCCCCGGATATACCAGAGTGGCTGCTTGAGTTTGCAATTCCAGCCGGCTGTTTTCTTTTAGCTCCACGGTGAGCTGGTGTTCGTCACCATCGAGCAAACCGGACGAAGGCGTTCGCAGAAACATAGTCGGATAGCTGCTTCCGCCCAGGTAGAGCGGTGTATGCACTTGAAGCGGTGCTTTGCCGTACTGTTTGCTCACGATCGATCTGGCACCATAATTGGTGACTGTTAGTTCAGCCTTTCCAATGTTAGGCACCGGTACTGCCCTCGAAGAGTGCATGTTGCTTTATCCATTGAACAATCATGTCTACGTTTGTGCCATGGCGTATATCAGTAAATAAGAACGGCCGATCGCCACGCATTTTTTTCGAGTCGCGCTCCATCACCTCAAGGTCAGCGCCAACATAGGGTGCAAGATCGATCTTATTGATTACAAGCAAATCGGATTTTGTGATTGCTGGTCCTCCCTTCCGAGGAATTTTGTCACCCTCGGCCACATCAATTACATAAATGAATGAGTCGACCAGTTCAGGGCTGAATGTTGCAGCCAGATTGTCACCGCCTGATTCCAAGAAAATTAAATCGGGGTTGAACTGCTTTTCCAGCTTTTGAAGCGCATCAACATTCATAGAGGCATCTTCTCTGATAGCAGTATGTGGGCAGCCACCGGTCTCCACACCGACAATTCGCTCTTGCGGAAGCGCCCCGCGTCTGACAAGGAATTCGGCATCTTCCTTGGTATAAATGTCATTTGTTACAACAGCAAGTGAATATTCCCCTGACATTTTCCTGCAAAGAGAATCTACCAGGGCTGTCTTTCCACTACCGACGGGACCGCCAATCCCTATTCTGATTGTTTTTTGTCTGCTCATAGTCAAGCTCTTCTTTAATTTGCCGTTGTATCAAAACAATAGTTTAGAATATCGGCAAAACAGGAAATGATTTTATGCAATTAACTCATCACGAGCAAGAAAAACTCATGATCTTTTTGGCGGCTCAATTGGCTGAACGCCGCCGGGCAAGAGGCTTGAAGTTAAACTATCCCGAGGCTGTAGCTCTTCTCAGTTTTGCTGTTTTGGAAGGTGCCCGGGATGGAAAAACCGTAGCCGATTTGATGAGCGAATGCTTGACGATTTTGACAAGAGCTGACGTTATGGATGGCATTGCGGATATGGTTGAAGAGATTCAAGTCGAAGCGACGTTTCCTGACGGTACCAAGCTGGTTACCTTGCATCACCCAATCAGATGAGGATTCTCCGATGAAGCCAGGTGAATATTTCTTATTGGATGACGACATTATTGCCAATGCAAATTCTAATTCGATAAAAATGAAAGTAAGCAACAGCGGTGACCGACCTGTGCAAGTGGGCTCGCATTTTCATTTTTTCGAAGTAAACAAAGCGCTGAAATTTAGTCGAGATGATTCTTATGGGATGAGGCTCAATATACCAGCAGGTACCGCAGTGCGCTTCGAACCGGGGCAGACGCACGAAGTTGAGTTAATTCCTATTGCCGGCAAGCGCACCGTATTTGGTTTCAACGGACTGGTGCAAGGTAAATTGAAGTGAAGCTAAATTCCTTTCTTAGCTTGCTGCAAATCTCTGATTCGGCGCTGCCGATTGGAGCTTACTCACATTCGTTTGGTTTTGAAACTCTGGTGCAAGAAGGTGAATTGAATGATGCCTTCACCGTTGAGCGCAGTCTCAAGGCTTTCCTGCGTGCACAAATTCTTCCCACGGAAGCTGCTGCGGCCTCGCTTGGATTTCGTGCTCAAAAATGCGCTGACCTTGATTTGTTCAAACGGTTAAACGAGCGATTGACTGCCATGCGCTGGACGCCGGAAACCTTGCAAGCTTCTCTTTCGCTGGGAAAACGCTTGAATGAGCTTGCTGGGAAACTAAGCATTAATCTCGACTTGCCTGAAATGGAATTGCATCATTGTGCTCTCTTTGGCTGGCTCTCTGCTTGCCTTGATGCAGAGCTTGAATTTGCTGCAGCAGCCTATGTACAGTCGAGCATTTTTTCACTGGTGTCTGCCTGTGTACGTTTGATACCACTTGGACACACTGAAGGACAACGAATAATTGCCAGTTTGCGTGCAGAGATTTCAAGGGAACTGTCTTCGTATCTTAGCCTGGAGCTTGAGGAGCTGGGTGGTTTTGCGCCGCTGGCCGAGTTCGCTTCCGTCAAACACGAGCAGCTTTATTCGAGACTCTGCCAATCATAGAGGAATAGGAAATGTCACTGCGAATACCTCGTTCAAAATACGCTGCAATGTATGGTCCAACAACAGGAGACCGCGTTCGTCTGGCGGATACTGAGTTGATTATCGAGGTCGAAAAAGATTTCACGCAGTACGGGGAAGAACTGAAGTTTGGCGGTGGCAAAACAATTCGGGATGGAATGACTCAAGACCCTGAGGCAATCCGTTCCACGGCGCTCGATTTGCTAATTAGCAATGCGCTCATTCTCGATTGGTGGGGTATCGTCAAAGCAGACGTAGGAATCAAAGATGGCAAGATTGCCGGAATTGGCAAAGCCGGAAACCCTGGCACGCAGGACGCCATTACTCCGGGCATGACGGTTGGAGCATCAACAGAAGTCATTGCTGGTGAAAATATGATTCTGACCGCGGGCGGCATCGACACGCATGTGCATTTTATTTGTCCACAGCAGGTGGAAACAGCACTGTCCTCTGGTCTAACTACTATGCTGGGCGGTGGAACTGGACCCGCTGCAGGCACTAATGCCACGACTTGCACTCCGGGTGCCTGGTTCCTTGAGCGAATGTACGAAGCTGCTGACGCCTTCCCGATGAATTTTGGATTTTTCGGCAAAGGCAATAACAGTTTATGCCCATCACTCGATGAGCAAATTGAGGCAGGCGCCTGCGGTTTGAAAATGCACGAAGACTGGGGAACGACACCTGCAGTTATTGATGCTTGCCTGAATACGTGCGATCGCTATGACGTGCAAGCTGCTCTTCACACTGACACTCTAAATGAAGCAGGGTTTGTCGAAGATACTATTGCAGCCATCGCGGGAAGAGTTGTGCATACGTTCCACACTGAAGGTGCTGGCGGTGGGCATGCTCCAGATATCATCAAAATAGCAGCCTTACCTAATGTTCTGCCGAGTTCAACCAATCCAACTCGCCCTTTTACCGTCAACACGATTGAAGAGCATCTGGATATGCTGATGGTTTGCCACCATCTGAGTTCGCAAGTTCCCGAAGATATCGCTTTCGCTGAATCACGCATACGGGCGCAAACAATTGCCGCTGAAGACATTCTTCATGACCTCGGAACAATCTCGATGTTCAGCTCAGACTCGCAAGCCATGGGCCGCATCGGGGAAGTCATCATGCGCTGCTGGCAGACTGCCGACAAGATGAAAAAGCAACGCGGGGCGTTGAAGGAAGACTCTGAGAGAAACGACAATGTGCGAGCTAAGCGTTATGTCGCCAAATATACAATTAACCCAGCCATCACCCATGGTATCGGGGACATAGTTGGCTCTATCGAGGTCGGCAAATATGCGGATCTTGTTTTGTGGACGCCTCAGTTTTTCGGTGTCAAGCCTTCGCTTGTTTTGAAGGGCGGAATGATTGCTTACGCGCTCATGGGAGACGCCAACGCCTCAATCCCGACACCGCAGCCTGTACTGCCCAGACCGATGTTTGCCGCATACGGCGGGGCGGTTCACTCTACAAGCCTTCTATTCATGTCGCAGGCGGGAATTAACAATGGAGTTCCTGAAAAACTCAGGCTGAACAAAAAGGTCTTGCCCGTGAGAAACTGCCGAAATATCTCAAAGAAGGATATGAAGTTAAACGAGACAATGCCGAAAATTGATGTAAACCCTGAGACCTACGAAGTTAGTGCTGATGGACAGGTACTTCGTTGCGAGCCTTCCAGCGTACTTCCTATGGCCCAGCGTTATTTCTTATTCTGATTTTCAAAGGAAAAAAATGGAAATTGTAATCACCAACTTGCCCACAAAGCAGCAGCCCAGCGGACCAATAGAGTATCTGGAACTCAGCTTCGATGAGCGCTGCAAATCACGCCGGCGCTGTGCCACCCTTTCGGGGACAGATATCGTTCTTTCTCTCGAACGTGGGACGATTCTCGAGGATGGCGCTCTCATTTATGATTCGAGTGCTCGAAGTATACTGGTCAAATCTAAAGCCGAGCAGGTTTTTCTTGTCAAACCGCGAGGGGCAATAGAGTTTTGTAAGTTGTCGCATAATCTAGGGAACTGGCATCGCTCACTTCAAGTATGCGAGGATGGTTCCGTGTTGTGTCAGGTGGATCAACCGCTCAGGGAATGGCTTCTACGCAACGGTTTCGATTTTTCAGAAACAGCGTTAGGGTTCAACCCAAATTGCCGCAGCCACCCACACGACTAATTAGAGTTTCTGGTGCTATTGCGACGAGGAGGTGAACCACTGTCTCCAGCGCTGCCACCATGGTTCCGCGCGCCTGGAATCAGTAAGCATCTTCAACTGCTCCTGACTGGCTTCCAGCCTTGCTTCGAGATAACCAATCCGATAATTTGCCGTCTCCAGTTTTGCAACTGTATCTTGAAACTGATATTCAGTCATTTCCAACTTCGTCTTCAACTGAATAACTTCTCTCACGCTTGTTGCAGTTGCAGGAGCAAGAAATTCATCCTCACTTGCATCAAGCACTTCGACGATTTCTTGCACTTGATCTTTTACTTCTTCGACCGGGCTGCTTGTATTCGTTTTCTCTGCAGTTTGCGACTGCGCCGTTTCCTCTTGCTCGCTTTCAGGATCATCGCGGCGCAGTTCTTCCCGCATCAAACGAGTCGCTTTTCTCTGTTCACCCAACCAGATAGGTTTAACCCGCCAGACCCAGCCATAGGATCGCTTCACTTTGTATCCGGGCAAAATCCCATCTTCCAGCCTGCGAATAATTGCTCCGCGAGTGAGCCCGAGTGCGCGCGAAGTTTCTTCGACTGTCCAGTCTTGCACATCTTCGATAGCACCATTGGTGGTGCTGCCCTCTTGGCTATCCGACGAATCAAGCAAGCCCTCAAGCCCATCCAGACTCAAATCACTTGTGTTCGTTTGCGGCTTAGCTTGCATCTCTTAAACCTCGTGGTATCAAATCAGAAATATTATGGTGCTTTCGATTCTTTATGTCCAGTCCGCCAGAACTGCTCAAATTGCATATGCATGAGGCGTTTGAACGATCTGCTTTCTGCTATATGCTGAACATGCGATTTTGAGATATGATCTTTTGGCCAGGTCCTCAGTGCAATTGCCCAATGGAAGTCGATTTCAAAAAAACTTTGCCGGAAGAATTTTATTCGCGTGGCACCTTGCAGGTGGCGCCTGATCTTTTGGGTACGGTCGTTTGCCGCCGCTTGCCCGAAGGCATTATCTGTGCCGAGATTGTTGAGGTCGAAGCCTACACCGAAAATGATCCGGCCTGTCACGCTTCACGGGGAATCACCAAGCGATGTGAGGTCATGTTTGGCCCAGCTGGGCGATCGTATGTCTACTTTATATATGGAATGTACAACTGCCTGAATGTAGTCACAGAGATCCACGGTAAACCTGGCGCTGTCCTTATTCGCGCTGTTGCCATTAAAGGCGGCGAAGGACCTGGCAAGCTCTGCAAAACACTTGACATAGATCGCTCGCTCAACGGGATCGACTTGAGGGACGCTGACGGACCTTTATGGATAGTTGAAGGGCGCAAAATTCCTAAGCGCGACATTGGAAAATCAATTCGCGTCGGAATTTCAGTGGCGCAAGAAAAGCAATGGCGTTTTTTCATCAAAGAACATCCGCATATCTCTGTGAAAATTGTGAAACCGCACAAACCAAAAAGCCGCGCTGGCAGGGGTAAGAATTAGTAGTGGATAAAATGAAATCACGTCTAACAAGCGGACTTTGCCTTCTTATCTGGATGGGCGGAATCTATTATTTTTCGGATCAGCCGAACTCGAACAAAATATCCGAGGACCTGTTCGGCAGCTTCAACTATTTCGTTCGCAAAAGTGCTCATGTTACCGAGTACGCTGTCTTATTCTTCTTATCACTCTGGTTTCGTCTTTCATGCATGGAGGACGACGGCGCACCAGCAGAGGTGGAAACGTCCAAGCTGCAGCGATTTTTCAGCAAATGCACGCTGCCGATTTTGTTCTCTGTTCTTTATGCTTGCTCAGACGAGTGGCACCAATCTTTCGTTCCTGGACGAAGCTCACTGGTTTCCGACGTATTCATCGATTCCGCAGGCATCTTAATTGCCAGCGTACTTGCCTGGATTTTTGCTGTTTAGTCTTAGAAACGAAGGCTTATTTAGCAGCCACTTCTGCTTTCTTTTCTTTGGCGTTTTGTCCCTGAGGTTTTGGCTCCCAGAGTTCGACTTTATTGCCGTCTGGATCCATTATCCAGAGGAACTTGCCCTGATCGTGTTCTTCGGGACCCTGTTGGATTTCCACACCGTTGGCTTTCAGTTGCTTGATCATTTCGTCCATGTTGTCGATGCGGTAGTTGATCATGAACGATGATTTGCTTGGTGCAAACCATTGACTGTCCTTTTCGTGGGCATGCCAGACAGTGCAGCCGTTATCGTCGTGCTTGTCCTCTTCCCATTCGAGTATGGTGCAGCCCCATTCGTTTATGACCATTCCCAAATTCTTTTCATACCAGTTCCTCAGAGCAACATTGTCGCCGGTTGATTTGAAAAACACACCACCAATACCCGTGACTTTAGCCATAGGAAACTCTCCAATATGATGCGGGACCTGTTTGTAATTATCTCTGAGCTAATGAAAGAAAGCGAGTGCAAAAACTCCCAGCTTTGAACTGCGATTCTTCTCTTTCATTGCAATAAGCGCGTATACAGCAGTCTGATTTGTTGCAAGATTGCCAATGTTTCTCTGTTTGTAACGCGCTCGAAACGCCTGTTGTATGTGGAACGCCGCGTTTATACACAAGACTTTCACGCAACATTCCTGATAGTTTTCAATTACGTGAGTAAACTTGCAAGCATAAAGAACAACACGCAAGGAAACGAATGACCAGGCCATGTCTGGTTCGTGCTTAGGGTTTGTTCCGGGGTGCCAGAAATCGCTTGTCCGGCAAGGGCAGGCGATTTTCTTTTTTCTGCGCTCAGGGCTTGATTCCTTTCTGCGCTCAGGGCTTGATTCCTTTCTGCGCTCAGGGCTTGATTCCTTTCTGCGCTCAGGGCTTAATTCCTTTCCGCGTTTTGGGCTTGATTCCTTTCTGCGTTCACAAGGAGTGGTTTGCGCTCACTAAGTGCTTAAATTTCTTGTTTTGCTGCTTCCTTTCTGAGCGCAAAATACCGTTTTTGAGCACTTGTGAACGCAGTAAAGGGAGGTCCGATTTAACTTGTGCTGCAAGGGTTTCGGGGACTGTTTGAGTGGCAAAACGGTGATAAACGCCGGCTTCCTTGATACGCTCGGCGATAGAAAGGACTTGTGAATGCGCTGAATGGGGGCTCGTGCGAAGCGCTTCGATCGTGTGAAGCGCTTCGAGTGGGGGTTGAATGGGTGTGCCCCGAGGACTAGCAGCCATCTGACAGGCCGTGCCCTATGTGCAAACCGGTTGACATGTCCGCTTACTTGCTTGAAGAAGAAATATCTTGTTGATCGATCACGACAATATTCTTCTCAGGATCAACACCCAGTTTCAATCGAAGATTTACCGGCGTGGAAGCCTGAGGCGTTGTGGGATTGCCCAGCATTGCTTTGAGTTCAACCGAGACTGTATTCGCGTCAACTCTCTCTTGCTTCAGTTCGGCAATTTGTACTGTGCTGCCCTGAGGCAATGCCGACAACTGTCTCTTGCTTAAAGGAAATTTCGTTTCTTGCCAATAACGCTCTAGCAAATCTGGAGCCATGCTAGCCATGGCGTGCACTTGCGAAAAGCGGTAGCTGGTAGCGGAGAAATCGAGCATTTCTGCTACGAAGGTTCTGACGAACTTATCTACTTTGCCCGTTTCAAGCGGATCACTCAGAGCCGGTACCGCTGCTGGTGCATGACTATTTCCAAATAATTTCATGCCGCTAACTCCGGCTCCGATGCCAATTGCAAATACGCTGAGTGCGATTCCTAAAATCGGAACCATAAACGCACGCAAGACGGATCCGAGCATTAGCTTCATCGGAACATGAACGCTGCTTAAGGATTGAGCCGGAACCTGCAGGTCCTTCTCGCTTTGCTCCACCGCATCTTCATCATCCCGCTCGCCGAATAGTTTCGAGGCGCTCCGTTTGCGCTTCGTGCGCACGGCGATTTCAGCAGTGAGATCGTCAGCGGTTGAAAAACTGCTGGATAAAATTCTTGATAACCTGGCACACTCGTCTGGTGTGAGGTATACCGAGCTGCTTGGTGGAGTGCCGACCCGGCGCTTCACCGATAAGGCGAGCCTGTCGCCCAATTTTTTTAGAACGACCAGAAAGCCCGATTGTGTATCGACAACGCGCTCGGCGGTTTCAGGTGAGTTTGCCACCATGTCGGGCAAATCGAAAATCTTTCCGCTGCCATCGCCAGAAAATGGAGCTGCCGGTGAACTCGGGTCCTCAGAGAAAGTCATATCCTCAATTTACCCCCATTCACCGGACAGCCCTAATAGATATCCGATTATTATAACTGGCGTTGGCAAGAACGCTGCCAGATTTTTAGAGATATTCTCTCAGTCTGGACGATCTGCCTGGTTGACGCAGTTTTCTCAGTGCCTTGAACTCAATCTGGCGGACGCGTTCGCGTGTTACGGCGAAGAGTTGTCCGACTTCTTCGAGTGTGCGCTGACGACCATCATCCAGACCGAAGCGCAGGCGCAGCACATCGCGCTCACGTGGTGTGAGTTCGTTGAGCATGCGGGCGAGGTCTTGTCTGAGCAACTCGTGAGTGACGGTTGTTTCAGGACGCTCGGCTTCGCTGTCTTCGATGAAATCACCGAGGCGTGAATCTTCTTCTTTGCCGATTGGTGTTTCAAGCGAAATCGGTTCTTTTGCTGCTTTGATGATTTCGTGCAGTTTGACGAGAGAAACGCCCATTGCTTTGGCGAGTTCTTGCTCTGTCGGTTTGCGGTTCAATTCTTGTGCCAGCTGACGTGTAACTTTCTTCAGCTTGTTGATGGTTTCAACCATGTGCACAGGAACGCGGATTGTTCTCGATTTGTCAGCCAATGCGCGTGTGATTGCCTGGCGAATCCACCATGTTGCATAAGTCGAGAATTTGTAGCCGCGCTCGTGGTCAAACTTTTCTGCTGCGCGAATGAGACCCAGGTTTCCTTCTTGAATAAGATCGAGGAAAGATAAGCCGCGTCCAATGTATTTCTTTGCAATCGAGACGACCAATCTCAAGTTGGCTTGTACCAACTTTCTCTTTGCCATCATGTCGCCTTGCAGAATCTTGCGGGCAAGTTCAATTTCTTCGTCTGGTTTCAGAAGTTGAATGCGACCTATTTCTCGGAGATAGAGACGCACTGAATCTTCAGTTGCTATTTCACGGCTTGAAGGAAGTTCGACCGGTTCATCGTCATCGTCGAGATCGTCCTGTTCATCATCAATGATGGTGAAACTGTCGGATTCATCGAGAAGATCGAGTTCTTCCAGCTCGTTTCTCTTTGCGATGTTTTCGTCTTCGACGAGAATCGCATTCATTCCTTTGTCCGTATCGGTAGCTCTAGCTTTTGCCATTATGTTCCCTCTGTAAATAAACTGGGCCAACTCCAATGTGGCTTCTGCGGCGGTGCTTATATTGCCCCGTTATGAAATTTGCGAATATCAGATTCTTTTCGGACAAGCCTTTAGTTAATTACTTGGTGATCTTTCTAATAGATCCGATTGGAGTGGCTTTCTCGAGGGAATGTGAATCTGTTTTCTAAACTTCAACCCTGTAGCACGATAATATGTGCGAGAAGTGAAACGAAGGGGTTTCTAAATAGTTCTGTAATCTTTTACTTTGCAACCCCTGCACTTGTCGCATTTTTGCTTTCCTTGGCAACGCCTAAAGCCAAGTATAAGTGCGTGATCCAAACTGTGCGCATGCTGTTAAGCTAGATTAACACTGCCATGAGAGGCGCTTAATAAGAGGATCGCGCGTACATGCTGTGTGCGTTTCGCGCGAAAAAAAATTCTGCATTGATCTCATTCTTGCGTATTTTTAATTCCCATATCGGACACGAAGATACTGTCTACTACGGCTTTTCGACAATCTGCTCGTATTTATTGCATGTGTGATCGATATACATATATGTTGTTATGAGATTGATTGCGTTCTATTTATCGCTTTCTATTTACTCAAATGTGCGCAAATGGAAACTGCGGATCCATTCTTAAGTAGCGCCTGTGAGGCGCAACCAGTGAAATTAGAAACTGCAAGTTCGTTGCTTCTAGCTTCACCTTCCTGAGCTTGCTGCTAACAAGATGGATGGTATTTAAATCAGATGTCATTACTGGATAATTGCAAAATCAAATTTTGTTTGGGGGAATCCGAATGTCCAGGAAACTAGCATCTCTATTACTAGCAGCCGGTCTTGCTTCTGCAGGTTTATTGCCGGCGCAAGCTGATGACTCGGCAAAAGGTGTTGCGATGATACCAGTGCGTTTGCTGGCATTTGCAACCGGAGCCGTTGTCGGAACACCTATCGCGATTGTTCGCAAAACTTGCGAAAACACAAGCGTAATGAGTGGAGATCTCTCAGGTAAGAGCGATAATCCCGCGCTCAGAGGCGCCTCTGCGCTGGTAATTCTCCCGTTCGCTGTATTCAAAGGCGGACTTGAAGGCGCATATTATGGAACGGCTAACAGCTGGAGCAACAGCAGCGAAAAACCTTTCTCGGCAGATTCCTTCAGCCTTGGTGAGATGAAGGAGTGATTGCAGGGACGAACCTGTCTTTCACGATCTGCATACTAAAAGTGACGATAGCTCCATAGAGAAAGGGAAAGGGCGACTCTTGAGCTCGCCCAATGTTTTCATCTTGTCTAGGATATAAAAAGCAGTCGACTAAATTAGCTGACTGCTTTAGACTTTTTTCCGCCAGGTGCCTTGTCAGAAAGCTCTGCTCTTGCTGCAATAGCTTCTGTGTGATCTGGCTGCAGGGAGAGAACTTTGTCATAGCATGCAATCGCGCTATTAATCTCTCCCATTTTGACCAGGCAGCGTGCTTTTCCTATCCATGGTGCTATTGCAATCTTGTCCTGGCTGAGAGCCTTGTCGAACCAAATAATTGCCTGATCTGCTCGATCCAGTTGCAACAAGCATTCTCCTTTTTCGACCATGGCTACGACACTTGTGCGTTTGATTGAAAGAGCAAAATTGATGCAGTAGATGGAATCCTGAGAGCGTTGCTTTTTGCGCAATGCAACTGCCTTGAGGAACCATGCGTCGAAATTATTGGCGTCAACCTTCACCACATGATCATAAAGCTTGATTGCATCATCATAGTTTCCTTGTGCTATTAAGGCATCGGCACTATTCAATAGTTGTTCAACAGTTCTGTTATCCTGGGATGCTGCGGGAACTGACTCTTGCTTGGCTGGTACCGTCCACCTGTCTGAGGGGCAAGCATGCTCCTCCTTGTGGCTAGCACCGGCAACGGCAATATCACTGAGCTGACCGAACAGTTTGCTCAGATCTGAATTAACCGCTGGAACTTCATCAACAACTTGAACTTCTTGCTCTGGGAGTGGAATTACCGTTGCTAGTTGAGGCTCGTATTCGGATTGTTCAGATTTGGGACTGGTACTTATTGTTAGTTGGTCCGTCAGCTCGACCTTTGATGCAGGAAGTTCAGTTGAAGCGCTGTGTTCTTGTTCAACCCTGACTTTAAGATGGACTTCTACTGGCACTGTTTGAGTTGCGGGGCCGTTGGTCTCAGTTGGCGAATTCTTGCTTTCGTTTTCCTTGTTCTTCTTTGACTTCTCTTCTGTCCCGCCGGTTGACCGGACAATCATAGTGCCAAACACAACGCCCATCACGAGACACACGAGCGCAAAAATTAAAAGTATGGTTTCAGCCGAATGCAAGGTCCACTCGTAATAAAACATGGAAGTTGCTACAAACGAGGGCCACATGCATAACCACCAGACTAACTGGAGTTGTTTCTTGTCCATAGAAAATGTCCTTACGGAAAACGCTTCTATATTATTCCCACAAATTTGTCCAACAAGTCGATTGGAAGGGGGGCTGCTCTCAGGCAATAGCCGGGTTTTTGCGGGCTTAGACTGGAGTCGTCGCTCTAATCTGGCGCAGGACTTGGGTTTCCATGACTCAAGACTATCGTTTCTCGGGCCAAAACTTTGTCCGTACTCAGGTTTACGAAGACGATATGAAGGTAAGTGCCTGCTCTGGATTCCTCCAGAGCGCAGCCTTCACGAAGTCCTTCAAGAGAACCGCGAGCGATTAGCTCTTTGTTAAGCAATGTTATAAGTGCGTCCACGGCTTCTAGCCCGCCTTCAGCATAGTTATTTTTGAAGGAATCAAGAGCTGCTCTGCCCATGCTTTCAACTCCACGAGTGTTGGCAACGCGGTGGGCTGCCTGTTTCTCGAGGAAGTCGATGATGCCTTGTATGGCATCTTCGCTAAGTTTTGCTTCCATAATTGTGCTCATTCTTTAGTCCTCAAGTTTAGCGGTAAATTTCCACGGGTGGAAGCGAATAGTAGCCGTTGTTGTAGCGGACTTGCCTCGGGCGCGGATTCGGAGCTGGGTTCGAATCGCTCGGGGTACTTGCGGGGCGTCGAGGTGTCACGTTGCCGATCGCATCGCTGTCACCGCTTCCCACATATTTCTTCTTGTGCAGGAGCTCCATTGCCGAAATGTTGACCGGGCGTTCGACACTCTTGTCACCTTTGGCCCAGCGTTCGATGTCCGTTATCTGGGCAAGTACCTTATCTTCGAGCTCACCGTGCTGGTCGTCCTGAAGGAGGTACCATTTATCATCGACTTTTCGAACCGTCATGGAACGCAAATGCCCAGGAGCGTAATTGAGCACTGTGCCTTTCTCTGCCATGCTCTTGTTGAAATTATTATCGAGCAAGTGGCCGGGGCTGTAGCCTGCCTCGCCTTTGTCACACGGAGCATCGCCCGTCACCATGTAGAGGATGTCTTGTGTTCCGCGTGTGTGTCCTTGACCCACAAGATTAGCTGTTTCGAATAGGCCACCGTCGACATCGAACTCGCGGCGAGATCCTGAAAGAACCGGCAGGGTGTAATCGAATATTTTGCTTACCGGGCTGCGGTCTCCATCAATTTGCCGGCGCATGCCTGGTTCGTCTCGCCATTGTTGTGTGGCGGTTTCGATTGTCCATTTGCTTTCTTGTTTGTTGCCATTAAAGCTAAGTAGCTGTGGAGAGAACGTATAAGTTTTTTGTGTTGCGTCACCTTGTCCACTGTTTTTGCTGGTGAACTGTCCCTTCAAAGACACTTGCTTCAGGTAATCAGCCATTGCTCCCGGATGCTGAGTCATTCCCCAAATTTGACCGGATGAAATCCAGCAAGTGCCGTGGCCGTTCGAATCGTCATTGGAGGCTGGTCCTTGATCGATCGTTGTTGGTTCCATGGCATGGAACATGAAGTTTTCGGCCAGTTTCACGCGTGTCTTCTGGTCGAAGAACGTGTCGCCGTCTCCTTGTGAAACCATCTGCCGCAAGTTATCGTAGGTACCCTGCACATCTTTTTGTACCTCGTCATCGATGGCATCGGCGCCCTTTACTCCTGCGAGTTTGCGCAAATAGGCTCGGTCGCCCATGCGTTTTTCAAAATTCTGCATCATTTCTTGCATGCGCTTGAAGTTTGCCTCGGGCAATTTGTCGCGCATCTCATCGAGCAAGTTTTCGCGTGCTTCTTCCACTGATTCCGAAAGTGCGGAGTCGCCGCCTCCGTCGGAGCCAAGCCTTGCCACGACATCTTTGCCTTCTTTCGTTTTGTACGTGTAATCGCCGCTTCCGTCAGCGGCAAGTTTTACTCCAGGGTGAACCTTTTCTTTTCCATTCTTAGCGATGCTGGCAAAATCATCCGTGCCCGGTTTTCTTGTCCAGGTTTCAGTTAGATCTCCCTTTGCTGTTTTCTTTGTCTCCTGAATCTCTGTCAGTTGTTTGGTCGGACCATCGCCCGAATATTTGAACGTGCGAGTATCCCCGCGCTGATTCGTAACCTGTACAGGGGAACCGTCTTTATCGCGGCTAACGCTTGTGAAATTCGCTCTCTCAAGCGTGCTGCTCTTGTCTGTTTGTTTGATCAGGAGATCGCCATCTTTGCTCAGTTCGATTGAGCTAATAGAATCTCCGGGCTTGCGTTCAACAACTGTGCGTTCTGTGCCTTTAGTGTTGTCGCTTACTCTGCTGATCTGTCCGCTGGAGTCTCGTTCTATGCTTCTGACAGAATCGCCTTTTCTGATGCGATCTATCTGTTGCTGCTCGTTCAACTCGAGTTGAACTCCGTCTTTTCTTGTGATTACTTCCTTGCCGTCTGGTCTGGCAAAGTGGCGGCTTCCGTCTTCAGCAGTGAATGAAACTTCGCATTTTTCGTTGATGGAAACGTCCTTCTTAGCGCCTGGGAATCTTGGAGAATCGCATTTCCATGAATCACCTTCCTTAGTCCAGCTTGTCCGTTCACCAGTGCGTAGATTATTGATTGTGATTTTGGAATCGGTGATATCGGCACTGGTGCCATCTTTAGCAAGAGCTTTCGCAAGTTTCCCATTCTCGTAGGAAAGGCGCGAGCCGTCATCACCGATGGTATCGCGAGTGACCTTACCGTCCGGCCACATCGTGTACCATTTGCCGTCTTTGTCTGCGTCGGTTATGGCATTGCCGCTTGGCTTATAGGAGTAGACACCTCCAGGACCAACTTTGATATCTCCTGTCCAGACCTGACCATTATCAACCTTCCATTGGTTTGAACTGGCGCTGTCGCGAGTGAATGTATTTGTGCTGCCTTTTTCTGTATCCTTGATTGTTGTTTTCTTGATATCGCTGCTATTGTCGAAATATTCGAACTCGCGAGTCTTCTTGCCATAATCGATAGTCTTGATGCGGTTTTGATCATCCAGCGTGATCTTGGCTTGACCTTCGCCCTGCACCATCATTGCGCCATCTCCGCGCACGACGAATTTCAAACCTTCAGGTCCGTCCCAGCTTGTAGTGCCGTTTGCTTCGACTTTGAAGTTTTTGCGTGTTTGCGCCGGCTGCCCGTCACTTTGCCAGGCACCGTCATCCTTCTTATTCCATGTAATCGTTCTGTTGCTGTTGGGCAACGTTTCAAGCATTGTTTTTCCGTCTTGAGAAACTTGAATGCTCGAACCATCTTTGCGAGTAAGCTTCTCAACTTGATTATTCTGATAGAACGACATGCGTGATCCATCGGTATTTGTCTTTTCCTGTACCGTAGTGCCGTCTCCTTTCTCACGGCGGAAGATCCCCTGTTCCATTTCGAAGGTCACTTCGCCACGATCATTTGCTTCTATCTTGCCGGGCATCTGTAATTCCATGCCTTGAATTCGGGCGTACCAGCGATCATCCTTGCGCACGAGGTGCATGGTGCCGGTACCGTCTTTGGTGACAATTTCTTGTGCTTTTCCTTGCCCGTCAAGCACAATGTCGCGTGTTTTTTGTCCGCCTGGATAATCTACATGGACGCGATTGCCGTCTCTGCTAACCTTGCCTTCTGTGTTCGTTTCGGGTTTTGGTGCTTGCTCCTTTTCGCGTGGTGGCGGTGCTGGTTCAGCGGGTTTGTCGGGTTTGTTCTCTTTGTTTTCAGCTTGCGCTGGTTTGTTTGTATCAGGTGCGCCTGGTTTGAAATCGTCCTTCGGATCAGGTTTCTTTGTGTCGGCGTCTGGTTTTTTAGGATCCGCGTCTGCTTTCTTAGGCTCCGCGTCTGGTTTTTTAGGATCGACATCTGGTTTCTTCGGATCAGCACCAGGCTTTAGATCAATTTTGATTGGATACAGATTAGGATTCTGCATCCAATCCGGTAAATTGCTTTTGCCACGCATCCAATCCGGCAAGGTGCCAGGGACTGGTGGCTTGTACAGGTCAGCATAAATATCCTGGTGCATCCTGTTGTACGATTCTTTGAAGATGTCGGAAATCGATCTGTTTGCTGTGCTTGTGTCAGAGACGCGAGTTACTGTTTCCTCCCGTGAAGCAAACGATGGTGTTTCCGTTTCTTTTTGAGCTTTTTCGTTTCTAACGTCATCCGGTAGGTCGCGCTCGATTGGCATAAAGCAAATTCCTCGGTGCATGAGTGCGTATGAATTCAAGCGCAACCGAGTGGCTCCACCAGCAGGTGAAGCTAAAAAATCATGTCTTCTATGCTCTTTAAGGCCGGCTCAGTCGAAAACTGAGCATAGTAATGCCGTACACCAGAAAAAATTGCCTAAACTAGCTGAAGATATTTCGGTTGTCTCGAACGTAATCCATGAACCCTATGGATCACACAGCCCAAACATGCGAATTGATCCCTTGCGGGATGACAGCGGTGAACTCGTACCTTCCTGAAGTCGCCCTTAATCAGTCTGCCGCCCTGGCAAACCCGAATGCTGTAAATCTTCACAGCAAATTGTTGAATTCTTGTGAAATGAATCTTCGACTTCATACGTATTTTCCGCATAGAATATTCTTTAAGGGTCGACATTCAGGAATCAATTCAAGTGAAAACGTCCGGCAATGGTATGGGCGCCCGCGAGGTGCCCATGAAAACGAGCTCAAATGAATCTGCGGCAATTGCAAGGAGCTTCCAAGAGGCGCTAGGAATTTCCAGCCTGCTGCTTCTTCTGACAGCCTGCACTCAAGCGAGCACAGCGGCAGCGCCGGTAGCCGGGAAAGCAAAGGCTCCGGCGAAGATGAGCAAGCTTCCGGCTAAACCTGCTTCAAAATCCGAAGCAAAAGTTCCATCCGTAATCACTAATCCGGAGACGATAAAAGCTATTCAAGAATCAAAAAAGATCACAGATCTTTTCAAGCAACCATTAAAACCCGGCAGCAAATTATTCATGTGGAAAGCGAAATCGGATAGCGGTGCTACCGTGTATCTTTTGGGAACGATCCACGTTTTCAAAAAGGATTTTTACCCACTGCCTGCAGAAATTGAAAAGGCTTTGAATAAATCCAAGGCTTTGCTTCTTGAAGTGGAATTGAGTGATGATTCTGATGACGATAAAGATTCAGACGAAAAGAAAAAAGAATCAAGAGAAAATTTGCTGCACAACTACAAATATTTTCTTCCTAAGGGCGACAACCTGACCAATCACATTTCGTCGAATACGTATGCTCTTTTGCAAAAGTATTGTGCACTGAATGATATTCCAGTGAGGAGATGGTTGCGCATGCGCGCCTGGTTTGCTTCGTTTGTTCTCACTTATGCTGAGATGGGTTCTGGCGGTTATTTGCAGAAGCTCGGCATTGATAATCACTTGAGTGAAGAAGCAAAAAAGCAAGGCAAAAAAGTTATGGGTCTTGAATCGAAAGAGTTTCACGAGGACGTAACAGCAGGCTTATCTGATGAGTTGCAGAACAAGATGTTGAAGCGAAGTCTGCTTGACTATATCAAGAAGCTTCAGCCCGACAATAAGAAAAACGAGCAGGAAAAGAAGAAGGAAGAAATACCGAATGCTTTTATTTGTTGGAGGAACGGCGACTCGGACAATATGCTGAAGTCTGTTTCGAAAGAGGTTGAAGAACATCCAGATCAGGCGCCAATTGAAAAGCGCATTCTTTATGATCGCAATGACACAATGACAGATGCGATTCTTCCTTATTTGAAAGGAAGTGATACCTTTATGGTTGCAGTGGGCTCGGCGCATATGGTTGGTGACAACGGAATTGTCGAGGCGCTTCGGAAAAAAGGGTTCAAGGTTACGCAAGTCTGTGTTGGCGATGAAATTTAAGCTGCTCAGGGCACAAAAAGTTTAGAGTTTTCATATTGGAGTGGATAAATGCGGCAATTGTTGATTGAGGGTGCAGGAAAATTTTCACTGCCACTGTTTTTATCACTGTTCATTTCATTGAACAGTCCTGCAATTGCTGATCAGGCACTGCCTAAAAATAGTCCTGCAGCAAAAGCACCAGCCAAAACTGCAGCACCTGTTTTAAGTTCGAAAGCCAAAGCTAAGCCGGGAGCCAGGCTGTTTATGTGGAAAGCGACCTCAGAAAGCGGGGCAGTGCTTTATCTGTTGGGAACCGTTCATGTGTTCAAAGCAGATTATTATCCCTTGCCTGATGAGTTAGAAAAGGCGTTCAATAAAGCAAGTGCATTACTTGTTGAGATAAATTCCACCAAAAGCAACCCGGCGGTATTGCAGCCAATTTTACGTGCTAAAGGTATGTACAAACAACCTGATAATTTGGCTCAGCATCTCGATCCTGTTGTTTGTGCCAAGCTCGAGAAATTTTGCACTGATCTGAAATTACCATTTGAGCAAATGAAATTGTTCAAGCCGTGGTTTGTGGTAATTCAGTTAACTGTGGCTGAAATGTCGAAACTTGGATATAGCGCTAAGGACGGTATCGATCTTCATTTTATGAATGAAGCAAATGCTGGCGGCAAGAAAATAATTGGATTAGAGACCGAAGAATTTCAGATGAATCTGTTTGCCGATTTTCCCGATGACATACAGGACAAATGGCTGCAGTTAGAGATGGATGAATCCGAGAAGCTGCCTGAAGATTCATCAAAGCTGATGAAAGCGTGGCAAGAAGGTGATGATAAATCACTGGATGAATTGACAGTAAAGGAACTAAAAGAGCATCCTGAATTCGCACCAGTTCAAGAGAAAATTTTGTACGATCGCAATATCACCATGGCTGAGAAGCTGGAGTTGTATCTCAAAGGGAAGGGTGTTTACATGTGTGCTGTTGGCGCCGGTCACTTATCGGGAGACAGAAGCATACTCACGATTTTGAAAAATAAGGGCTACCAAATTACACAAGTAAAAGTTGGCGACGAGATTTAAATTTGCATTTTTCAATCTCGTTTATCTATCATTTTTTGGATGTGAATTGTTGGATATTTTTCTGACATGGAGACTGGCTCCAGAAGCCAACCTTGCTCATTAATTCATGTCGAAATGTATGGACAAGCATACGGTAGTATGGCATACTGAATTCATGGTGCGCCCAGCGTTATTGCTTAGTCAATAAGGCGCGCTAATAACGGAACTGCAACATATCGCGGATCTGGAGCGAGGGCTGGTATTCGCCACCGCTGATGGTGAATACTGGGGAGGGCCCCCCTCTCGCGACTCCAATGATCCGCCACACGTGCTGGCGCTAAGCGCCGGTCTTTAACGCCGGACCGGGTTCTAGGTCTCGACGGGAGCTGCGGGTGGCGTGCTTGGCTCTAATTCTATTGGTTTTGACTTAGCCACTAGATAGAGAACAATACCCATTAACGCAAAGCAAGCAACCCCTAGCAGGTCGTAGCCATCTTTTGTCAGAGAATGAGTAAGCCATTCTTCACAGTTAATTTGCTTCAAAGGACCAGCCATCTCATCTCGTATTGATAAGAGTGCTACGACCACACCACCGAGGGCACCTCCGGCTACAAGACCGGTGGCAAACAAGCTTCCCTTTCCAAGTTCGTCATCCTCGGCATGTCCATCTTTTTTCTTCGTTCCGATATCAACTATTTTTCTTATCACTCCGCCAACAAATATTGGAAGCGTTGTTGATAGCGGCAAGTAAGCTCCAACTGCGAAGTTGAGCGAATTAACGCCACAGAGTTCCATTGTAAGTGAGAGGAAAACGCCTACCAGCACAAAGTTCCAATCGAGATTGAAGGACAGCATTCCTTTGATCAATGTGGCCATCAAGGTACCTTGCGGCGCAGGAAACTTATCACTTCCTATGGCATGCACGAGTCCTTTCGAAATCATCTCAGGAGTGGCGCTTGCGAGTAGGTCCGCTGTAGGTGTATCAAGAGCTTTTACAGTTAGTCCTATTACAATAGAAGAAACGATCGCACCTATAAATAGAGCAAGCTGCTGATACCGCGGTGTGGCACCGACAATATAGCCGGTCTTTAAATCTTGTGATGTAGCGCCGCCGTTAGCTGCCGCGATACAAACAATTCCACCAACTGCAAGCACCATCGGTTCGTAGAAGTGCCCTGTCAATCCAACACCGATGAACACTAGCGAAGTAGCCATCAGTGTTGCAATTGTCATTCCTGAAATCGGATTTGAGCTTGAGCCTATTAAGCCCACGATACGGCTGGAGACGGTAACAAAAAAGAATCCGAAAATAACTACGAGCACGCCAATAAGAACTTTTTGCCAGATTTCAGATCCAGGAATTGCTGGAAGCAGTGCAATTAATAACATCAAAATTAGTGAGCCGCCAACCACAACTTTTATAGATAGGTCATCTTCTGTTCGTGATCTGGCAGTTCCGTCAGCTTTGTCTTTTAAAGATCCGAGGCTATCTTTGAAAGAGGAAATAATTGTCGGGATCGTTTTGATCAGGGTCATGAAGCCGCCAGTTGCTACCGCGCCTGCCCCTATCTGCCGTACGTAAGCTCTGTATATTGCTTCAGCTGTGTTTGCGAACTGATGGTGAACAGGGTCCCAATTTCCCGGTCCACCAGCATGGGTGATGTCCGGCAGATTGCCCAACTTTACGAGTTGTGCGGCGATCGTATCCATAGGAACCAAACCAGCCAGCAGGGGAATCATGCCTAGCCAGGCTAATACGCCTCCAGCAACCAGGATACCGGCGATCCTGAACCCAATGATATAGCCTACGCCAATATACTCTGGAGTAATTTCTCCAGCGATAGTAGCTGAGGGCCAAAACTTATTTAACTGCGAAGTAACGTATTTCGGAGATTCAGAGATTACATGAAATACCTTTTGTAAAAGGACGTAGAGCATTGCTACGCCGAGCCCCTGGTAAGCCGTTCTTGCAAACTGTCCGCCTTTCTCTCCTGCAATCAGCACTGAACCACATGCGGTGCCTTCAGGATATGGCAGGTTGCCGTGCTCTTTTACTATCAATGATCGACGAAGCGGAATCATCATTAATGTACCAAGCAATCCGCCTAGCACCGCCAGGGTGAAAATAGTCCAGTATTCAAAATACTGCGCTCCTACCGGTTTGCCGTTGTCCGCAATCGAGAGAAAAAGAAAGCCGGGCAAGGTAAAAACAACGCCCGAAGCAATTGATTCACCGGCAGACGCTGTTGTTTGAATGATGTTATTTTCAAGAATAGTAGTTTTTAGAAATTTGCGACCGATTGAAATAGCCAGCACCGCCACTGGTATCGAGGCTGATACGGTGAGTCCCGCCTTCAGCGCCAGGTAAACTGTCGCGGCGCCAAATAGGATGCCGAATAGACCTCCCAACACAATTGATTTGACTGTAAATTCTGGAACCTTTTCTTCTGGTGCCACGTATGGTTTGAAGTCAAGATTCTCTTCGCTGCTAATTTCTGCTGTCATGTGGTCCTGGTAAGTTTGTGCCGGTACGAACGTCGGTTGTACAGGGTGACGCGCCATTGCGTCAAGCTTTTGGCACAACGAATTTGCTCTTGAAGATCAAATCGCCTGCAGTGATTCCTGCAGGCGATCTGTGTTTCGGTGGCTCGGTGAAAGCCTTATGAGACTATCTCTTGTTTTTGTGAGATTTGATGGTGCGAGATGACGAACTGCGAGAGGCTCTGAGATGAACCGATTCCAGGCGTGTTGGAGAGCATTTGCATGAAGAGAAGGAAACCGAGCACACTGGAGCGGACCTTTGCTGCGATAGTGGACCGGTCGTCTAGTTCGTGGGCAAAAAAATTGTTGTTGGGGTCTGTCAAAACCAGTTGTGCCGGCTTTTCTTGGCGCTGGGCTTTGACGGTTGACTTGTTTTGGCTAACTTTGACCGCAGACAAAACAGGGGAGGGAGCGGCGGTTTCCATATTTTGGATGCAGCTGGGCTTTTCCAATTTTTGGGCAAGCGCTTCAGCTTGCTCCATGGAGGGGCACTTCTTGCAGTTGAGAACGACATTCAACATCTTGTGTAGCTCCGGGAAGGTGGGTGAATTCTGGGCGATTTGGGAATCAGGGGCATTTGATTCGGATTTCGTTCGCCCTTTCGATGTAATTATAGTAGACCGGTCGGTCCAGTCTGTCAACTACCCCATTATCCTTTTTCTGCTTGCCTGGAAATGATGGTATAGTCGAGGTTCATGAGATCTGCGATTGCCGTCATCCCTGGAAGCACCGCTTTCCAGGTGGCTTTTATTTACTCCGCGGGAACGAGTCGATACTAATAGAAGCCGGCGAGCCGCCGGCGCTCTTACGATAGACTTGACAGCTCG
>JBIKOL010000129.1:0-25721 GCA_044358055.1 Obscuribacteraceae bacterium (SeqCode)
ATGATTACTCAGCAATTCAGTGCTGGGTTCATTTACGTTCGGAAAATTACTCCGTCGCTTACCATTGACAGCTCGAAACCCGCATTTCCATTAAACGAAAGTTCCTTAGGAGCCGGCGCTCCCGGGGTGCTACTACCAGCTGAGCATTAATTCGGCATTTTTCGTCAATTGCTCTGCCGTAGCGGAACTTTTATCCGAACAGATCTGCAATTTTCCGTCGGCATATCTTAGCGAGAAATGATCGCAATCGCCATTCTTGTATGCAGTACTTTTGCCGTCATCCAGATAAAGTTTCCCTTCTGCGCGTCCATCTTTATCTGGAAATACTCTATACGCAGGATTCGCATCCGACAGTTGACCAAGATAATCCATGGCAGGACCAACAGGCAATACCGAGCCAGCCTTGACGAATAATGGCACCGTATCTAAGGGAGCGTTGACCGTAATATAGCGACCACCTTCATATTTTTCACCGCTGAAAAAGTTGAACCAGGTTCCCTGTGGCAAATAGAGATCTCGCGATCTCGCTCCATCTTTTAGAACAGGAGCGCAGAGCAAAGAATCGCCCACCATGAACTCATCATCGATGTTGATGACGTTGTAATCATTCTGGTATTCCATTAGAAGCGGTCGGAACCAGGGCACCCCGGTTTCGTGAGCCTCCGCAAGAACGGTATAAAGATATGGAATCAGACGATACCTCAATTGAACATACTTGCGAATTACGTCTTCGTAGCGAGTACCAAATCGCCATGGTTCTTGATCGTAATGCCCGAGGGCATGGTGATTGCGGAAAAACGGCGTGAGGAATCCTATCTGATACCAGCGAGCCACCATTTCTCCATCACTGCGTCCCATGAAGCCGCCACCGTCTGCGCCAACGAATGACTCTCCACTCAGACCCAAGGTCTGAAACATGGGAATGCTCAACGCCATCGAATCCCAGCTGCTGTTATTATCACCAGTCCACATGGTGGCATAGCGTTGTATGCCGGCATACCCGCTGCGCGTGATTATGTATGGACGCTCTTGCGGGCGCAGCCGAGTGAGCCCTTCATAGGTGGCTTTGCATTCGAGAAACGCAAACAGATTACGCATCTTCGCATGTTTTGAAAATTGACCTTCATCATAATTGACGACATCCTTCCATTTCTCACCATCGCGACTCTCAAAATCTGCCGGTTCATTCATATCATTCCAGATGCCGGCTACACCAAGATCCAGCAAAGGCCGATGAAGCTCGCCCCACCATTTTGCTGCATCAGAAAGAGTATAATCAACAAATACGGAATCGCCTGGCCATACCTTGCCGACGTAAGTTTTGCCATCAGTTTTCTTGAGGAAATAATTTTTCGCTGTTCCTTCATTGAAGGCATGATATTTGCCGCCCGGCTCGTATTTAACACCCGGATCAATGATGGTCACAGTCTTAACACCCTGATCTCCCAACCATTTGATCAGCCCTTTCGGATCTGGAAAACGTTCAGGACTGAAAGTGAAATCACGATACCCGTCCATGTAGTCAATGTCGAGGTGTATACCGTCCAGCGGAATTTTCTCTTGTCGATAGCGTGACACAACGTCTCGCACTTGCTCAGCACTGCTATAACTCCAACGACACTGTTGATGACCAAGCGTCCATTTAGGCGGCAAGGGCATGCGACCGGTAAGTTCAGTGTAGCGATTCAGAATCTTCTTGATGGATGGACCATAGAAGAAGTAATAATTCATTTCGCCGCCATCCGCGCTGAAGCTCACCCGTTCAGAGTTGGTCGAACCGAAATCAAAATAGCTGTGATAGCTGTTGTCGAAAAAGATACCGTAAGCAGAGCCAAGCCATTCGTTTTTCGCGTCGCGATCCATCGAAAGACCAATATAAAAAGGAATGCTCTGATAAATCGGATCCGTTCCCAACTTGTATCCCGGAGTGTCAGCGCTCCACATTTGGAAGTTCTCTCGACGCTTGTCCAGGTGTGCCGCTTTCTCGCCCAAACCATAAAAATGCTCTTCGAAGCCAAGCTTCTTGCTGGTACTAAGTTTGCCGCTTGAGGAATCGAATTCCATAGGTACAGCATCACTATTTATTTCTCGTCCCGTTTTGAAATCAAAGAAAGAGATCTTCAAAGGCGATCGCTGAACCGCTACACGCAGTTCATCAGTTTCAACTGTAACGGACGAATCCGTTTCAACTAGTTTCGTGGCAACTGGCTTCCAATCGACCCTCTCTATTGCCCAAGAATGATCTTTCTGCGGAAGTGCTTTCTGGAATGCGACGCGAACACGCACCAAATCCGGTGCTAATACCTGCAAGCGAATTTGGCTTTTATCAATGCAGTCAATTACGCACCCATCAGAAGTTTTTTGCAGAGTCTTGAAATCACCAATTGGATGCATCCCTTCAGAGGCATTTGCAGGCGCTGCCAAAAGAGAAATCAGAAGCAAAGTAAGAAATGGTAAAAACATAGGTCTTCTATGGACTCCGAAAAAGCGCCATCAATTAGAACACAAAAGGGCTGCCATGGTGGACAGCCCTTTTATTAGAATTTAAAGCTATTTAAGCTTTAACTGCGTTTCTGTCGAAGCGGATCGAATGCTTCTCCATGCGATCAAAAGCTTCTTGCAAGCGCTCTTTTGTTGCACAAAGAGACAGGCGGAAGTAGCCTTCGCCGTAGGTACCATATGCGGTGCCCGGCGGAACTACAATTCCCGCTTCTTCGAGCATCAATGTGCTGAATTCAGCAGAGCTCATTCCGGTTGGCACAGGAAGCCACATGTAGAACGTAGCCTGGATCGGCTCGACGTTCCAACCAAGCTTGCGGAAGCCGGCAACTGCGATGTCTCTGCGTTCTTTATAGATTGCGTTGCAACGCTCAATATCATCTGTCGGACCGTTGAACGCTGCAATTGCAGCAGTTTGAATCACTTTAAAAACATCAGTGTCAATATTAGATTTCAATTGGGCAAGCGCTTTTATTGCGTATGAATTGCCAACTGCAAAGCCAATTCGCCACCCGGTCATATTGTGTGCTTTCGACAGACTGTGCAACTCAATTGCAACGTCCTTAGCGCCAGGAACTTCAAGAACCGAATGCGCGACGAATCCGTCATAAACCATTTCTGAATATGCCAGGTCGTGCACCAGGAGAATGTCATACTTGCGCGCGAAGGCGACCGCCTTCTCTAAGTAAGCGAGGTCGCAAACTCCGCCTGTAGGATTGTTCGGATAATTCAAGAACATAATCTTCGCTTTGCGAGCGACTTCAGGATCGACAGCATCGAGATCCGCACGGAATCCGTTCTTCGCAAGAAGCGGCATAACATGCGGCGTTCCACCAGCCAAAAGTGTTGATGACTTGTAGACTGGATATGCAGGGTCCGGAATCAAACTGATGTCACCCGGATCAACAAATGCTGCAATGATATTGTGAATGCCTTCTTTTGATCCGATAAGCGAGGTAATTTCGTTTACAGGATCCAGGTCAATTCCGAAGCGCTTTTTGCACCAGTTAACGGCTGCTTCCTTATATTCTTTGGTGCCGCCAAAGGTAGGATAACGATGATTCGCAGGATTATTCAGCGCTTCTTGAGCCGCCTTTACGATGTGTGCCGGTGTCGGCTGGTCAGGGTCACCAATGCCCAGATTGATCACATCGACGCCTCTGGCTGCAACCACAGCTCTCTTCTTATCTAGCTCGGCAAATACATAGGGAGGAATTGCCTTAAGTCTGTTGGAAATCTCCATTGTTACCCACTCCAGATCACGGTTTTAAGCAAGATCGCTAATTATCCCAGATCTGAACTCGCCGTTTTCGCTTTGTGTGGACTTGCAAAGCCAAAGTTTGATCGGAATTCTCAAATACTTGTAGGGCCGCCTCATGGGCGCCCATTGAGATAGCGCAATTCAGAACGGGCGCCCGTGAGGCGCCCCTACCATTATGTTTTCCTACAGATCCCATTATGTATAAGATCTCAGAATCGCCTATGAGTCAACAGTTATTGTCTATTGTCCGTAATACGTGCGTTTTGGCGACTGCCGCGCCAGCCTCCAATCGAAACGCAAACTGTTACTTTAGAATTCTCACCTTGTGCAACTGGGCTATATCTTGCGAAGATTTCAAGACTTATAAGTTTGGGCTAGGTAGATGGCAACCAGTACGGTTCGCGTGATTTCAAAACCAACAGAAAACTTGACTCCGGGGAAGGCAGGCAGCCTTAACTCCACTCTGCCAGCCTGGCGGCGCGTTGTTCCGTTTGCGATTATCTTCCTAACGGCATGCGTACTTCTTTTCGCCCAGCTGGGCAAATACCCGCTCTTCAATCCTGATGAGGCTCTTTATGCTGAACCAGCCAAAGAGATGCTCGAGATTTGCGACTTCATCACTACTTATTTGAATTATGTGGTGCGCTTCACAAAGCCTCCGATTGCAATCTGGGGACAGGCTCTCGGAATCATAGCCTTTGGCTGCAATGAATTTGCAGTTCGATTTTTCGGAGCTGCCAGCGGCGCAGTTCTTATTGCTGCCACCTACTGGTTTGTAGAAAAAGTAATCGGTCAACGCGCCGCTATCATCAGCTCACTTGCGCTATGTACTGCACCTCTATTCATCGGCACAGCACGCGTTTCCATCACAGATATGCCGCTGAGTCTCTTCAGTGCATCTGGGATGCTGTGTTTCTTCCTCTTCATGCGCCTGCGCGAAAACTCGCTGCTCTGGCTGGCGTACATCTGCACTGGTCTGGCAGTGATGACGAAAGGTCCTGTGGGGCTTGTTCTCCCAGTGGCAATACTGTCGGTCTACCACTTTTTGAAACAGGATATTCCGCAAGCCCTAAAAGCGTACAAGCCAGTTCTCGGCGCAGCAATTGTCGGTTTCATTTCGCTGCCCTGGTTTATCGTCGAAATTTCAATCACCCATGGAGCCTATTTCAACGACTTTATTATGAAGGAAAACGTTCAGCGTTACACTTCAGTCGTTGATTCCCACAAAGGTGGCTGGTGGTATCACATAGCTGCGATGATGGGTGGGTTCTTTCCCTGGTCTGTGTTCATTCCACAAGCCTTTGTTGGTGCAGCCATGTGGGAGCGCCTCAAGAAATATTGGACAAACTCAGGTCCATTCTCCATTCTGCAAAGCTACCAGCAAATGAGCATCGCAGAAGATCTCGGTCTCTACTGCCTCTGCTGGGCAGTAATCACCGTAGGGTTCTTCTCTACAAGCGTTTCGAAACTCATTCCTTATACCTTACCGGCATTCCCGGCCGTCGCGATTCTCCTGGCGCTCGAATTTGAGCGCCTGCTGGCAAAACAGTCTACAAAGAAGTTTCTTGTGCCAATGTC
The DNA here is from genome assembly GCA_044358055.1 of Obscuribacteraceae bacterium (SeqCode). Classification (GTDB taxonomy): domain Bacteria; phylum Cyanobacteriota; class Vampirovibrionia; order Obscuribacterales; family Obscuribacteraceae; genus JAIEPM01. The sequence goes on from JBIKOL010000129.1 coordinate 5,339, forward strand.
GCTGCTCGCTGCGATTTTTGCCGTGAGCACAGCGGTGCTTCCAGTGGCGCTGAAGCATTTACGTGATGCTCCAGAGACGCTTATTGATTTGACCCAATCATTCGCAAGTTATGAACTGATTTTCACTGTTGCGGCAACGGCCTTGATTGCCAGACGCTTCTATCGTTGCGGCTTCTATCTGTTCTTGCTTCCTACAATTGTCGGCTTCCTGTTCTTCGGCAATCGCTTGTTGACCGTACTGAGCCAGACCTGGGAAGAACCTCTGCCAGCTATGGCTCGATTCGCCGGCAGTTCCGATTTGCCTGTGCTCGTGTATGACATGCGAAAACCATCCATGCCCTTCTACACCGGACGACAGGTCATACAGCCGTCATCGGAACAACGCCTTGATATGACACTACGTCATTGCACTCACGGCGCCTACATTCTCAGCAAATCGAAGCGCTCGCAATACTTCCGTGAGTTGCCCGGCTGCAAAATAATTCTAGCTGAAGGCAAATTCATTCTCGTTGCATATTCGCCTGTGCCCAAGGAAAACGATGCCGGAAATCAATTGGTAGAGGCGCCACATGGGCGCCCTGATGATCCCGTTGACACATCTAGTCCTGTGTTCCAGCGCTCCACTGGGCGACCGTGAGGCTCCCCTACCATCCTTGCGGTGAGCCAATGCCGATCTTCTATGCGGTGATCGCTCTAAGAAATGCTGATAGGTTGAGAATCGTTGAAATTGAGGCCATTTGCGTTGACGACTCTGCTAAACATATGAAAAGCTAGGCGAATTCGAGACAACAAGATGACGATACAGCAAAGTCCAGCAAGTTCAGCAGTCGCAACGCCTCCCGAAGTAGGGACGCTATTAGAGCCTGTTAAGGAAGAACTGGAACTCGTCGAAGAATTTTTGAATTCGAACCTTGTTGATGACAGCCCATTCATCGCGGAATTACTCGGACAGGTTTTCAAGGCTGGCGGCAAGCGCTTGCGTCCGGCATTGTCATTGATGGCAGGCAAGGCGACATCCAGGAAAGCTGATGGCGAGCTCGGACGATTGCACATCATACTTGCAGTATTGACGGAACTGATTCATACAGCGAGTCTTGTTCACGATGATGTTATCGACAGCGCTTCATTACGCCGCGGGCAAGAAACTGTAAATCGCAAATGGAGCGACAAACTCGCAGTGCTTACTGGCGATTTGTTATTCGCACAAGCTTCAGTTTGCCTTTCACGTTTGATGAACCCGCCAATTGTGGGTATTTATGGTCAGGTTCTCGGCGACCTTTGCGCAGGCGAAATTCGCCAGATGCGCCAGCAATTTGTATTGAACCTTGGCTGGGAAAACTACATTCAAAAATCAATCTGGAAAACAGCTTCCTTGTTTGCGGCAGGAACTCAAAGCGCAGCGATATTGAATCTGTGCCCGGACAAAGTAGTAAGTTCAATGAAAGAATATGGGTTGAACCTCGGCATTTGTTTTCAAATTGTTGATGATCTCCTTGATGTTACCAGCAACAGCTCGCAGCTCGGAAAGCCAGCAGGCAGCGATTTGAGCCAGGGTCTGATCACCGCGCCAACTTTATTCGTGCTTGAAAAAAATGACGAGCAATCGCGCCGACTCGAGCATTTGATTCGAACACGCGCAGTCAGCACGCCTGAAGGTATTGAAGAGTCTATTGCAATAATTCGAAATAACGGCGGAGTTGACGCAACTGTCGATCTCGCCCATAAATACGCGCGTTTAGCCAAGGAATCACTGAGTGTTCTGTCATCGTCGACGTTCCGCGACTCGCTTGAGCAAATGGTAGACTGGCTGTTGACAAGAACGCATTGAGGGTATGGCGGTGCGCCTTTCAGCATTTGCCTCTGTGAAACTGACAATCGCTCTGATGAGCTTGATTGCCATATCGATACTCGTGGGCGCGTGGTGCCCACAGGAATCACAGGTCGGTTTTCAAAAAGTCGTTGAAACATTCGGTCCGGAAATGGCTCGCAATCTGCGGCAATGGGGAATTACAGATTTATTTCACACGCCATTTTTTCTTGGTTTGATTGGAATGATAACGGTAAACATGGTCGCATGCAGCATGCAGCGCGTGTTTCCTAAAGCACGTTTGCTAAAACAGAAGATGAATCCGCTGGGACATCGGGAAATCAGCAAATTCCCAAACAGCATCGAAGCTGGTTTGAACTGCCCGGCCGCTGAGGCAATGAATGCGTTTTCCGCTGAGATGAAGAAACAAGGATTCGCCGTTGAGATGAAAGAAGGCAAACTCACTGGAGAATGGGCCAAGTTTGCAATACTGGCTTCTACTGTGACTCACATCGGATTACTTTCCCTGCTTCTCGGCGTGACTATCACTTCGTGGACCGGCTTCAACGGCTTCAAGCCCGTGCCTCCAGGCAGCGCTCTGAATTTTGCCGAATCCGAGCACAGCAAATTGTGGATTGGCAAGCTTCCTTCATGGAAAGTGCGCGTCGATTCGACACGCAGAGAAGACTATGAAACCGGCGACGCGAAACAATGGTACAGCAAGCTAGCGGTAGTTGATTCGTCCGGCAAAGTTCTGAAGGAGCAAGAGATTTCGGTAAATAACCCGCTCTCATACGACGGAGTTGATGTTTACCAATCAAGCTGGGGCTTGGATTCAATCGAAATTTCCTTCAACGGGCGTCCATTGCAATTGCCTTTGCGCCAGATGGGCAACGCGAACGCTGCATTCATGCCACTGGATGACCAGACAATCATGATTTTCTCCCTTCGCGGGCAAGACAAACCACTTAGAGTTTTTGCCAAGATTCCGGAATGGCAGCAGCCTCGCATGCTATCCGAAGTGCCTCAGGGTGGTACTACAAAAATGGGCGAAGTTACACTCGGCTACGTAAAGCCAATCCCTGTGACCGGTCTGCAATACAAATCGGACCCGGGCTTGCCGATTACGTATACAGCTTTCGGCATAATTATGCTTGGGGTAATGATGGCGGCATTTCCGCACAGACAGGTATGGGCCTGCTCGGTGGAAGCAGAGGGCGGCGGCTGCAAACTTTATACAGCCGGCATCTCCAAGAAGGCAAAAAGCACCTTCAACAGAAGTCTTGAAAAGTTGATGACCAGACTTAAAGAAAAGTTCGGTGAAATAATTGCCAACAAATCGGAAGAGGCGCCGAATATGTTGGACAATGATAAGCAGACATCGGCGACGACCACGACAACGGTCTGAGATGTCCGCGAGGTGATGAAATGTCCGACTTTCAGGCAGTACTGACAAACACGGCAGGAGTTTCGTCTGTCGTTTCCTTCTGGGTCTTTGTTGGGTCCAACGCACTGTCGAAGAAACGTGACCACCTCATTAAGGCAGGGAAGTTTGTTCTATTAATTGGATTTGCAGCTTTGAGCGCAGCAATTATCGCTCGAGGAATAGAGTCAAATCGATTCCCACTTTCCAATTTGTACGAGTCATTGCTCTGGTTCGCATGGGCGGTGATGGGCGGATATTTATTGATCGCGCGCTCTTATGATCTGAAACAACTTGGCTGGCTGGCCAGTTTGACAGCCGCTACGTTCTTCTTATATGGAAGCTGGTTGCCTGCCGGTCAGCATGAAATCAAACCGCTGGTTCCTGCGCTGGTGAGTTACTGGCGTCAGATCCACGTGCCACCGCTTATAGTGTCATATGCAATGTTCTTTATTGCAGGTCTTTCTGCATTTGTGCAATTGTGGCAAGCCGGTCGCAGACGTTCTGTCTTCCTCGCATTGGCTGCACTTTCTGCGGGAATGAGCGCAATTGGGCTTGGAACATTTACCGATACGAACAGTTTCGCCCTGCAAGGTCTGTTCGTCGGCGGCAGTTTGATTGGACTCACGGCAGCCTGGATGAACTTGCCCAAAGTGGACGAAGAGAAAGCAAACAAAGAGCGCGCAGAACTTTACGACGAAGTTGTATACCGCTCCGTGATGATCGGCTTCCCACTTCTAACCATTGGTATCATCACCGGTGGCTTATGGGCCAACCACGCCTGGGGAAGCTACTGGTCGTGGGATCCGAAAGAATCAATGGCGCTTGCTACCTGGCTCGGCTATGCTGCCTACATTCACCTGCGAATTCACCACGAATGTTCCGCAGAAAAGCTCTCCCTGGTCGCCGTCGGCGGAATGCTGTTGACGATTCTGACCTATCTCGGATTCAATTCGCTTGGTTTCGGCGGTCTGCACAGCTACGGACGTTTCAAGCCCTAGCAAAGATCAGTAATTAGATCCGGAAGAGCCCGAAGGGCGCAAAAGCCGGGATCTCTTCTTCAGAGTTTTAATGGTGAGTCAAACGGAAGATTTTACTGGCACAACTATAGCTAATCGATTTCACATTGAATCGATTATTGCTGAAGGCGCTACGTCCGTAGTTTATAGAGCCAAGCACCTGAACTTGGATCAAACCGTAGCGATAAAGATTCTCAAGTCGAATAATCCATCACTGATTCAAAGGTTCGAGCAAGAGGCCCAGATTCTTAGTGGGCTCGATCACAAAAACCTGGTCAAGGTTCTTGCATTTGGCTCATTCGATGACCCTCAGCAAGCCCGCAGGACATACATGGTTATGGAGTTGCTGGAAGGCAAGAGTTTGAAGACAATCTTGCAGGAAGAGAAAACCATTTCTAATCAGCTCGTTGCTGCTATAGCCAGAGAGATTTGTGATGCTCTTAGCGCTGTGCATGATAAAGGAATAGTCCATCGTGATTTGAAGCCGGCTAACATTATCATCATCAATTCAAATATTGAAAATGCCGAACTGAAGCTAATTGATTTCGGACATTTAATTACATGAGCCCAGAACAGTGCCGTCAGCAGGTTCTTGATGGGCGCAGCGACATTTACTCGCTGGGCTGCGTTCTCTATGAATGTATCGCCGGATCTGCACCATTTGATGATGCGAATCCTTTTTCCGTATTGGCTGGGCACAACGGTGGCGAGATTAAAGCAAATGCCGACTTCGATCGCGCACCTGCAAGGCTAAAGCAATGCATTTTGAAGTGCCTGCAAAAAGATCCCGCACAACGTTTTCAAAATCCGAAGGAGCTCAAGAAGTCCATTGAATCAATTGGGTTCGAAAAGCAGGATCAACGGCAAGCGAAAGCTACTATCAAACTGCTTGCTAAAATTTCCGCGATAATTGTGTTGTTGCTCTGCATTGGAAGCGCCGTAATCAATAGCTATCGCGAGCGGTCTTATTCGCAAGCAAGAATAAACCCACAAAAAAGCGAGCATGTGTCCAGACAACTGATAAAAGCTGAAGAACTAGCTGATCCAAAGCGATTTACGCCAGAGACGAAAGTTAAATACCTCCATGACTGGATTGACAAATATGGACAAGATTCTGCTACACCTTTGAGCGATGTAGTGAGAGCCTGCGATAACTTTTGCCAGGAGGCAGGGGCTGAAAAGGCGGATCGTGTGGCTTGTGCAAAGCTAGCATTAAAGAAGTTAGAGCGTAGCTCTTTACCTGAGGATGCTCAAAATAAATATATAGCGTTGGACCAGTTGGGCAAACTCTCGTTCATCCTCCTGGACTTTCAACAGGCAGAAAAATTTATAAAGCGTAGCCTAGACGTTGAGAAAACTATTGGACAAGAGGTGCACAGGCCGGTCCCTCGCAGCACAATACTTACGCATTTAGCGTCTGCCTATCGCTTGCAAGGCCGATGGAATAATGTTCTAGAGACCCAACAGCAAGCAGTGCAGCAGATCAAACTAGTCCTCGCTGAAAAAGAGAAGCAAGAAAGTGATCAGCTTTCTATAGAGAGGGAAGCGACTCCAGCTGTCCATTTCAAAGATCAAGATAAGTTTATAAAAACCAAAGCACAGGTCATCGCGGACAGGCATCATGCAGCAGTCCGTGCTCGAAATGAGCTAATTGATAACAACATGAAACTCTGTGACGAATTACTGCGCTGCGGTAAGAAAAGTGATGCCGAGAAAACAGTCAAAGATATTGAAAAGGAACTCGAACAAAACACCGAGACACAAAAGAAGCTTCAATCTATGGAAAAGCAGGGGATCGCAATACCTGACGAAAAACGAATCCAAAATGAAGAGAAACTTATGGAGCTCTACAGGCGTACCAATTTCGCACGACTTTACTTGGTTTTTTCAGAACAGAAAAAAGCGAATGCAATTCTTTTGCCGCCACTAACTCATGCTATAAACTCAAGCTACGACAACGCTCTTCTCAGAGATCCAGTAATTACGGCAATTATTGCTTCGGCGGAACTAAACGATAGGAATACAGTCCGTGCCGTTTACGACTCCTATGTTCAAAGAGGTGGAGATACAGATAGCCTCGTTATTGTTTTGGATCAGATCTCACCAGTACTCAACTTATTTCAGATGAACGATCTTGTTGAGCATTTTTTTGAAGAAACAGCACAAAAGGTGACTGAGCAAGATAAATCAAGAGCGGTATGCGAGGCATGGCTAGACATAATAAAGGCGCGAAACTCGATTGATCAGGGGAGTTACACTGATGCCTGGAAAGCATGCACTAATTTACAAGATAGAATTGTACGTTTGCCAAAATCTGAGCAAGATGGATTCCAACACCGCTGGGCACATTCGCTATTGATTTGCTCTGCAGACGGTAAGCTAGAACTTTCGTCATCAACCGTCCAAAAAGCCGTAAAGTACATGGAGAAAAAGAACGCACATGGGCTTGATTTTTGGGACCTCGAACCGCTTGTTAAATACTACAACGCGCGCGGAGATTACGACAGAAGCAAAAAGCTATGCAGAGACATAATTACTAATTTGAGCAACTCGGATTCAGCGGAGTTCGCGCTGCCCATGTCAAAAGTTTATTTAGCATCAGCATTTGCGGCCCAGGGGGAATACGTCGAAGCAAAGAAATTGCTCAACGAAGCTGGCCCACAAATAGAATTGCGGCGGGGCAATTTTCCGGTTTATTTTGCAGAATACGAAAAGCTAAACAAGTTATGCTCACAAAACAAATGACCAATCCGTAAGATGACGGATGCGAGAAGTATCGAAATTAACTTGCTTTTTTGACATCACGAGCAAGTTTGCGCTCAGACGGTTCTACACTAATTTCAGACGTGCAGTTCCACATTAAAACTGAAATTAGTGCAGTTCGCAAAATCCATTACCTATTTCATCCCACCAAAGTCACAAGCTTTTGGGGTATGTTTCAAACCGCTTCACAAGCGCTATAACCCTCAGCAGCGCGGGCAAAGAATATATTGGTGGACTCGCTTACAAATGATCTTCAAGGATTTACCGTTTGGAAAACTAGGGTTAACGTCATTCCAACATTCCTGTAGGAACATTTAAATAGTAGAGTCGTCAACCAAATAGGAATACCTGATAAATTTCCGCGTCGCCATAGAAGTGGTGACGTAGTCCAATGCGCGGACATCCGGGAAAAATTGGAAACACACCAAAGGGCGGTTATAGGACCGTCAGGAAATTATGCGAAGAATGCAGAACTCACAAGTAATGGAAGACATCGGAAGCGTTTTCGATGACTTCACGCCGGACTTTGCTCAGGCTGGCTTTGACTGCCCAGATCTCTTTCTCGCCGAAGATTCAGCAGATGAAGATTCGAGCGAGGACAGTGATGCAGTAGCCGAACGCGGAATGCGTTCGGAAGACTCTGTGCAGCTCTACCTGCGCGACATCGGCCGGGTGAAGCTCCTGTCTGCAAAAGAAGAGATCGAGCTGGCAAGACGCGTCTGCAAAGGCGATATGCTGGCCAAGAAAAGACTTGTGCAGGCTAACCTTCGTCTCGTGGTAAGCGTAGCGAAGAAATATCAGGGTCGCGGATTGCCATTCCTTGATCTAATTCAAGAAGGCAACCTTGGCCTGATCCGCGCAGCAGAAAAGTTTGATCCCGAACGTGGCTACAAGTTTTCAACTTACGCTACATGGTGGATCCGACAGGGGATTACTCGCGCTCTTGCGGACAAATCTCGCACAATTCGTGTACCAGTGCACATGGTTGAAACAATCAACAATCTGCGCAAAACTACACGAAAACTCTCTCAAGAGCTCGGGCGTCGTCCAACAATGGAAGATCTCGCAAAAGCGATGAATTGCAGCATCACGAAAATCAAAGAAGTGCTCGCCGCAAATCGCACACCTATGTCTCTCGACACTCCACTGGGTGAAGAAGAAGACAATAGTCTGGGAGACATCGTTGAGGACGAAAGCACAACTCCTCCTGAAGCTTGCGCAACATCAACCCTGCTTGCATTAGATATTCGCGGAGTACTGTCTACACTAACCGCACGCGAAAGAGAAATCATCATCTTGCGATTCGGTCTGAAAGACGGTACGCAGCGCACACTCGAACAAGTAGGTAAACTGGTAGGAATCACACGTGAACGCACTCGCCAGATCGAACTCAAGGCTCTTCGTCAGCTCAGAGCATCGAACAGCACCGAGAAGCTGCGTGACTATCTTGAAGAATAGACGTTCTGTGTAACGGATCACACCACACAATCGTCAGTCATGGAGCGGGCTAATACCCCGCTCCATTTCTTATTCTAAGCTAAGCCCCACAAGCATTGGCTTGTTTGCTTTTCTCAATGCACTGATAAACTTAGCCCATCCGCCGTTTTCGTCGTCTGGGATGGATGAGCGTATTTCCTTATCTAGCAGCTCGTTTAACGGCATATTCTCTGCAGCTTTGGCGCCCACGATATCCACAGCCTGTGCTCTTATGTTGTAGTCGGCCCCGGGAAGAAATACGTTGACTCCGTGGAGTTTACCTTCCAATCCCAGTGCTTGCTGAAGTCTTGTCCTGGGATTTGTGTAAAACGAAACTATGACCTGATCGTTTGCCGCCAGCACCGCTTGTGCTGATTTCTTAAGCTCGCCATCCTGGTCTTGCAATGAGCCGCTCTCAACAAGTTTGACTACACCCTCTGCAAATGTATGCACATCCCTCAAATGATCTTCAACCTGACTCACGTCGTGCATCTGTCCAATAAGCCCGTCTAGCAAGCTATCAGCCATTGGCTCTCTTTCTATGGTCGCCTGCAGTTTTGCCCCAAATTGATTTAGCGAATTTCTCAGTTCTTCAGCGCGGCCAGGGTTCAAGCTTGCGAGAGTCGGCGTGCCGCAAGCGTCTTGCTCCGGAGCAAGCGCATCACAATCTTTTTTGCTGATAGCCACCATATCTGCGGCTGCTTCCGCTCCATCTTTAGGATTATGTTCAAGCATGAAACTGAGATATTTGTCGATTGGCTGCATATCATAGTTTGTAGTTAACGGCTCGCCAAACCTAACCGATGAAAGCTCTTCCAGCTCAGATGCAACTATGTGTCGTGCTAAACCGCTCAACTTGCTCAATGCGTGTACGTTCGACATCAAGCAGCTATCCAGACTGAGAAGGTCGAGACTGTCTCGGCCCGCGCTTGCAAGTCCAGCTTTCACGGACTCTTCAAAGCTGGCGACGGAGATATCTCCAAAATCACCAGTGAATCCTTTATCGCCATTTCCATGTGCTTGATTTATTAGAGCTATGTGGCCGCCGCGCGGAGCTGCAGCGATCAAATCCTGCAAATCTCGAGCGCTACCTGCGCTCTTCACTGGTGCAAAATCGTGAATCCTTCCGTGCTCTATTTGATAACGTTTAAGCTGTTGGCTGGATTCATCGTATTCTTGCACGATGATCTCAGAGTTTGAATTCTTGCTTAGATCTTTGAGTTCCTTCAGCTTTTCGTATTTATAACCAGCCCCTGCACCGTTGTTAGGAAACATAGTTGCAGTAAGGTTAACTAAGTATGTCCATGAGTCGTTCCTGTCACCAGATGCGGTGCCAGACGAAAACTGCTTTTCATTTGCCGTCTGTTCAAATGAAGAAAAACTCATAAAGACGCCGCCCATTCTACCAGCCGATGGTTAAAACATAGTGAAGGAAAGATTTAGTGTCTATCGTAAAATCATCACTTTATTCGCTATCGCCAGCCAGATCGAATGTCTATTAAGCCTGCACAAAGACATTCTCGGAAGAGCGAAAGCCGGGGAAGATTTGTCCCATAGCGGCTTTTGAAACCTGCATTTGCTCATCGAGAACTTGTGCTAAGACGCTGCGGAAGTCAGTGGTAGTTGGGAGGTCGCGACCTTCATAAAGAGCGGATTGTGATAAACCTCCCCAACGACCGTAAACCTTGCCACCAGGAATGTTTCCGCCGAGCAAAAACATAACGTTGCCGTGTCCGTGGTCGGTGCCGTTATTTATGTTTTGCGCAGCAGTGCGGCCGAATTCGGACATCACAACAATTGTAGTCGTGCGCATGAGCGAACCGAGACCTTGAGCAAGATCGGCAAGACCACTTGCAAGAGGCTGAAGATGACGCGCCAGGGCGCCATTCTCATTTGCATGAGTATCCCAGCCGCCGAAATCAAGGAATACTGTGCGAATCGAAGGTGCTCTTACTATTAGATTTGCCAATCTCCTTCCGTATGGATCTCCCGGTCGAGGAATTGGAGCCCCCTGGTTCGCAGCCATTTGCTCCTTGTCCATGTCTGCAGCGCTGAGGTCTTTATTGATTTCAGCCCGAGTAGCAATTCCTTCTGCATAAATTTGCGATAGAGGGTCGCTCTCTTCACCATATAGAGACTGGAAGAGTCCGGCAATCTTGGGATTGTCTAAAGGTGATTTTGTCGGCTCAACCTTGCTTGAAATAGTGGCAATTGAAGCTGGTCCTGAGCAGATGCGCGGCAGAACGGCGCCAAGGCTTACAGCGGAAACGCCTTTGTTAGCTCCAGTTTGCATAGTTGCTACCATCCGGTTGAGCCACCCGGTATTCAGATTTTTTCCTGGAGTGCCGCTTTCCATATAGTCCTGTGCTTGGAAGTGAGACCGAGTAGCATCAGGCGAGCCGCTCGCGTGAACAAACGCAAGAGACTTCGATTTCCACAGAGGCATCAAGGCGGCGGCGGCTGGATTGAGGCCAAAATGACCGTCAAGATCAAGCAAACCTCCCTGAGAGCCTGGCGGGGGCAGCGCAATTTTGGGACGAATTGCGTAATAAGTCGGGTCAGCGTAAGGTGCGACAACATTAAGTCCATCCATTGCGCCACGCAGAAGTATCACTATGAGCCGATGATTGTCCTCATTGCCACCAGTCGAATTTAGTGCCCAGGCACGACTACCTGGCAATAAGAATGATAATGAGCTCAAAGCAAAAGTTTGAAGGAATTCACGTCGATTCATTTTCTTTCCTCAAATAACTAGTAGCGCATAAACTCACGACTACCGAAGACGGCAGCAGCTTTGAGATTGTTCGGAGCTTTTTCGATTGTATCCAGAGTACTTTTTGAAAAAGTGCAAATTCCGATGCTCTTTTCCAATTCATTTGCATCAAGGGAAGGAAGAATTACGCCCTTTCTCTTCCCCGAGCCAATACTAAGCGCAAATTCGATTCGCTGAAGTAAAGCTTCGGGCTCCATCCAAACATCCCTGGTATTTTTATAGCCGTCTGGAGTGATACAGCCATACATGCGCTGCCCCTGTTGATTCAAAAAACCTCCGAGGCTATCGGCATTCTCAATGTGAGCATTGGCGGCACGCAAAACAGATACCTCATATCGCAGAGGAGTCTTGAACTTTGCTGAATAGTATTTTGAATCCCAGAATTCATCGCTGTGAAATAGCTCTGCAAGAACTGCCTTTATGTCACCGCCAGTTTTAGTAAAGCGATCTACTAGTTTCTTGACGAGATGTTTGGGCGGATCATCAGCCAGGAAATATTGCGCTAGTTGGTAGCATATATGGTGCGCAGTGGCGGGATCGTTTGCCAGAATATCTAAAGCTTCTTCTATTTCCTGCGGGCCGCTACCCTTTATTTTGTGCCCGAGCAAGACTTTATCTCCCATATCGTGCTGCTTCATATTGAAGTAGCAGCCTGAAGCGCCGGCCGGCAGCAAATTTCGTGCCTGGGCAAGGCCTTTTGTCGGCGTATAGGTCGCGATGGTCAATCCGGTTAAAATACGAGCCAATTCGATAACATCGTTTTGCGAGTATCCGCCATCTACACCTAGCGTGTGGAGTTCCATCAACTCGCGCGCGTAGTTTTCGTTTACTTTGCTTGAGCCACTACTGGAGCCAGCCGGGGAAGCCCGATTCTGTGAATTATCCAAATAATAGAGCATGGCAGGATGATGGCAGGTTGCTCCGAGCAAGTCTCTAAAACGACCAAAGACATGGGGCCGAATAGCTTCATCCTCGTATGACTGGATTAGCAAACCATCGAATTCTTTGCCGGAAAATATGTTGAAATGATTGAACCAAAACTCTTCCATCACGGCTTCAAGCTGCCTTGGGCTTTCAAGATCACGTGTAAGGTTAGCCAGGAGAAATTGCTTTTGCGCGCGATTAAACATATCGCTCAGAGGTGAAGGAGTCCGGTCAGGAGCTAATGGCGGATACGGAGCACTAATTGCTTCTTGCAAAGCCTTTTGCGCGTTGATTTTTGCACGCTCGTCTTGCACAGCCTTGAACAGGCGCAAGAGATCTTCATTACTTTCTCGCTTTAGCTCAGAACTGGCAACACAATCGAGCACAGATTTCGACTCTGGTATCGATTGTGGATTTAGTTGCTGTTCAATAAATGAATTTATGCCTACTGATTTGACATACTCAATGTCACCCGGACGGGGTCCAAAAGTAATGCGATTTAGTAGGTGCGTCACATTCTCATCGCTTGATTCGATGCGAGCATTCTCTTTTTTTGCGTATGCGGAGCTTCCGGCCATGGGAATCGCCAGAATGAGAACTGCGGCCAGGAACTTGCCAAATTGTCTGAGGTAAGGCGTATGCGTGCTCATTCTAATAATCGCCAGTAAGTAATGCGCTCGAACTCTAAAGATACGATACCAACTATAATGAACGAGCAAACGTGCATCCGACGTGAATTCAATCTAGCCGGGCCAGCTAATTTGCATTGACTGCTTCTTTGATGGTGTAATCTGCCGATGTCCTCATTTATCTACCAGTGTTAAAATAACTTTGTCGTTCAAGCTTAGGCATAAAATTTTGAGTGAAAGGGAGCATGCAGAGAAGAGTTATTAGTGCCTCGGTAGCTTTCTTTGCAGCGATCTACGCAGCTATCGCCTGGAGTGCAGAGGCTCGCCTTGTCGGGGATGGGGCGCATGTCTATAAGGTCAATTCCAGTCAAAAGCAAATCAGGGTCGAAAGATTTGATCCACCTTCAGACGGAAAGTCGGCTCATCCATGCGTTTTACTAATTCACGGCGCGGATGGTTTGAGCTCCGAAGAATGGCGGCGCCGCTACTATAAATACGCTGACAACATAAGCCGGCACGGTTACGTTGTACTTTTGCCACACTACTTGGAGAGCACGAATACAGATGCAGTAAACAGCATCAATATGATTTTTTGTTTTCCAGCGTGGACTCAATGTATCAAGGACACCATCGGTTCTGTTCAAAATGATAAAACTGTTGTGGATGCCGGACACGTTGGTTTGATTGGTTTTTCTCTCGGAGCCAGCATGGCATTGTCGGTAGGCACCACTGATAATCGTGTCGCTGCTTTGGTTGAAGAATTTGGAGCTTTCCCGGATGCAAGCATTCAGGCTGTCACTCACGTACCTCCTGTCCTGGCACTCCATGGTGATTCCGATTTTATGGTTAACGTCAAGGAATCCGCAAAGCTAGAGAACCTAGAAAACCATAAGTTTCACGGAGTTTTTGAAAAGCATATCTTCGCGGGACAGGGGCATGGTTTCAGCGGGAAAAGTGAAGATGATGCCATAACTTATTCACTGGATTTTTTCGCGCGACATTTACCGAAACACATGGCTGCACTGGATCCTACAACAGAATCTCGGCCTCACGTTTCGGCAAGCAACACTGATCCTGGAAATGAATCGGAAGCAGTTGAGCTCAAGAAATGGATTGAGACACTTCAGAGCTTCGCACGCCATCCTCTTCTTAAGAACAATCGCATAGCGGGGGCTCCTGGCGAAGCTGAAGCTGCCAATTGGCTGGTCGCCAAACTAAAATCCTTCGGATTTATAAACGCACGGAAGGAGCCATTTCCCATAACGGCATGGCTTCCATCGAAATGGAGTATTTCCCTCGCTGGGACAGAATTTTCTCAGGACAAACCGGGTTCTTTTTCCAGTGCCTATCCAATCTTCTACACTGCATTCACTGACGCTGGCGGTTCCGAGGCGGCCATGCAATACTGCGGCTCTGGTCACAGCGAGGACTTTAGCAACGTTAGAGGGAAGATTGCAGTAGTTGATCTTTCCCTTTTGATGCTGCGTCTTACCATTTCATTGCAAAGATGATTAACGATCCTGACCGTTCTCTGGATAAGATGCACCAGCATATGGGAGTGGGTCCGGGCGATCTGAAAACACTGCTGGATGCCGCTAAAAATGGGGCAGTTGGCTACATAGGCATTCTCACAGACAAACCCGGCAATGTGCGATATTATCCAAACGCGCACGAGCTTGCCGACCCTATAGCGGGTAAATTGGCACCAATTCCCGGATTTTTCGTGAATGCGTCTGAAGGTCAAAAAATCCGTGCTCTTGCCCTGAAAAATGCTGGAGTTCGATTAATATCCATGGGAGAGACTCCGCGAACAGAAGCCTACAACATATTCGCTGATTTGCCCGGAAAAAGTGAAAGCAGAATTCAGCTCAGTTGCCATACTGACGGAGGGGCAATCGATGATGCCAGCGGAGTTTCTGCAATTCTATCTCTGGCGCGTTGGTGCGTCCAACGAAAAAATCAAAATCACACAGTTCAAGTTGTTTTTACCGCAGGCCATTTTAGTAATTTTGCTGGTGACAGTGCTTACATGGTGCATTACCTGGAGCCTCGGGTGAAAAATGTCAAACTAAACCTGACTGTTGAACATTTGGGAACCCATTGTGAGATTGCGGACGATAATTTCGTACTGTCGAATCATCCCTGTCCGTCACCCATATTCGCTAGCTCCCCAGCGCTGGAGGCTCTGGTTAAAGACGCGATGAAGCAAGCTGATCCACATGCAGCATTGTTGCCTATTTGGGCGGGAATCGCTGGCGGAGAAGGCTCCTGCTGGCATTTCATTTATCATGAACCGTCTGTGTTTTACATAGAACCAGTAGAGTATCTTGCCACCACAGCCGATACCATGGAAAAATACGATCCGGCTCAAATGCAGAAGGTGTTGAAGATGTGCCGGCAGATAATATCCGAATTCGATTCTAATTGAATTTTGACCAGCTGTCATTCCAGGCACAAAACTAATGGACTAAGGTTCTTGTTCACACCACCGAGCACTCCATCCATTTTATATTGATGTACTTCAGCAGTGTTTCCTGCTTTCTATGAGGTAATCATCCTCAAGACTGATAAGGGCTGGCTTCAGAATCCGCTCCGAAAGCCATCGTACTGCTCCAGCTTACGTAGAATCCTCACTGTAACTGATATATTTCTTTGTTTCTCCAGGCTTGCGAATCGGAAAGCTATGCCCGCTGGCTATAGACTAAAAGTAAATTTCATCAGGGAAGGGATTTTACAGAGAGATTCAGCAAGGAGGAAGAAACAATGGAACACTTAAACGCAAAAGATCTCGCTAAAGATATTTACGATAATTCAACGGCTGCTTTTCATGACTCCACAAACAAAGGTGCATTAGAGGCTCTTCGTAAAGATGCATTAGCTCTTGATGCCGAGCACAAGACAAACCCAAAGTACGAAAATGAGGTTTTTTCATCCTTAAAGGGCTTGCGAAAAAATGATGCCACCGGAGAAACCATAAGATTTGAACTGGATTGGAACGCCCTAGAGGGCGCAGTAATCGATGCTCAGAGATCTACACCTAAAAATCCAAACGCGGGCGAGATAATTGTGACATCCAAAGGAAATACACTCGTTTCACCCACAAGAATCTGGCCCTAATTCCTTGAGTTACCCTGAGCCCGCTTGTGGCGTAAACTCCATGGCATTCAAAAAAAGACTTGATTGCCTGCTCGAGCTTTCTTTCTTGAGCAGGCAATTTGAATGCAATAGATATGCAAGATCTAGAGATAAGCAGGATTCACCGGAGCATCATAATCAATACCGCTGATGCCAAAACCGAACAGTTTCAAGAAATCGCTTTTGTATTGATTGAAATCGGACAGCTCCATCAGATTTTCCGAGCTGACCTTTTCCCAGAGCTCGCCCACCGCTTGTTGAACGTCGGGGCGCATTTCGAGATCATCTATGCGTAGCCTACCTTTCTCATCGTAGCGAATATTGCTTCCGTAGAGCTGATCGGAAAGGAGCCTGTGAATTTGCTCTATAGCACCTTCTAGAATATTTCTCTTCTTCAATTCCTTGAAGAGCAATGAGATGTACAGCGGAACAACAGGTATCGCCGAACTTGCTTGCGTCACGATCGCTTGGTTGATCGAAACATATGCTTTTCCACCTATGTTCTGCAACATCTCGTCAATGCGTTCTGCTGCTCTTTCAAGATCTGCCTTTGCCGCGCCGATGGTGCCTTCTTTATAAACAGGCCAGGTTACTTCCGGTCCAATATACGAGTAAGCAACAGTTTTTGCTCCAGGTGCAAGTACGCCTGCAGCGTTAAGCCTATCGATCCAGATTTCCCATGGCTCGCCACCCATAACAGCAATGGTTTCTGCAATATCATCAACGTTGCCTGGTTCGATAGTGATTTCCTTGACCAGCGCGCGATCGGTATCTAATGTCTTTGCCGTGAATGATTTACCAATCGGTTTTAGTACTGAACTGTGAACACGGCCTGTTTGTGGATTTTTACGTCTTGGCGAAGCAAGGCTGAATACGACGAGATCCACCTGACCAAGGTCTCGTTTTATAATTTCAATCGTCTGATCTTTGACTTCATATGAAAATGCATCGCCGTTGATGCTGTGTGAATAAAGACCGGCATTCTTTGCGGCCTTATCGAAGGCTGCTGAGTTATACCAACCTGCACTTGCCGGTTTTCCATCTTCGCTTGGTTTTTCGAAGAACAAACCAATTGTGCTGGCGTTCGAGCCAAAAGCCGCACTGATTCTGCTTGCTAAACCGTAGCCAGTCGAGGCACCTATAATTAGAGCCCTCTTAGGTCCGTTTGCGATCGGCTTTTGCTTCTTTACGTATTCAATTTGCTCCAGCACGTTCGCTTCACAACCGAGCGGATGAGCTGTCACACAGATGAATCCTCGAATACGTGGCTTGATTACAATGCCGCTTGCCGTGGATGTATCGCTTGTCATGTTCTGCTCCATAACGACTGACCGAATCGTTCATTATAAGCCAAATGGCTGGTTTCGTTGGTCAATGTATAGAGATCTTGCCTGCTATACGCGATGGGACGGGCAGAACACATGGTTATCACCTTAATTTCCTTAAACTCATACTTGCGGACGATCTTATTCATCAATGAGAGCGAAGCGGGATGACTAGCAGATCTGTGATCTTTATAGAAAGAGATTTGCCTGGCAAGTAAACAGCTGAGCTGGAGGATAAAGCACATGGAAGCAACCACGCTTGAGCAGCCCGGAAAAACATTATCAACTCTGCCTGGAGATGATGTTCGTTCCATACTGTGGCGCTTCGATGATAGATTCGATCTAAAAATGTTGGTCCAAGCTGCGCGCGGCGTCGCGAGGGGGCCCGTTGCGCGACTGGTAGCTCAAGGCGAAAGAGGCACGCATGAGTGGACGCAAGAAAAAAATGAACTCTTGCGTGCCTTTGACGAAGCCGGATTGACCGCGGCATTTATGTCTCCGGAGCACGGCGGTTTTATCGAAGGTCCAAAAAATCTGGCGCTGGCATTGATAGTGCTTGAACTATCCTGGGTCGATGGTGGCGCAGCAACATGCTGCATGGCAGGCAATCTGGCTCTTGCACCCATTCATGAATGCGGCACGCCAGAACAACGCGATTTCTATCTCAGAGGCGCCTGCCCTGGACAAAGCGAGAAAACACTGCGCGGTGCTTTTGCTCTTACCGAACCCATTCCTTACGTGGGCGTGGAAACCGGCATGCTTGGTGGAAAGATGAGAATCGCTGAGTGGAGAGAGGGCGAAGAACCACTGCTCAAAATTGATAAGCGTGGAAGATTCATCACAAACATGGGCTTTGCCAACTTCGTCACCGCCGCTGTTGATTCTTGCGATGCTCGCATCAAGGGAAGCGCGATGGTCATTCTGCACGAGGAGGATCCCGGAATTTACGACCGTGGAACCGCAACAAAAAAACTTGTGCATCAGTTGTCGTCGACCACGGATCCAATCTTCAGTCAAACGGTTAAAGCAAGCCGCATCATCGGTGGTTACACTGTTAAAGATGGAGTCATAATACCTAATTTCAGCCACAGCGAAGTAATCGAAGCTGTGTTCAAGCGCACAAGAGTGACGGTTGGTTTGATGACTGCGGCAAAGCTGTTGTCTTCAGTAGAACCGATCATCAGATATCATCGTGGTCGCTTCCGCGGTGGCGAGGCATCCTCCGGCACGCCCCGCCATGATCTCGGACTTCAAACTAAGGAAGACGTCTTGCATCGCCTTGTCGATCTGTGGGCCACTGGTGAAGCAGCCGCATCACTTGGTTTTGAGGCCGCTCGCCTGTTTGATGATCTGGACCCTCTTGAGAAAGAGAAAAACAAACAATTCACAGAGCAGGGAATCGCAAAAGGACGCGCACAGTTCAAAGCGCTGATGGCTATTGAAAAAGATGCAATCAAATTATTTGACGGAAGCATTTTGAGTGACTCTGAAAAAGAGCGACTGGAAAGTGATCCCCTGATTCAATTTGCAATAAAGGACAGCCTGGCAAACGTACTCTGCCCAGCAACGAAATTGTGGAACACCGGCCATGGTGCCAATATGCTGCGTGAAGCGGTTAGCCTCATGGGTGGTTATGGTATCACTGAAGATTGCCCTGGCTTTCTTCCCTTCAAATGGATGGACGCCCAGCTTGAAGCTACCTATGAAGGACCCGAAGCAGTACAGCGCAGACAGCTCTCTCTGACAATGACCAACGAGCTGTTTTTAGCTCAATTCAAGAGCTGGATAATTCAATTAAGAGATTTCTCCTTCAAGCGACCAGGCACTGGTGCTTGCGCTCTTTCGACAGCAATGCAGATCTGGTTGTGGACCCTGCATCATCTGCAAACTACAAGCGAAGAAGGAAAGAAACTCTATCAAAGCAGCCGGCAAGGTGTCAGTTTCCCTCTGACAGATGCACTTTCCTGGCTGCTTGCAGCAAGGTATCAATTTTTTGATGTGCTTGAACTGGAAAAAAGAGGACCGGAGAATCCGGCGCTTACAGAGGGTCTCGACGGCACTGTCGGCTTCCTGACCGACATTGCCCATGTGCAAATAGGAAATGCTGCTGGTGAGGTTGGCCGCATTTGTGCCGAACTCGTCTATGGTTATATTCATCATCCGTCCTGGTCCACAGATGGATGCAAGGCGCATCACCTGTTTGATGATTTAGCCGCTCTCGACAGAATGATTGATGAAAAACGAAGTGAAGGAGCAGCAAAACCATGCGCTTGCTTTGAGGGACTCACACAATTCAATCGATTGAGATTGCAACTTGATACCTGTCTTACCGGGATACGGGTAGCGAAAGACCGGGCTGCGGAGGCTCTAACCAGGGTGATGGTGCCTGAAGCTCTGGACTATCCGCTTTAATCAGGGTGCTTAAATGAACAATAGCCAAAATGAATTAAGCGTTGAAAGACAAACCATGGATGTGGACATCGTCTGCGTAGGATTCGGACCTGCTATGGGCGGCTTCCTGACGACGCTAGCACGTGAGCTCACAAATGAGGATGGCAGCCCAAGATTGGATAGCGCGGTCATGCCGGGTATGCCTCTGCAGATTCTCTGTTATGAGCGCGCTGATGATATCGGTTTTGGCGTGTCCGGAGTCGTTAGTCGTGCGCGTGCGATTCGCAGCACATTCGCTGACTTCAACAACGCGCCAATTCCCTCACTTGCACCGGTTCGGCATGAAAAGGTGCTTTATCTTCTGGACCCCATCGGAGTTAGCAGGCGTTCGTTCACATTGCGTACGGCCGACAAAGCTATTCGCAGTCTTCATGGCACCCTGCCATTCGAGAAAGAAGCTCTCGACCTGCCGTACATACCATGGTTTCTTCGCAAAGACGATGGCGTGGTGATGTCGCTTGGTCAGTTCAACCAGTGGGTCGGCGAACAACTTCTCTCGATGGGTACTGTGCAAATCTGGCCGGGAACGCCGGTCGCCAGCCCGCTATTTGAGGGGGATTCGGTTGTCGGAGTGCAGCTTGCAGATCAGGGTACGGATAAAGCAGGCAATCCCGACCTTGCTTCCTTTATGCCTGGAATGAACATCAAGGCAGCGCTT
>JBIKOL010000115.1:0-29027 GCA_044358055.1 Obscuribacteraceae bacterium (SeqCode)
GCTTACAGTAGTGGGCGATGGTCCGGTAGGGCCAGTCAGCCGTCAGCTCGATGATAAGTTCGGATTGCCGGCCGGCCACTATAAAAGAGATTGGGCGCTGGGAATGAAAATCGTGGTGGATCTCCCTGAAGGATGTCCTCTCGAAGCAGGAACAGTCTTGCACACATTCGGTTATCCAGAGCCCGAAATTTTTGGTTTCATGTATGTGCATCCAGGCAAAATTGCTTCGCTGGGAATTTTTGTTCCTTCCTGGTTCGACAGTCCAACAAGAACGGCTTACCGTTATTTGCAGCACTGGATGATGCACCCGTACATCTATCAATATATTGAAGGCGGAACCATGCGTTCATGGGGAGCAAAGAGCCTCGAAGAAGCCGGACAGCGCGGAGAGCCTTATCTTGTCGGCAATGGTTACGCTCGAATTGGAGAGAATTCCGGTTCTACTAACCTTCTGACTAACAGCGGTGTTGACGAAGCCTGGATGACGGGAATTCAACTTGCCGAAGCTGTTATTGAGCTGGCTCGCGATAAGAAGCCGTTCAGCAAAGAAAATCTGGAAAATACTTATGTCAAACGGCGAAGAGAAAGCTGGGTTGAATCTGAAGGAAAGGAAGCTCGCAATGCCCGCGACGGCTTCCAGCATTCGGTAATTGAGGGCATTTTAGGAACGGCTCTGGCTGGGCTGACACACGGAAAAATATCACTGCATATAGAGCCGGCCAGGCCTTCCGCGCGATTGCCGAGTTTGAAGGACTATTATCATGGAATTATTCCTGAAGACGAAATAAAAAAGATTCAAAAAGATTGTGCCCAAAATGGATTGGCTGCCCATTCGGCTTATATGGACAGAGTCGGCTGGCCGGAAATTCCTTTGGACGGTAAGCTTCTGGTATCTCATCAGGATGCATTGTTGCTGGGAGGCAAAGTGCAAGCGCCGGCAGGATACGCCGATCACATTGTGTTTGTAAGACCTGATTTGTGTGCTGAGTGTGATTCCAAAATTTGCGCAGAAATCTGTTCGGGTCAAGCCATCACACCTACTGCAAATGATCTGGCAATTTTCGACCGAGAAAAATGCATTCACTGTGGTGCCTGCATCTGGAGTTGCGCTATTGCTAATCCGGACAAGCCGGAACGCAGCATTCTAGAATTGAGAGCCGGCGCAGGAGGCTTGCATTCAGCAGAAAATTGATTTGGATTTTTTAGGAAGAAAGCCTTCGGCTTATTCGGAAAAGGAGAGCAAATGAGCAGCGCTTATCAAATTGTAGTTTGCGGGGGTATTGTACCGGACCCGCTGCAAACTCTAGAGCCTGTCACCGGACAGGGGACGCCATCACTAAAAAATGAAATGATGCTACCCGCGGTGCTTGACCCCTGGGCGAAACACGCCCTGTTCGAGGCAGCCAATCTTGCCAAAAATTTCCCAGGTTCCAAGGTCTGGCTGCTGAGCCTGGCGCCCAAAGCAAAATTGCAACAAGTCATGATGACGATGGCTCAGAAAGTTTCTTTTGAACTCGTTTGCCTGGATGGTCCCTCGAGCGGCTTCATAGAATCAGCGGAGGTGGCACCGGTCCTGGTGCAAGCGATTAATAGCATTGCGGGTCTCGATAAGACTAAATTGCTCGTTTTTGGCGGTTGGGAATCTGCCTCTCGCTGTGCCGGAGCAACTATGCAGTTGGTGGGTGAACTTCTGGGAATAGCAGATCAATTTCAGGGCGTCGATAAATTGAGTGTGGATACTGACGGCTCGCTAACAGTAATGGAGCGTGTTGATGGAGGGCGGCATCAGCTGTCTCGTCTGGCCGGGCCGCCAGCCGTGTTTGGCTGGGCAACGGGAAATCTTCCGGAGCCGCCGAATAATCCACAGGTTGGAATGCTGAATATGCGCGGCATAATGCCCGCGCTGCAAAAGGCAAGCCCAGTGAAAGCAGGCTGTCAGGGTGTTCAATTTGCAAGTGTTGCTCTGCCTAAACAAAAGCGAGAAACACGACTGGTCAAAGACATGTCGCTTGATGAAATTGCCCAGGATATTGTCAGCTGGATTGAAAACTAGCAAGAGCGGAATAAAAGGATCGTGCAAGTATGGAAAATATTCTCGTATTAGCTCATATCGAAGAGGATGGACTGCTGGGAAAATCGGCCCTTGAGGCCATATCTGCTGCAAAGACACTGACTGATCAATTTTGCATCGGTCTTATCGGCGCCGGCACTGTCAAAATTGCCGCAAAACAAATAGGCGCTGCTGGTGCACAAAAAATCTTCGCAGTTTGCGGAGATGAATTTTCGCAAGCTCGATTCTCAAGCGATGCAGCCGCTGCTGAAGCTCTTTGCCGGACGTCCGGAGCCGGAGTGATAATTGCACCTGCTACATCCAGATTTAATCGGGTATTAGCGGCAGTAGCTCATCGCTTGTCCGGTAGGGCAGATATGCATGTAACGGCCATTTCCAGAGAACAGGACTCAATACAAATAAGCCGCTGGTATTACAGGCAACGCATGGAGGCGAAACTCTCTCGTGAGCACCGAGTTTGGTGCATAGCACTTGAGTCCGGTTGTTTTGAACCGTGGTCGGGTGCCCCTGCAGATCAGGCAGTTGATACGGTGGCCTGCACTTTGAGTCCGGAAATACTGCGAACAAACGTCATTGGATTTGAGAGCGCAGCCTCTGAGATACAAACAATTCGCCCGGACGCCAAACTTTTATTTGTTGCCGGTGCCGGCTGGACAAAAAAACAGCAAGACGGAAAAGTTCATTCCGATCTGGCCTCGTCGTTAATTTTAGGATTTCTTGAGCAGAGCAAAGCGTCACTGGGAGGAAGCAAGTCTGTTGTCGATCTTGGCAGTGAAGGACAAGCGATTCTGCCCTTCATGACTCACCTCAATCAAATCGGTCAGACCGGTTCTACACCGCGCCATCAAAAGGGATTATCTACCTGTTGCCACGGTGAGGAACCTCACGTGGTGGGATGGCGGTTCATCACGGAGCGTCGTGCCATAAACCTTGATGTCAATTGCAGCTGGGCACAGGGTAAATGCGATGTGCTCTATGTAGCTGACGCGTTTAAAGTTATGGAACGTGTGAATGAAATCCTGAAGCAAAGAACAAAACAGGTAACGGCTGTCAGCTGAACGAACTTATCTATCCTTTCGGATTAGTCCTGAAGAATCAATTCTTCCAATTCTCGCGACTTTCGGTAGAAAGGAAGTAAACCGAACTCAACCTCCAGCAGGATGCCAAAGATCGTTCAAGATCATAGACTTAACGGCTTCGGAAGCCAGTAGTCACCCAGTCCAGGAAAAGAGGAAGTCAGGTCCTATGAAAACAATTACAAGCAGAGAAAGACTGAATGCAGGTGAAACGAGCACTGATAAAGTCTGGGTTTACCTGTTCAGCGAATTGGATAAGGTCGAAGCCCGCGTCAATGGCTGGGAGTCAGTGAGGGCTCTTCTTGGTGGCAAAGGTGCCAACCTGTTTGAAATGACCAGGCTGGGGTTGCCGGTGCCTCCGGGATTTACTGTGACTACGGAAGCTTGTAATGCCTACTTGCAATACGAACATGAGTTGCCTCCGGGAATGTGGGAGCAGGAAGTTAAAGCGATTCACGAAATTGAAAAGCAAGTTTCGCGAAAATTTGGAGATGCAAAAAATCCACTTTTACTTTCGTGCAGATCCGGTGCAAAATTTTCCATGCCCGGCATGATGGATACGGTGCTCAATATTGGGCTCAACGATGAAACTACCGAAGGCATGGCTAAGCTTTCGGGAAACCCACGCTTTGTATACGACTCTTATCGGCGCTTGATTCAAATGTTTGGCTCTGTCGTGATGGGAGTCGCAGATGAGCCCTTTGAAGAAGTCATCGAGGAGATAAAGAAAAAGAAAGGTGTGAAACTTGATCTTGAACTCGACGCGGATGATTGGAAATTAGTTGTTGCTCGCTTCAAATCATTAATCAAGGCCTATAAAGGTCAAGAATTCCCGCAGGACCCTTACAAACAATTAGAGATGGCTACCAGAGCTGTATTCAACAGTTGGTTCGGTAAGAGAGCCATCGATTATCGCAATGCGACCCACATCAGTCATGATCTCGGTACTGCCGTCAATATTGTTACGATGGTGTTCGGTAATATGGGTGACGACAGTGCTACAGGGGTCGCATTCACGAGAAATCCCGTAGATGGCTCAAAAGAACTCTATGGCGACTATTTAATCAATGCTCAGGGTGAAGATGTGGTGGCAGGCATTCGTAACACTCTGCCAATCAGACAATTAAAAGATGAGATGCCTGAGGTCTTTGACGAGTTCGTTAAAATCGTGCACAAGCTGGAAAACCATTTCCGCGATATGCAAGATGTTGAATTCACGATAGAACGCAAAAAGCTCTGGATGCTGCAAACTCGCAATGGCAAGCGCACCGCAAGAGCAGCAATCAAAATGGCTGTCGACATGGCCAATGAAAGTTTGATTCAAAAGCACGAAGCTGTTATGCGCGTCTCTGCAGAACAAGTGGATCAATTATTGCATCCTCAGTTGAGCGCAGACGTTAAGAAGGATGCGCGCAAAAAGCAAGAGCTGCTTGTTGAAAAAGCGATAAATGCAAGCCCAGGTGCCGCAGTTGGCATGGCTGTTTTCGATGCAGACACAGCAGCCGAGTGGGGTAAGTCAGGCAAAGCCGTAATCATGGTGCGCCCGGAAACGAAGCCGGATGACGTGCATGGAATGATTGCCGCAAAAGGAATTTTGACAAGTCATGGTGGGGCTACCAGCCATGCCGCCGTGGTGGCTAGGCAGTTCGGTATTCCTGCTGTCTGCGGAGCAGATTCGCTTCAGATAGATGTTGCTCATCGTATGTTTACCGTTCAACTGGCCGATCGAGTAATTGAAGTTATGGAAGGTGATTGGATCAGTCTTGATGGCGGCACAGGAGAAGTTTTCCTCGGTAAATTACCCACGCAGGAGCCTGACTTTGAGAACGAACGAGAGTTAAATCATTTGTTGCTCTGGGCGGATGAACACAAGAAGTTGGGAGTCTGGGCGAATGCCGACTATCCAAAAGATGCAGAGCGGGCTCGTCGTTATGGTGCAGAGGGTCTGGGTCTTTGCCGCACCGAGCACATGTTTTTCCAGGAGGATCGCCTGCCTATCGTGCAGGAAATGATAATGGCCAAAAGCAAAGCTCGTCGTATGTCGGCAATTGATCGTCTTCTTCCCCTGCAACGTAATGACTTTGAAGGCATATTCAGAGCGATGCATGGACACACGGTAATCATTAGATTGCTAGACCCACCGCTACATGAATTCTTGCCTTCGTACAACGAACTTGTAAATGAACTGGCTGATTTGAAGCTGCGCTTGCAACACTTCAGCACTCTAAGTGAAATTGACGCTGCGCTGGCGCAAGTAAGAGAGAAAGAAGACATTCTTGCCAGAGTTAAAGCCCTCGGCGAAGCCAACCCAATGCTTGGTCTTCGCGGAGACCGCTTGAGTGTAGTCATGCCGGAAATCACAGAAATGCAGGTGCGCGCAATCCTGGAAGCGGCAATGCGAGTAAAAAAAGAAGGTCTGGACGTGGCGCCGGAAATCATGGTTCCTCTAGCAGGCCACGTAAATGAGCTGAAATATGTAAAAGAAATTGTGCAGCGTGTAGCCGAAAAAGTATTTGCCGAACATGGCGCAAAAGTAGACTTTAAATACGGCTCGATGATCGAAGTTCCACGAGCCGCTTTAACCGCTGATGAAATGGCAAGCGAAGCTGAGTTCTTCAGCTTTGGGACCAATGATCTGACTCAAACAACTTTTGGAATGAGCAGGGATGATGCCGAGTCAAAATTCTTGTTGGACTATACTGAAAAGAAAATATTACCGACAAATCCTTTCCAGGAATTGGATTGCAACGGCGTCGGCAAGCTCATCAAAATGACGGTAGAACTTGGACGCTCCGTACGCCCTGAAATGCAAATGGGAATTTGCGGTGAGCATGGAGGTGAGCCTCACAGCATTGCATTCTGCCATTCGGCAGGATTAAATTACGTGAGCTGCAGCCCTTATCGTGTTCCAATAGCCAGGCTTGCTGCGGCTCAAGCAGCAATTAAAGAGGCAGGCTAAACACTAACAATTGCGGCGCTCAGGCATGATAAGCAGCCTGAGCGCTTTTGCTTGAGGAAAGATCCATGGAAATGAAAGCTTATATAGAGCAGCTTAGAGAGAAAAAGAAGTCCGCAAGAGGCTCCAGCAAACAAATTGAGCAACAACACGCAAAGGGCAGGCTGAGCGCTCGCGAGCGCATAGACTTGCTTTTTGATGCCGGAACATTTCAAGAAATCGACACACTAGTGCTGCCGCGCTATGAAACTTACATGGGTGGAAAGCACTCGCAACTAGGCGATGGAGTAATCACTGGATACGGGCAGATCAATGGGCGTCATGCTTTTGTTGCTGCACAGGACGCCACGGTTATGGGCGGCTCACTTGGTGAAATGCACGCCAATAAGATTGTCAAAGCGATGAATATGGCGCTAAAGTATGGGTGTCCATTCATAGCAATTAATGACTCAGGTGGTGCCCGCATTCAGGAGGGTGTAGATAGCCTGGGAGGCTATGCCAGGTTGTTCGATGCCAATTGTGAAGCATCAGGCGTGATACCACAACTTTCCCTCATTCTCGGACCCTGTGCCGGTGGTGCCGTATATTCACCGGCACTTACCGATTTCGTTTTCATGACCGAGAACAGCTATATGTTCATCACTGGTCCGGATGTAGTGAAGAGTGTAATGCAGGAGGAAGTCAGCCAGGAGACACTGGGCGGCGGGCGGATACATAGCCAGGAAAGTGGCGTAAGTCACTTTCTTGCAAGCGACGACAGACAATGCCTTTCTCAGGCACGTGAATTGCTCAGCTATCTGCCTTCTAACAATATGGACGATCCTCCTTATCTGGCGAGTACAGATGATCCCTACAGGCTATGCCCTGAACTCGCAGATATGGTACCTACAGATCCATCCAAACCTTATGATGTAAGGCTTGTTATTTCAAGCATTGTTGATGATGGACGTTTTTTCGAAGTGCACAAACTCTATGCCGAAAACATAGTAGTAGGCTTCGCGCGGTTGAACGGATACGTAGTAGGCATTGTTGCTAATCAACCAAATCATTTGGCCGGCACTATCGATATTAAGGCTTCCATTAAAGGTTGCCACTTTATTCGAATATGTGATGCTTACAACATTCCGATCATTACCTTACAGGACGTTCCGGGATTTCTACCCGGCACAAGCCAGGAGTATGGGGGTATTATTCGCAACGGTGCTCGCATGATTTATGCATATTCCGAAGCGACAGTTCCAAAACTTATGCTTATCCTGCGCAAGAGTTACGGTGGGGCTTATTGTGTGATGAGCAGCAAAGGCTTGCGGGGCGACCTGCTTTTTGCCTGGCCCAGCGCTGAGCTGGCAGTGATGGGTGCAGCCGGTGCGGTTAACATTCTCTTTCGTAAAGAAATTAAGGAAGCAGAAGATCCGGCCGGAAAAAGAGCTGAGCTGGAGAATGATTACAAGGAAAAATTCAGCAACGGTTATGTGGCTGCCGCCCGCGGCATGATTGATGATGTGATTGAGCCGGCCGAATCAAGAAGAGTGTTGGTGCGCGCTCTTGAAGTGTCACTCTTGAAGCGCGAACAGCACATAAAACGAAAACACGGAATATCTCCCATGTGAGGATCTCATGTATAAAAAAGTGCTTATTGCCAATAGAGGCGAAATAGCCGTTCGAGCCATCAGAACTTTGCGAGACATGGGTATTGTAACTGTTGCTTGCTATGACGAGTCTGACCGCGGATCGCTGCATGTCCTGCTCGCTGATGAGTCGGTTAGGCTGCCTGATGCTCAGGGCTACAGCAATAAAGAAGAAATGATCAAGCTAGCTTTGTCACGCCAGGCTGATGCAATTCATCCCGGATATGGATTTCTCGCTGACAGTCCTGAATTCGCAGAGTCTTGTGCAAAAGCGAATCTGGGCTTCATAGGATTAAACGCTGATTTACTCAAAACTTGTGTGTCCAAGTTTGAAATGTTGAAATTAGCCCGGGAATGCCGTATTCGAACGCTCGAACATTCCGAACAGGCTTTTGATCCGGATGCACTTGAGGAGATAAGAGAATCCGCGGAACAGATAGGCTATCCAGTCTATGTGAAAGCGGTGAAAGGAACGGGTATGCGAGCCTCGCGCTTGCTCAGAGATCAATCAGAGTTAAGAAGATCCGTAGAGCTATCTTCGCGCGAAGGAGAGCTGGTATTTGCCGATAAGCGCGTTTATCTCGAGAAGTCCGACTTGCGGAGCAGAACCATACAATTGCACTTTCTTGCTGATGGTGCAGATCGTATTGTAATTCTTGGCACAGTCGATGTGTCCATGCACAGGCATAATACACGCTTTCTGTGCGAGTCACCTGCTCCTGGTCTAAATTGCGAGGCAGAACTAATTGCCTTGTCTGAGAGCTTGATCAAGCGGCTTGCTTACAGGGGCTTAGGCACGCTCGAATTTGCTCTGGATCAGGATGGAAATTTATATCTTCGTGAGCTACAGGCACGAATTGCAATAGAACATTCCGTAATTGAGTTATGTAGAGGCATAGATCTGATTCAAGAACAGATAAAATTAGCTGCAGGAGAACCGCTGTCACAGACAGTGCGTGCCGCAAGTGGTGTTGCTATGCAATGCCGCATTTATGCTCAAGATTTGATGCGTCATAGTTTACCTAACCCCGGCATTTTAAAGAGATTTCGTTTACCAGGCGGGCCTCATGTGAGAGTTGATGCTTACGGTTATGGAGGCTGTATTATTCCGGCAAAGTTTGACCCGCTGCTTGCCACCATTTCGTGCTGGGGCGAATCACGACAAGAATGTATTTCGAGACTGCAACGTGCGCTCCGTGACACCGCTATTACGGGCGTCAAAACTAATCAGGCTCGCATCCAAAGCATCTTGAAGGACAGCGATTTTGCCGCGGGCCAATATAACATTGGAACCGCTATGGAGTTTCATCAGGACTGTTTCTCTCAAGACTCAAATGATTTGCTGGCTGCCGTTGCTGCCATTGCTTACGCGGCGGGAACGCAGAGGGCAGGCATAAGCAAACCGGAAAGATTTATAGGTGGCTGGCACGCCTCCTCACGTTTGATCAATTGAAGCCCTGGGAGAACTTTATGGACAAAATAGAAGTTTTTATCGACCAGCAAAAATTTGAAATTGAGATAAAGTCATCTCTAAGAGCATCCTCGACGATTGAAATTTGTGTCAATGGCAAAATGCATTCTGTTTCAGCACCTGACTGGTCTCTTAATCCTGAAGACTGGCATTGGTTTGAAATCGACGGCAAATCATTTGAGTTGGATATAGATCCTGAACTACGTTGGATCAGATCTGTCGATGGATTGCATAGAGTAGAGCCGGGCAAACTTGATGATACCCCAGTGCGCCCAGCCAGCGGAGACGGACGTGTAAGAGCTCCAATTCCTGGACTCATCACAAAAGTGTTTGTTGAGGGGGGACAGAGAGTCAAAAGAGGAGACCCCTTGCTGATTCTTGAAGCCATGAAGATGGAAAATGAAATCAGCGCACCGAGGGAGGGTCTCGTTAGAAAACTCGCCGCCTGCGCTGGCAAGACGATGACTCTAGGCGAAGTCATGGTCGAAATTGAATAAATCAATGTGCTAAGCACAGTCTTGTTTGTACTTTCCGTGCTGGCAGCGCAGGCTGTGAGTGAATAATCAAAACAAATAAAAAAAAGAGCATAGTGCAGTTTGCAGGGGACTGTACTATGCTCTTCGAGAAGCAGCAGGTCAGTGGAATAATTCCGCTGGCAGTGCGGCCTCAGTTATGAATTTGTGTGTTTTATATTGATCTTCTGAATGCTACCTGTCTCTTCAATTGTTTTGGGCATGACGATCTTCAATACGCCGTTTTTGTGTATTGCTTCTACGTGCTCTCGATCGACTTTGTACGGAAGAGGCAATATGCGCTGGAAGGCACCAAAGCGTCTTTCTGCGCGGAAATAGCCTTTGTCCAGTGATTCTCTTTCTTCTTTCTTTACTCCTTTTATGGTTATGGTGCCTGGCGCCAAAAATACTTCAAGATCGCGGTAGTCCACACCCGGAATTTCTATGTACGCAATCATCTCCTTTTCTGTGTCTTTGAAGTCTACTTTGGCGTAGAAGTCACCGAAAATTGGTTCCACAAAGTGCGGACGCCAGATTTCAAAACCTCTCGTAATATCTTCAATTATCTGTCCCATATCTCTTCTTAAATTCAAAAGTGTCGAATACGTGCATGGATCACGTTTTATCAAAGGAATGTCTGAATTCTCTTTTTCTGAATTCGAAACTGTTTCTCTCTCTTTTACTGCAGAATTCGTTTTCATATGTCATTCTCCAAAGTAATGACGCCATGCAAACTCAAATTGAATTGCGCTTTTTCTCAGCTTTCCGGAGTTAGTCAGGCGGCATTTTTGGCTGCTAGTTCTCTCTTTATTGATTCAAGCCCTACGGAAGATGCTCATCGCCCGTGTTCTGGATTGAAATTTTCAACAAACAAATTGTCCGCTTTTAAGGACCCAATTTCATGCTTCGAAAGAGCGATTTATATCAATCAGAGGTATGAGAATTTGCAAAACCCTTGAAAACAAGCACTCTCGATTTCCTGCAAGATAAAGGTCTGGTATGATCACAATCTTCGCAGAGCAAATTGGTCGAGAATATGGTCAGGAATGTTAAATCAACGCTGCTTGCAATTACAGTATTGCTAGCAACAGCTCAGGCAACTGACACCGCATATGGTGCCTCCACGGCGAAAGAATACCAAGTAAAGATAGACGGCATCTATTATTTTGGGTATCAAGGACTAGATCTGAATAAAATAAAAACGGCGATGAGCCTGAAAACAGGTGACGAGATAGATCAATTAGAACTTCACAGCAATCCGCAGAAATACTTTAAAGCAGTCGAAGACGAAATCGGCAAGCCGGTGGCTGACGCGGCGGTCGTTAATATCGGCAACGACCGTCATGTTTTATTCGTTGGACTGCCAGGTAAGTCAAACTCAGCAAGTCCACAATACCTGGCTGTTGGTAAGAAGCGAGTTCCGGTTCCAAACGATATAGAAAAAACCTATGATGAGTACATGGCTGAATTGCCGCTATATCTCCAGAACAAAGACGAATCAAGAAAGATTCATATGCAGCAGCTGCAAGATAAATTAAAAGAACAATCAAAGAATAAGCATAAAGAACTGAGAAAAAGTCTGATTGAATCCTCATCTCCCAAAGATCGAGGGGTTGCCGCGTATGCTCTGGGATTGGCCGCATGCGAGCAAGCAGATTTTGATGCATTGTCTCGGGCATCGCTGGATTCAAGCGATCTCGTTAGAAATAACTCCACTCGTGAGCTGGCAGAGAACCTGCAAGAGAATCCGGCGCACAGTAAGATGCTCTCTTCGAGGGCTATTCAACGATATGTCGACATGGTCAATTCAAATAAATGGCTTGACCGAAACAAAGCGGCTTTTCTACTCGAGGTCATCAGCAAAAAGCGAGACCCCAGAGCGCTAACTCTTATAAAGGCTAATGCGATTCAATCCTTAAAAGAAATGCTGAGCTGGCCGGATATGTATTGGTACCCCGCATTGTATCTCTTAGGCCGAGCAGGCGGCATTTCCGAAGACAAACTAGACAAGCTTGTTTCCAGCAAAGACGTGTCAGCGATTTTGGAATCGCTTAAAGAGTAGGCGCTTTGCAGGCGCTGTGTAAAGGCTTACGCCGCTTTAGAATATGCCGGCAATCCACTTTCATCTGGCTTCGCCGCGGGTTCCTCTTCTGCGATCTCAACAGAGATGCTCTTCCACCCACCAAGTACAGCGACCACTATCGATGTGAAAAGTACTATAAAAACAAAGAGTTCGGGTGATGTCTGGAAATCGTTCATTCTGGCTGCCTCCGCCCAGCGGGATACTTACTGTTCTTTCAATTAAACAGTTTCCAGTAGACCGCCGCTTCACTCCGAGGACTGATTACCAATGAGTAAGAGGATGATTTTGCGTCCGGCAGGAGCTGCATAAAGCTGTATTAGTTGGAGGACTTAATCAGTTCATACTTAACCTGTCCAGCGTCCATTATGAGCTTAGTTTGCCGATCTTTCTCAGCCTGGAATTCAAAAAGCGTCCACGGCGGACTTATCAACCCAAGAATTTTCTTGCCGCCAGGATCGCGCAGTGAGGCAGCATCACATGTCCAACGAGAGTTGTTCATCTGATATTTGCCTTTCCCGTCCGACACAATATCGAATGGACCAAGCTCGCGGCTTTCATAATGCCCGACGAAATCGTTTATCCATTTAAGGTCTTCTGCTTTTGTGGAAACTCGCTCAAGCCCTTTATCGATCATCTCTTTGTAGTTCTTCACTCCGAATTTGATCATCTCATCTGATTTTGGTTCAGCTGCTAATAATACTTCCAGGAGTCGTTGCTTCATAGCGTTTCTGAATGCGTTCACTCCGCTGGCGTTGGAGAGAATTACCATGCCGATATTATTGTCTGGGAAGAACATCATGTGAGATGTGAATCCAAGGGTATTACCAGCATGGTGAATTACTTTGACACCCTTGTCGGACTCAATAAATAAGCCCAACCCATAGTTAGAATCCTCGTCAACTTTAACTCCAGGTGCTCGTCGTTTTAGAATTTGTTCCTCTGCAAAGATAGCATTTCCGTTTTCGTCCTTTCCATTGCGAAGCTCCATAAGCACATATTTTGAAAGGTCATCAACATTGGACCAGATGCAACCGGCTGGTCCAACGAGGTCTATTGCATCTTCAAATTTGCGGTCTAGCAACACGACCTCGCCATGCAAATTTTTGCTGTGTGGACTCGCAACTTTCTCTGCATCAGAAATAAGTGGTTTCACTCGAGTAGAAGTCATTTGCAATGGCTTGAACACAAGATCGTTCATCACGGTCTCGTATGCTTTGAAAAGCTCGCTGCCCTTCCCATAAACATTCGCACCGGCATAGCCTCCGGTTGCAACCAGAGGATTTGAATATTGGAATGTCTCGCCAAAACCGGTAGTGGGAGACATAGTATGCATGTCTTCAAGAAGATCATTTGCGGAATTGATCTTAGAACCGATCAGCCATTCTTCATCTCTTCTCGGCATTCCAGTACAGGCACAGGCTGTATGCTTTATCAGAAATTTCTTGCTTAATTCCTTGTCTGCAAGAGAGAATTGCGGCAAAACTGAGCTGATAGGCGAATCCCAACTTAGCTTCCCTTGTTCCACAAGTTTTGCAAGCATGAGAGTCGTAAGTGGCTTTGTAGTGGAACCAATCATAAACATAGTTTCTGGTTCAACTTTATCTTGGGTGCCAAGGCGTTTAACACCAAACCCCTTCCGGTATACAACTTTCCCATCTTGAACAATGGCAACTGCAGTGCCAGGGATATTCAATGCTTTAGTCGAGTTCTCTATAAATGTGTCGAAGTTTGATGCATCGCTTGCAGTGAATTTCTTGGTTTTCCTCAGAGTCAAATCTTCTTTCTTCATGCCATTAGGGCGCCAAGTATCAGCAACAATTTGAAATTGCGCGCTGCGCTTGTCGAGCGTTCCAACGGCTCCTTCGACAAGCATTATGTACGCAGTTCCTTGAAACACACGAACGACTGCCAATACAGCCTTACTCTCAGCAGCTGGCACATCATACACAACTTGATGTATCTGCTCCCAGCCATCCCTGGCAGGCGGAGAGATAGTTCGCAAGATTTTGTAATTCACATCTTTATGTGCGGATTTCCAGGCGGCAGCAACGAGATTCTCCACCTTTCCGCCAAACGGCATTTGTAGCAAGTACACAGTCATATCGCCTTCAGGCGCGACGAGCTTTTTCGTCTTATCATCAAAAGACCAGCCAGGAGAAATCGTGAATTTCGAATCGCCATTAAGCGTAATTTGGCATTCTTGTTCGAACTTAGACGAGTCTGCAAGCGCGGCGTGGCCGAGCCCAACAAACAACGAAAGTGTTACGGCTGTAATCGCGATAATCTTCATCAGTATCTCCAGCTTCGCTCTATAGATTGTCAAAGGTCATAGAATGTTACCATAGTCGCTATCTTGGATTAACTGAGTACACATGAATAGACGATCTTTGCTGAAGTTATTAGCTGCCTTTCCATTATTCATAGACAGGTTGCAGGGAGAACTAGCTAGAGCCAGCAGCGTAAAAGTTGCTACTGAAACTTTCAAACGTGTCCGTCCCGGAGATAAGGAATGGCCCGCAGAAGAGAAATGGAATACACTCCGAGAGCAAGTCGGCGGAAATCTGATGAAGTTAGATAATCCGTTCGAACCAAAAAACAAAGCAGACCTTGAACCGCTCTTGAAGAATCTGGAGAATCCATACTTTATTAGCGATTCACCGGCACTTACTCAAAGCGCTGGATGGCTTGATGCGTGGAATTCAGCCCCATCAATTTACGCTGTTGCCGCGCAACGAGCCTCAGATGTGGCAGCTGCGGTTAATTTCGCACGAGATAACAAATTGCGTCTGGTAGTGAAAGGCGGAGGACACAGCTATCTGGGAACATCAAACGCGCCTGATTCGCTCCTGGTTTGGACGCACTCAATGAGAGAAATCGTTTTGCATGACAACTTCGTTCCTCAGGGAGCAAGTGAAGGGACAAAAGGGCTAGCAGCTGTATCAGTGGGTGCAGGTTGCATCTGGATGGACGTCTACCATAAAGTGACGGTCGAATCCGGTCGCTACGTACAGGGAGGCGGATGCGCGACTGTCGGAGTTGCGGGGCTGCTGCAAAGCGGCGGGTTCGGCAGTTTTTCCAAGCACTACGGAATGGCGGCGGCCTCACTGCTTGAAGCTGAGATTGTCACCGCAGATGGTGCCATAAGAATAGTCAATCAGTATAAAGATGCCGACCTCTATTGGGCTATTAAAGGAGGAGGCGGCGGAAGCTTTGGTGTGGTGACGCGCTTGACTTTGAAAACACATGATCTACCAGAATTCTTCGGCGGCGTGCACATCAAAGTCAAGGCTAAATCGGATGAAGCGTACAAGAAACTTATTGCTAATTTTGTAGCGTTCTACAAGAATAGCCTGTTCAATCCACACTGGGGAGAACAAGCAAAGCTCGGTCCGAATAATGTTTTGGAAATAAGCATGGTATCACACGGGCTCAGTAAAAAAGAATCGGAGCAAGTTTGGCAACCGTTTCTTGATTCTGTGCGAAGTTCGCCTGAACTGGAGTTGTCGCCCAATTTATTTATTGAAGTTTTAGAACCCCGATACTGGTGGGACGCTGAATGGCGAAGAAAGAATTATCCCAAAACAATCGTCGCTGACTCTCGCAGCGGCGCGTCACCTAACCATGTGTTTTGGGAAGGGGATCAGGGACAGGTGAGTGTATTCTGGCACGGTTATGAATCAACCTGGTTGCCTGAACATTTGCTATTTGGAAATGAACAAGAAATGCTAGTAGACGCACTATATTCCTCAAGCAGAACCTGGTGTCTTGAACTGCATTTCAATAAAGGTCTTGCAGGAGCCCCAGAGGAAGCCGTTCGTGCTGCCAGGGACACAGCCACAAACCCGGCAGTTCTCGATGCCTTCGCACTAGCTATAATCGCAGGTGGCGAACGAGCGTTTCCCTCGATTCCTTCTCACAAGCCGAAACTAAAATCTGCACGGGAGGACGCCGCCAACATTGCAAAAGCAATGCATGAGCTGCGAAAGGTCGTTCCGCGCGCAGGTTCATATGTCTCTGAAAGCAATTACTTTGAACGCTCCTGGCAGGATGCTTATTGGGGAAGTAACTACCAACAACTATTGTCTGTCAAAAACAGGTACGACCCAGACTGCCTGTTCTTCGTTCACAATGGCGCAGGAAGCGAGCAGTGGGACAAGGAAGGTTTCGTACGTCAAACTGTACACAAAAGCATGCGTTCAACAAAGCAATGAAAGACTCGAATGATTTTTGCATTGCAAGAACTTAGGCTTTAACTCAAAAGGACTATGAATCATGACCAAGCTAGAATTATTGCATCCTCAAGTTGCCGCAGCAATAAAAGAGCATGGATTAGACGTGGAAGTCCTGGAGTGCGATCCACAATTTGCTGATACTGTCGCGTTTTGCGAGCAATACAAAATCGCGCCCGAGCAAACATGCAACGCAATCATCGTTGTTGGTAAGTCCAATCCAGTTCGCTATGTATGCGGCGTAACGTTGGCGACATGCAAGCTTGATGTAAACAAAGCAGTAAGCGGTTTGTTGCAAATCAAAAGATGCTCGTTCGCAACAGCGGAACAAACCCTAGACGCAACCTCAATGGAAATTGGTGGAGTTACGCCCATTGGTGTTTCAAGTATACCAATCTATATCGATTCCCGAATAATGGAATGTGAGAAAATCGTTCTCGGCGGCGGAAACCGCAGCAGCAAACTCTTGATCAAACCTTCGGAATTAAAAAAACTTCCAAATCTGCAAGTAATTAATGATCTTGCAGTTCCACGGTTTGAAGCTGGCTGCTAGAAGCCCTAATCCTTAAAGAAGCGCTTTGACTCAGGCAATTGCTTAATTTCTGACATTTGAACTTTTTCGTTTCCCGATGCGTCTTTTAGCTAGGATCGAAACTTGATTGAATTTTCAAAAGAGATGAATTCAATGCTTGCCAAACTGCATTCCTGCCACACGCAATTTCTCACACAGAATGATGAAGGTTTCTTTTTTCTGCGAAGTCTGTTTGAGGATTATGGGGTATGTGGTCATTGAGGCTGGGTTAAGAATATGGGAGACTGAATTTGCTTTAAAAACTGAAATGTTAGTCTAGTGAAATACTAAGAATCGGCAGAACTACTCAAGAGAAAAGATCATGGCAAAAATTACAGGAATTGGCGGAGTATTCATTAAATCCACAACGGACAGTAAAGCATTAACAAACTGGTATAAGAAGGTTCTCGGACTGCAAACTGAGGATTGGGGTGCAGCGGTATTGCAGTGGCAGGATGACACAGCGGACGACAACGGATTAACCGTTTGGCACACTGCAGAAAAAGATAGTGATTGGTTTAGCCCAAGTAAGGCTTCCTTTATGATTAATTATCGGATAGATGATATGGATGGCATGATTGCTCAGCTAAACGCTAACGGAATCGAAATCTTGAAAGGGCCAGAAGCACATCCAAACGGCCGCTTCCTTTGGATAATGGACCCGGATGGCAATAAGGTTGAGCTTTGGGAGCCTAAGCTTTGGGAAAATTACCGCGAAGAAATGGCGAAAGAAACAACTTAAGGAACTTGCATCTGAACAGCCATTTCTCTGACTTTGCGATAGTGCAGGACAAAAACAGCATCCGGACTAAGCAAACGTCCTATCATTTTTGAATCTCAAATCAGGAGTTGACAGATGGATTCGACAAAAGTGACTGAACAGCTGCAAAGAATAGAAGAACTCTTCGCTGCGGACAATTCTAGTCGCGAGGATGCGCCATTTATTTCGGTGGAGGAATGGCTCCAGCTGCTCAATCAGGAATCTGTGCTTCTCGTGGACGTTCGGACAAAAGAAGAGCAGCAAATATCGATGATTCCTGGAGCGATTTCCAAAGAAGAGTTTGAGTCTAATCTTGAGAAATACCGCTCCTGCAAAGTCATATCCTATTGCACAATCGGCGGGCGAGCCGGAGCATATACACAAGGGCTAAGAAAACGAGGCATTGACGCCTTCAACCTAAAGGGGAGTGTTCTGCTCTGGGCTCACGCAGGTAAAAAGTTCGTTGATTCGGCGGGGCAAGAGACAACACGAGTTCATGTAAGCGGTTCGAAATGGGATCTCTTGCCGCAAGGCTACGAGGCAATTTGGTGAGTTGGCAAATGGTAGCTAATTTGCCAGACATGTAGCTCTGTCGAGTGCAGTATTTAGAAGCCCTAATCCTTGAAGAAGCGCTTTGACTCAGGCAATTGCTTAATTTCTGACATTTGAACTTTTTCGTTTCCCGATGCGTCTTTTAATTAGGATCGAAACAGGAGCTTGTCATATGATTCAAGAAACGAATGTTCACTTAAACGACAAAGCAAATGGTCACTTTGACTGTGCCTCAAAAATAGAAATGTTGGAGCAGGAAAATAAAGCGTTAATCAGGTCTATGAAAGATCATGAAATTCTATTTGCCAAAATAGCAAACATGTTGGACACGCTTATTTCATCGGTAGAGCAACTGGCCATGCTGGCAAGTTATACTGCAGACTCACCTGACCCTCCGAAACGAACGCATTGATGTGTCCTAGCCAGTTTTTTTCAAACTGACCGATATCTTTCCGCTAAAGAATGGCTGGAATTGCAATGTAGGCAGTGCTACTTGAAACGTGCTGCCTTTACCGGGTTCACTCTGAACTCCAATCAAGCCACTATGCATCTGGCAAATTGCTTGCACAATTGCCAGCCCTAAGCCGCTGCCTCCAGCCGCCCTGGCACGGGATTTATCTGCTCTGTAAAAACGGTCAAAAATCTTCTTTTGTGCTTCCGGTGCAATGCCTATTCCAGTGTCAGCAACGAACACTGTGAGAATATCATTTGCAACCGACATAGACAGTGTCACCTTGCCATGGCTGTCTGTATAACGCAATGCATTTTGGAGAAGATTGCTAAATAGGCGTTGCAAAAGATGGGAATCACCATTCACAATCGCTGGAGCGCAATTAGACAGTTCAAGTTCAATATGTTTTTCTTCATAAGCCGGCATGAACTCATCAACGAGATCTTTCAAAAGTTCATCCATGCGAACATGCGTGCGTTTCATCGGGAGCTGCTGTAATTCATATTTTGCAAGTAAGAGCATATCTTCAACGAGGCGTGTCATTCTTTGAGCCGCTCGCGTTATCGTGTCCATGTCTTTCCGCAGTTCGCTATCAGTCGTCTCCTCTTGCACATTTTCTGCTGTCAACTGAATTGCCTGAATAGGAGTCTTCAATTCATGCCCCGCATCGGCCAGGAATTGGCGCAAAAGAGCCGATGATTCTTCTACAGGGCGGGAAGCCCGCGCGGAAAAGAAATATCCGGCAACAGCCAAAACCAACAAAAATAGCGGGAGCAAGGGCGACATCCATAAAGCAAAGGTTTGGACCGCCTGGTCCCGCAGATCTGTAGGTACAGCTGCCTGCAAATAGCCAACTACAAATTTTCCCCCCCGCAAAGAGCGAAGTTCATGCGCACCGACTCTCATAGTTTGACCATCATCAGCTTGGCACTCGACACATGGTTCATCATGATCATGCAAGAGCAAATTTCCAATTCGATGAGGTCCAAAACCCTGGACCAAATTTCCATTTTGATCGTAGAGTTCGATCCGCGCAAGTAAGGCACCATGCCTGGTGCTAACGTTCCCTGACTGAGATTCGAAACGAACAGTGTTTGCAGTCTCTTCAATACTTGGTGCCTGTTGCACAATCAGAGTGTGTACGCGCTCATCAAGTCCATCAGTCATGCTTTTATAGCAAAGCCACGTACCAAAAGCACCCATGGCCAAAAACAGAGAAAAGCTTAGCAAAACAAAAAAGAGAGTCAGTTTCAGTCGCAGCTGTTTGAACATCAGCGCATATCCACCCGATAACCGGCTCCATGCACTGTTGAAATTATCGAAGGCTCTCCATCAACATCAAGTTTCTTTCGCAAGTTTCGAACATAAACACGCACCGCATCTGATGATACTTCGCTGTCCGGATCCCAGGCTCGCAAGACCAGCGCTTCGGCATTAAATGCTTGATTAGCATGTTTAATAAGGAACTCTAGGAGATTGAATTCTTTTGGTTCCAGCTTTATTTCGACACCATCGCGCGTGACCTTGCGCGCATCCAGATCCATCATGATTTTTCCACAGGTCATCACATGTGATGGTGTGGTACTTCGCCGCAAGAGTGCCCGGACCCGTGCCAGAAATTCTCTCAACTGAAAGGGTTTTGTTAAATAGTCATCAGCTCCGCTGTCCAGTCCATCAGCCTTATCATCTAGCTCGCTGCGCGCCGTAAGCATGAGAATCGGAGCGTTAGCGCCTTTATCGCGATACCATCTGCAAACTTCAATACCGCTGTAAACAGGTATCATCCAATCAAGAACGATAAGATCGTATTCGTTGTTCGACAACAAATCTTTCGCTATCTGTCCGTCAGCAGCTATTTCAACTTGATGATTTTCCCTGCTCAATGTTTTGTGCAACTGATTGGCAATATCGCTTTCGTCTTCAACAACAAGAATTTTGCTCATGAACCAGATTATCCCTTTTAGCCCTTATAACTATACCGCTTGTCTGGTTCTGTGTGTAGGGGCGACGCCATGCGTCGCCCGCTTCGCTAGCGAATGTATGTATTTGGCCAGAGTACTCCAATGCCCGTGGATGCCTACAGCCCCACCTACTTGGCGTTGCCGGTTCCTCACTGCATCCTAACCTGAACAGAGGAAGATAAACGTGGCGCACCAAAAAAGGGCTAATCGTAAAGAAGTTGAGGTTATCAAAATGTGGATTGTAGAACTTGCCATCCGTCGCCCTCATACATTTGTTGTACTAGCAATACTGATTGCCTTTCTTGGCATTTTTTCGATTTCACGAATGCCAGTCGACATTTTTCCGTCCATTGATATTCCAGTGGTCAGCGTTATCTGGCAGTACGCAGGCTTGCCACCAGCTGATATGCGAGACCGGATTGTAAGCATTTCCGAACGCGTAATGACTACAGTGTCGAGTGAAATATCTCACATTGATTCTACCTCTCTATCAGGCATGGGCATCATAAAAGTCTACCTGCGCCAGGGTGCGGACATGGGTAAAGCGGTTGCACTCATGAGCGCCGTCAATGAAACCATCATGAAATTCTTGCCTCCCGGCTCATCACCTCCGGTTGTTACAGCATTCAACAGCACCGATTTGCCGGTCTTAAAACTCGGAGTTAGCAGCAAGAAATTTTCCGAATCAGAACTCTATGAATACGGAGCTTGCTTTATTCGCCCCCGTCTCGCCACAGCTGGAGGATGCTCTATCCCCATGCCCTATGGCGGTAAAGAACGTCAGGTGACAATTGATATCGATACGAACCAGCTGATCGCGAAGGGTCTTACAC
Source organism: Obscuribacteraceae bacterium (SeqCode) (assembly GCA_044358055.1). Taxonomy (GTDB): domain Bacteria; phylum Cyanobacteriota; class Vampirovibrionia; order Obscuribacterales; family Obscuribacteraceae; genus JAIEPM01. The sequence continues at coordinate 21,155 of JBIKOL010000115.1, forward strand.
CCAATGATGTAGTAACTGCTCTTAGCTCCCAGAACTTGATTTTACCAGCTGGCGATGTCAGGCTCGGCGGCAAGGAATTTCCAGTCAAGCTGAACAGTAGTCCCTCATCCATTGAAGATATGAATTTATTGCCAATCAAGCAAGTAGGAAATGCCACAATCTACTTCAAGGACGTAGCACATATCCACGATGGGTTTGCGACGCAAACGAACATCGTAAATGTAGACGGCAGGCGCTCCACAGAAATCGATGTTTTGCGAGCAGGGCACAACTCCACACTTTCGGTAGTCGACAACATCAGGAAAGTTCTGCCCGAAGTGCTGGCAACCCTACCGAAAGAACTAAACGTTTCAATTCTTTCAGACCAAACTTCGTTCATTAAAGAGGCGATCAAACAAGTCAGCACAGAAATGATCGTCGCCGCGTTATTGACATGCATATTAATGCTCTTCATTTTACGCTCCTGGCGCAGTGCCTTGATAGTCGTGACTTCAATTCCGCTTGCCATACTTGCGTCGGTTGTTGGCTTGAACGCCACTCAACAAACTCTGAACATCATGACTTTGGGCGGACTTGCCCTTGCGGTCGGAATGCTGGTTGACGACGCTACCGTAGAAATAGAGAACATTCAGCGCAATTTGTCTATGGGCAAATCAATAACGCAAGCGATATTGGATGGTGCCTCCGAGATAGCCAGTCCCTCCCTGGTATCAACTTTATGTATTTGCATAGTTTTCATTCCAGTTATGTTTCTGGTAGAACCAGCACGCTCGTTATTTGCGCCGATGGGGCTTGCGGTTGTCTTTGCTATGCTGGCTTCTTATTTCCTGTCCCGAACCCTTGTACCACTCATGGCGCACTTTCTGCTGCGGAAAGAAAAGGCAGGCAATTCTGCAGCTAATCACGACGCTGGCGCATTTGCTGGAATCAAAACTAAATATCAAAGTGTTCTGCACTCGGTACTTCAATATCCGGGCAAGATAATAGCGACAGGCTTGCTGATTGTGTTATCTGCAATGTGTGTCATCCCCTTTGTTGGCGAAGAGTTCTTCCCTCGTGTAGACGGCGGACAAATACGCTTGCATTTAATTGCACCCAAAGGAACACGTCTGGAAGAAACGGAGGGAATCTTCAAGACGGTAGAAAGCGAAATCAGGCAAATAATCCCTTCCAACGAGCTGCAATCTATTACCGAAAACATCGGTTTACCGGTTAGCGGATTGAATCTTGCTTACGGGGACAACGTTACATTTAGCAAATTCGACGGGGAGCTGTTGATTTCATTAAAAGCAGAGCACCAAAAATCCGTATTTGCTTATCAAAATAAAATTCGCAGCTACCTGCAAAACAAAGAACCACAACTCAAGTTTTTCTTTCAACCTGGCGATATCATGAATCAAATTTTGAACAACGGCAGTCCGGCTGCAATTGACATTAAAGTCTCGGGACGGGACATTCCGGCCGCTTACCGGTTAGCACAATCTATCGCCGACAAGGTAAAGCTTGTACCAGGAGCAGTCGACGTGACGCTACTGCAAGTGCCTGATCAAGATCAGCTCGAGTTCAACGTCAATCGCACCAAAGCGATCCAACTGGGACTGACACAGGCAGATGTAGCTAAATCTGTGCTGACATCGTTGAGCTCCAGCTTTCAAACAGCTCCAAATTACTGGCTCGATCCTAATGAAGGCGTCAACTACTCGGTCGCAGTACAAACGCCTGATTACAAGCTAAGCAAAGTCGACGATATATCGGAATTGCCTGTACACGCGGAGGCAAACAAACCACCGGTATTGTTAAAAAATATTGTTCAAGTCTCGCACGGTAAAACGGCCGCAATTGCTAGCCAGTCACAAATAATGCCTGTGTTCGATATTTTCGTTAACAATCAGGATCGCGATTTAGGTTCCGTCGCAAACGACATCCGCCAGATTGTGGCGAATACTAAGCACCCAGGTGGCATCTTCGTCAAACTCTGCGGTCAGGCCAACGACATGAATCTGGCATACGCAGGTCTTCTCAGCGGAATTGCCTTCGCTCTCGTACTTGTATATTTGCTGCTTGTTGTGAACTTTCAATCCTGGATAGACCCTCTCATCGTATTACTTGGAAGTTCAAGTGCTCTTTCAGGAGTTGTACTAATTCTATATGTCAGCCAAATCAGCTTCAGCGTTCCAGCCTTGATGGGAGCAATCATGAGCCTTGGTGTTGCATCAGCAAACAGCATCCTGCTGGTTTCCTTTGCAGAGGAAAAACGTAAAGAAGGAAAGAGCGCCAGAGACGCAGCCGCAGAAGCCGGTGCTACACGATTTAGACCGATTATGATGACTGCACTTGCAATGATTGTTGGCATGCTGCCAACCGCACTGGCTCATGGCGCTGGCACTGAAGCAAACGTCCCATTAGGAGTTGCGGTGATTGGCGGATTGATGGCCGCAACTCTGTCAACTTTAATATTAGTACCCGCGCTTTTCGCAATGATTAAAAGCCGAACGAAGCACCCAGCGGGTAACTCACAGATCCCTAACCTGAAAACGAATAGCATTAATTAAGCGCAGTCAGAAGGCAAAAAATATGTTTACTGATACTTCCAGTTACCAAATGCTACCTCAATGTCAGGCAATGAGAGAAACTTCGAAAGCTGAAAACAAAACGCCAGTCAAAAATTCGATTTTGGTACTGCCGTTGCTTTTGATTCTTGTAGTCATGCTTGGTGCAGGAGCAATTCCTCGAATGAAGCAAGAAGAACGGCTTCAGTCAATTCACACAGGGCTTTTGCATGAAACGCCAGAGGTTATGGTTGTCCGGGCAAGGCAGGATGCGAAAAAGAAAACACTGACTTTGCCTGGTGAATTACTGGCAATTCAAAAAGTGCCTGTTTATTCTCGCGTTAACGGTTATTTGCTTAAACGATTGGTCGACATCGGAGATCATGTTAAAGCTGGGCAGCTGCTAGCTGTAGTTGATACGCCAGAACTCGACCAGAGCGTCAAACAAGCCAGTGCTGCACTAAGTTCAGCTCAATCGAACTTGAGCGGCGCGATCGCCGACAAAGCAAATTATGCTGCACAATTGGCAGCATCTGACGCCGCAATTAAGGAGAAGGTTTGCAATCTCGACTACAGTGAAAAGCAAATGGAGCGCTACAGTTATCTCGAATCACAGGGCGCCGCTTCATCAGAACAGCTAGATCAAATGGTGAGAGAATACAAGGCTGACGAGTCAGCGCTTGAGACTGCCAAACAGAATAAATTGGGACACCAGGCAGAGTTGACAGCTGCGAATACTCATATAGAAGCAGCAAAGCATGCTGTGGAATCCAGCCAGGCGTACCTGAATGAGTTGCAAGCCACAGAACATTTCCATAAAATCCTGGCTCCATCTGATGGAGTTATAACGGATAGATATGCCGACCCGGGTTCATTGGTTGTTGCCGGCGGTGCCAGCGGCACAACTCCAATTTTAGAAATGGACCGCAGCGACGTTTTACGCGTTCACGTGGAAGTTCCGGAAAGCGACTCGGTAGACATACATCAGGGCGACAGCGTACAAATAAATCTACAAGAATATCCGAACAAGATTTTTACTGGTTCAGTTACAAATGTAAGTGGCAGCCTCAATCCTCAATCGCGCACATTGCCGGTCGAGATTATCATAGACAATCACAATCAAATACTTAAGCCGGGCGCTTATGTGGAAGTGCATTTCAAGCACGCAATCAGCACACCGCCTGTAATTATTCCAAGCAACGCCGCCATAACAAAGAGCGATGGGACTTATGTTGCCATAGTCAACAAGAACATGATCCAGTACAAGCGAGTCAAAATCCACCAGGACAACGGAGACACGCTCGCCATAGATTCCGGCATTTCCCCCAACGATTTAGTAGTTGCGGACTCCGGATTAACCCTGCCCGCCGGCACCGTGGTCAAACCGGAAACCAACACCGACTGGTAATCCTCAAGCTTAGGAACCTATTCGATTCAGAAATAGCGGACGCCCCCGGGATCGCGGGCGTCCCGCCCGCTTCTGAACTAAACGGATGCCCCGGGATCGCGGGCGTCCCGCCCGCTTCTGAACTAAGCGGACGCCCCGGGATCGCGGGCGTCCCGCCCGCTTCTGAACTAAGCGGATGCCCCCGGGATCGCGGGCGTCCCGCCCGCATTTCAAAGTTCCTAAAATGGAGCCTGCGTACAGACATCGCCTACGCCGAATAGGCGAATCGGATCATTAAAAGCAGGCGGGACGCCTGCGGTTGGTCCGGGGCTCCGCCTTTATTTAGCAGAACAGACCAATCAAAGCTGTTACCTCACCGAATCCTAACCTGAAATCGAGAAGATAGAAATGTTCAGGTAAAAAGGAACAGGAGAGAAATACACCATATGCGTTGCAATTCACAAAGTTTTCAAGCAACTGCCGCTAAAACATCCAGTATGTCCTCGACAGGTTCGCACACAAAGTTCACCTACACCAAGCAGATTACTTGCAAAAACAAGAGTGTAGCCATTGAACCAACCAGCCTGCTTAGCAATCCTGAAATCAATATCGAAATTGAAGAATACAACGAATCAATGCGCCAGAAGATAGTTAATACTCTTTCGACCTACGGCATTGTCCTGGGTCACGTAAACCATGATGACCCGGAAGGAAAAATCTTCAAACAATTGATTGAAGAAATCGGTGAAATTGACACACACGATGAGAAGGGAACCAAGACCTGGGATGTCAAATACGATCCCTCGGTAGATCAAGCCAAGGGAACCCGCTCACTCACACTGCGCGAGTTCGAAATGCACACCGATGCATCATTCGAATTGCCACCTCCGAAATACATTTGCCTTTACGTAGTGCGCGAAGATGCATTTGGAGGCGGCATCTCACAAATTATAGAAGGACGCAAATTACTTGCACTTCTCTCGGCAGAAACTAAACATATCTTGCAAAGTAAGTACACCGTGCGAGTGCCCGATGAGTTCTACAAGGGTCGTCGCTACGAACAAGTGCCAATCCTCGATGAAGAAATGAACTTCAGTTTTAGACGCGACATCATTATTCGTGAAGAATGTTCAGCAGCGCAACTCCAAGCTCTAGAAGAACTTGAAGCACTTCTGAGCAATGAGAGCATCATCGAATCAAAATTCTTGCCCAGAGGCACCATGTTGATTCTAGACAACGGAAGATTCCTGCATGCACGCACAGAGGTCAAAGACAAAGATCGCCACTTGCTGCGCATGAGATTTCAACCGAACACAAAAATATTTGGCATTTAGTAAAGCTCACGAATCGTTCTACACATCAATAAGCAGGTTTGCCAGGGCGCAGGAGAAACAACATGATCAGGCAATTAGTTCTACAATCAAAGAAAGACTTGGAAAGCGAGCAGTATGAGAACGACAAGCTTCGGATAATTGAAAGTCTGTCCAAACAGGCAGCGAATACCGAACGCTTTTGCAATGCAATAAATCCATACCCAATCAGCTACTCACAAGAAGAACTGATGGTTCAAGAAAGAATACAAAAGACTTTGTCCAAGGCTATAAATGCGATTGTTTCCAACTATCTTAAGGATAAACGAATTCAAGAAATCATCAAGCTGGATGAGCGCACAATTGAACTTCTCAAGTGTGCCAGCCAAATGCCTTATCACATCGGCGCCTACCGTCCAGATTTCCTCTACGACAGTAAGGGAAACATTATCATATGTGAAATCAATGCCCGATTTGCCACAAATGCTTTTTTCATTACGCACTACTTGAGACATTGTAACTTCGTCAATCCCTCCGAAAAAGTTCAGCAGTACAAGGGAAATAACATTGCAGCATTTGTGGAACGCATTCCTCAGAAGCACACTGTTTATATTGTTAAAGGACGGGAATCAGGCTGGGATATCTATTGCCTGGCTAACGAACTGCAAAAGCTTGGAAGAACATGTGCCATAATTCCTCCTTCTGCACTACATCTAGTGGCATCCAGAGAGGACGCGAGTTTCATTTTGGAACTGCATCAGGACGAAATTCTTGCAGATGGGGTTTATGAAACTCTTTGCACACTTGCCAAAAGCCGGAATTACTTTAACGACCTCAGAACAATATTCATAGCTCACGATAAGCGCATGCTAGCCGTGTTGCACCGAAAAGACATAATGAAGGACTATATTGGAGATGAGGATTTTGAGTTTCTGCGTAATCACGTTGCCAAAACTTATGTATTGGGCAGCGACCTCAAACAAGTAGCCATCCTGGACCGTGAAAATTGGATGCTCAAACCAACACAATTTGGCAAAGGCGAAGGAATCGTGCTTGGGCACCAGCTCTCACAAGAAGATTGGGAAAAGGCAGTGCACAATGCTGATTATTCAAAATTCGTCTTACAACAAGTAGTGCTGCAACAGCAGACAGAAATATTAACGATGATCGACCAAAACACCTGTTTGCATAACATGAACGTGGTTGGCACAATCTTGTGCATTGATGACGATTATCTTGGACCCGGCATTTATAGAGCCTCCGAAAACGAAATTGTGAATGTCGCAAGCGGTGGAGCAATTCTGTTTGCTGTAATGGACAACAATTAGACGGCTGCGAATATCAATAAAACTAGGTCAGAGGTGTTCATCGTGAACGCAAATAAACTGGAAATGCCGAAGCTTGGCAAAATGCAAACGATTGGATTGATCTTTGCATTGCAATTAGTGGTTTTGTTGTCATCACTAGGCGAAACTATTGTGGTACCAGCTATGCCGCAGCTGATTACGGAGCTCCACGGTCTGGATCGATTCTGCTGGGTTGGCACTGCGTATTTGCTGGCAGCGGTAGCGGCTATGCCAATTATCGGATTGCTTTCAGATATTTATGGGCGGAAAACTCTTCTGTTAGTTTCATCGGGATTATTTACATTGAGTTCTGTCTTGTGCGGATTGGCCGGCAGCTTCAGCGCATGGATACCAGGCGATGCAATGGCGCAGTTAATATTATGTAGAGTGCTGCAAGGAATCTCGGGTGGTGCACTGGAAGGCTTATGCCTGGCGGTATTAAATGATGTATTTGGACCTGTTGGCAGAGTCAAATATATGTGGCTGCTCTCACTAAGCTGCGCCTTGGCCGCGGTGTTCGGGCCAGCGCTGGGTGCTTTTATAATAGGCAAACTTTCGTGGCGCTGGATCTTTTTCATCAACTTACCTGTTGGTCTTTTATCGATGTTGTTCCTGGTACTTAGCATGCGCAGCACTAAGCCAGCAAAATATGCAAGCCCAGCAGAAGCTTCGATGGAAGCGCCTGAAAGAAATGAAAGCTCCAGGGATATTGGAGGAATGCTTGCGCTGGTCGGGTCGATTCTCAGCCTGCTCCTGGGTTTAAACTCAATGGCGACGGCTGGTCTGTTTTCAATTCCCGTTCTTGCATTTGTATCATTGACTGTCGTATGTTTCGCTCTGTTTTTGCAGATCGAAAAGAATCACAAGAATCCGGCGATTCCGCATTCGGTTCTTACTAATCCTACGGTTCTCTGCTGCATAAGCGGTCAAATGCTGACTGGCGCTTATATGATTACGGCTACCTTTTTCTTGCCGATGCTGCTTTCTATGAAGCTTCACAAAAGCGCTGCGGAAGCGGCAAATTACATAACTTGTTTCATTTTAGGCATGGTCCTTGGAAGCATTCTAGGAGGTCAATGCCTTTCACGATTAGGGCAATGCAGAATTGTCGGTCTGCCTGGTGCATTGCTAACGGCAGCGGGCTTCTTCGTGCTGGCTAATGCAGGTGTCAACTCTGTCGATAGCATAATGCTCGCCACGGCAAGTCTGGTTGGGACCGGCATAGGATTTCGTCTGCCGCTCCACAGTTTCATTGCACAAATAGCAGCTCCAGCTGACATG
>JBIKOL010000044.1:0-54532 GCA_044358055.1 Obscuribacteraceae bacterium (SeqCode)
AGCAGAGAAAAGAGTGCAAAATCACACTGCATTTAAATATTGCCCTTCCAGCGACACCGCTCTGACTGCTTCGAAAGCCGCATCTTATCAGCCTCGAGTAAGCCTTTACTGAATATCAATCTACAAGAGAGAATGTGACACAGCAATGACATACACGAAAGCAAGATCGATATATACTCTGTCACACATGTAAACACGGCTCAAGCGTAGTGCCGGCAAGAAGCAACGAGCAAAAGTCAGAGCCTGTCGCTTTACTTAACAGTCACGAATTGTAGATCTCAGAAGAGATAACGTGGTACAAAGCAAAACTCTGGCGATTTCAATTTCGTTTTGAAATAAGTGCGAGGTTCTAATTATGAATGAAGGCGCATCCCAAGTTACCTGGCAAAACATTGGCGCCGCTGCCCGACAGCTGTCGCAGACAGATCCATTTGCATCTCTGACGCTGTACAAAACAGCTGTCGCGGAGTGCAAGAAATTGGAAGGACCAAATTCGGAGAAACTTGCCATACTATTTTCCGAGCTAGCGGCCGTTTGTGTCTCTGTGGAACGCCATGACGAATGCAAGAGCTACCAGGCAAAGGCAGAACAAATTCGCACTTTCAACAAGCAATATACCATGCGTCATAACGGCGAACAGGGTGTTGTTATCTGGTAACAGCGAACTCTGGATTCCATCACCAGCCCTTCTGCTTCTTTATCGGACCAGCCACCGGATTTAACATCATATCTGGTGGCACAATCATGGTTAAATTTAGAGCCGATTCCTAACATTCACGTCACGGGCTTTTAACAAACCGGTATTATAAATAGTATTACTACTTCCTCCTACAGAGCAGCCCATTACCTATGAAGCAATGGCGTGACAAGCACGATACCAATCAGCATAACAACAACCCGATAAATTACTCGCACAGCAATCTCTGGCAATCCTATTATGACAGCCAGAAACAGCTGGAACAAAGCCGCCGAAACCGAACCGTTTCATCTCTCCTGCTAGCAAAACAGCTCGAACAACATTACAAAATTTGCCTCGCACTTCAGTTGAACAAGGAGGCAGATAAAGCGTTTCAGCAAGCCTGCCAGATCAGAATGGCTGAAGAAAGAAAACACTGGCAAATGAGAGACATCATTTAGTAGCAAAGGGCTACGATTGCCCGCGGGCAAGATATAATGAGCGCATGAAAAACGCAGTTGAGATGATGAGAGCGCGTCTCAAAGACGCAGCGCTAAAAAGTTTTGGTGAGCAGCTGAAGGACGTTGAGCCGGGCGTAGAGACGGCCAGCAATCCACAGTTTGGTGACTATCAGTGCAATCTGGCAATGACCCTGTCCAAGCAGCTGAAGCAGCCGCCTCGAGCCATAGCCGAAGCCATCGTAAAGAATCTGGACTCTGACACAATTTACGAACAGCCGACTATTGCTGGTCCTGGCTTTATCAATTTGCGTTTGAAAAAAGAATACTTGGAATCCGAGCTAAATAAAATCAAGTCGGATGAAAGGCTGGGAATTGCCAGAGCCAGCAAAACGAAAAACGTAATTGTCGATATGTCCAGCCCAAACATTGCAAAGGAAATGCACGTTGGACACCTGCGTTCAACTATTATCGGTGACTCTATCGCGCGCACATTTGATTTTCTCGGTCATAAGGTGCTCAAACTGAATCACGTCGGAGATTGGGGCACCCAATTCGGTATGTTAATTGCTGAGCTGAAGGAGAAGTTTCCTGCCGCATTGACTCAGGCAGAAGCGCTTGATTTGGGCGACCTCGTGGATTTCTACAAGCAATCCAAAAAGCATTTTGATGAAGATGCGGAATTCAAAACGAGAGCACAGCAAGAAGTAGTTAAATTGCAGTCAGGCGATCCACAAAGTATTCAGGCGTGGAAGCTGCTTTGCGATCAATCACGAAAAGCATTTGAGGAAATCTACAAACTGCTCGATGTGCAAAACTTGCAAGAGCGCGGCGAATCGTTCTACAACGATATGCTTGCCGACACGGTAAACGATCTCTCTAGGCAGGGCATCGCAGTCGAAAACCAGGGAGCCAAATGCGTTTTCATCGACGGTTACCTGAACGAGCAAGGCGATCCACTGCCTCTAATAGTTCAGAAAAGCGATGGTGGATTCAACTACGCCGCAACAGATATTTCAGCAGTGCGTTACCGGGTCACACACGATCATGCCGATGAGATCATCTATGTAGTGGGTGCGGAGCAAGCCGTGCACTTGCAAATGATGCTGAAAGCAGCTGCAAAAGCTGGATACCTGCCGCCCTCAGTGAAAACTGAACACGTTGGCTTTGGAATGGTGCTCGGCGAAGACGGGAAGAAGTTGAAAACCCGCTCCGGCGAAACAGTTAAGTTGAAAGACCTCCTCTCCGAAGCAGTTCAACATGCAAGAGAAGATCTCGATGCGCGTTTGAAAGAGAAGAGCCGCGAAGAGCCGGAAGCCTGGCGCCAGGAAATTTCGCAGATGGTTGGTATAGCAGCCGTAAAGTATGCCGACCTCAGCTTGAACAGAATGACAAACTATCTTTTCAGCTTCAAAAAAATGCTGAGCCTGCAAGGCAACACCGCTCCATACATGATGTACGCCTATGTGCGCGTGCGGGGTATCAGCCGAGAAGGCGGAGTAGATTTCCAAAAGCTTGATGATAAAGCCGGGGTTCTGCTAAATGAGCCAACGGAACTCGAACTGGCAAAACAGCTACTGAAACTCGATGTGGTACTGGAATCAGTAACAAACGAATTCCTTCCAAATAGAGTTTGTGAATACCTGTTTGAACTGAGCCAGAAGTTCAATCAATTCTATGAAAAGTGCCCGGTGCTCAATGCACCCGAACCAGTGCGCAGCTCAAGACTGATTCTGTGTGACCTGACCGCCCGAACCATCCAGACCTGCATGGGAGTTCTGGGCATAAGCCTGCCAGACCGCATGTAATAGAAACGCTTACGTTTGCGGTAGGGGCGCCCCACGGGCGCCCTTCTGATGTCATGCTTTTTAAAGGCGCCCGTGAGACGCCCCTACCATACATTCCTGGCGCTTTGCGGAATTACGCAAAAGCTTTGCGGGAACGCAAATTGTTTAATCTGCTCCAGAAAGACATAATCTAAACAACTTCAGCGAAGACGCACCAATCCTGAATACAGTGCACCGCTGAAGGACCCTTTAGAGCAAAGCTAAGCAAGTTTTTTGCCCGGTGGATCCGTGCTTTGCCGGCTGTGTTGCAGCAGCCGGCAGAGCACAGAGTATTAAGAGGACAGCACCATGCCAGCACCTAAATCCTCAAGCCACGCAATACCGGGTGAATATGATTATGCCGAGAATGTCGCGCTCGGCGATGCTGCAGAAAAAATGGAAGTCGCCCCTACCTACCGCCACCTCGAACGGCGAACCGGGACATCCACTCCTGCAGCAATGGAAGAGAACTGCGCCGGGAGCAGCGGTTCGAATTCCTGCGATCGGAACTCTGCTGGACGATAGGTCCCCAGAGTGCTGTGATTTCGCGGCACGGCAGCTTCCAGGGAGCAGCTGCCTAGCCTGCGAAATTTGTAAGAAGCGCATCCTAATGGAAGCGCAGGTTCCATCGGAGGACGTCCATTGAGTTAAGGACAGGGCAACAGTGAGTTTAAGCCACACACAGATTGATCAGGAAAAGCAGGTAGGTCACCGAAATATGACCTGCCTCTTGACCGTTCCAGTTTTAAATCCGGCAAGCCCGCCAGGCGTGCCATTTTTGCATTCTCATGAAGGCCATTACAGGACTCTGGGTATAAAGGAAAAGGAGATTAAATCTGGGCTTTGGGCAGACAAGGTTGTCAAGATTTCTTCTTTTGCGAATACACTATGTACAGCTGGTGCTGGTCTAGTCGTTTTCCGTTGTCGTCACATTAAGCTGAAAAGCCAGAGCGCACCATGAGCGAAGTAAAAGATGAAAAAGAGCATAAGGACGTGAGCAAAGACGCTCCGGACACCACTCGTACAGAAGCGGTGAGCCAGGCTCTTTTTGCCGATACTACTTCAAGTTCAAACCCGCGCAGTTCTGCTAAAACTGAAAACACAACAAATACTGGCAATGATTCGACCCGTACAACTGACACGACGGGTCCGGCTCAAAGCACCACAAGCAAACTTTTCGAAGAAAGCATCAAAGCCGGTGATAAGGGCTTGAACAGACCCACTTCGGCACCAGGCTTGCAAGATGTTCAAATTCTCGGCGTAGAAAAAATGGGCGCAAAGACTGGCGCAAGCAGGGACAACTCGCTTACACCAGCGTTAGAAAGTGGAACGAAGAATTCTAGTTCTATTAACGATTACGAGCGTCTCTCCAGCTCAATCATTCCAACAAGCACTGAACGCAGCACCGCCAAATACAGCAATGACTATCCTGCTGCTTCAGACCTTGAGGCAAAGGCAGCTGGCAAATTATCCGCTTATGCAGACGGCGGAGCTAAATCGTATAAGCCCGACATTCAGTACTCCGACAGCAGCAACACGGATTACAAAACTCTTCCATATAAAGTAGACAAGTCCGGATGGGACAGCGCGTCTGTAAGCCCTCTATCGAAGAACATAGTAGAAGGAATGTCCAAAGAAAACAGCAAGCTTGTTGACTATGCCCCCTCAAGAGCAAACAGTGTTGAAGGCGGCGTTATGAGCGCCGGCAAGATACTTGAACAATCCAACGTACAAAGAAACGACTACGGCTACAACAAGATGGAATATATCGGCAAGGATAATCCGGTAAACCAGGTTGCACCATTTGAGAAATACCGACAGCTACAGGACGGTGCCGCGTACCCTGACAAAATCCAGTACACTCAGGATTGGAAAACCAATGCCGATTGGAAAACTAATGGCGATCTAAAAAATTCACTTATCGATAGACAACAAAATGATATCTACAAACCTTCAATTCAAGATCGAATTGATACCGGCAAAATAAACACATCGGATATTGGACCTGGCCTGGACCGGCGCGTGTCAAACCCGGACTTTTCAGGAAAATTGCAAGACGGAGTAGCTCGTCCTGACTTCGGTAAGCTTCCGAATGAAGTTGCTCAAGGAGCAGCAGTAGGAATAAATGGTCTACAGCGCGGCGAGCAGAATACACCCGGAAATGATCGCGCAGGTACTAACAACGGTGGAAGCGTAGAACGTCAACCGATGGTCGGCGGTCCTAACAATTCCAACAATTCCAGCGAAGCCCCTGCACATCCAAGTGGCGGCGCCGGCAATCAGATAGACAATACAGGACGAAATTCTCCATCCACAGGCGGCCCGGGTGATCGAAATAATTCACCATTCACTGGTGGAGAACAGAGACCGGCATCACCACAAGAGCAGCGAACAACGCCCTCACAAGGTGAGCAGAGAACAACGCCTTCTCAAAGCGGCGACCAGAGACCAGCGACCCAGAGCGAGCAGAGACCGACGCAATCTTCGAGCGAGCAGAGAACTACAAATCAAGGCGAGCAAAAACCCTCTCCCTCGCAAGAGCAAACCAGACCACAAACACCAGCGGAACAAGTGAGAAACCAGCCCGCAGCTGAGCAGATTCGCAACACGCCGCCTGCTACCGAACAACAGCAAAAGAACGAGCAGATTCGGGCTCAACAGGACCAGGAACAAAAAGCCAAAGATGAAGCCGCACGCCGTGAAGCCATAGCGCACGCCACTGCTGTTGCAAGCACCCAGGCGAAGCCCGCGGAGCAAAACAATCAGCAAGCAGCCGCAAAACAAGAATTAGCGGCAGGTGCTAAGGAACTCGCCCGCGTTTCGACCGAGCAAGCCAGTGCAATGTCTCTAAAAGCGCTCACTCAAGATGGAACGGCTGCAGGAAAAGTTCAAGCTGCAGATCAAGCCAAAATAAGTTCACAAGACTCCGCAAGAGCTGCCGAAGCCAATGCAAAATCACTTGCTGAAATGGGCGCAAAGAACGCCGCAGACGCAGGCAAGGCCGCATCTCTCGATGCCAGCAAAGCTGCCACGCTGGATGCGAGTAAAAATGTGAAAGTAGACGCCACTGCCGCTGGTGCGCAGCAAATCGCAGGCAAAGATGTTCTTACCGGAAAAGTGAGCGCAACTGATGCCGCTGCTGCAGCGAATGCAGCTGCCGGTAAACCAGGCGCATTGAACGCAGCAGATGCTGCAGCCGTTAGAGCACAACTCGACGGCAAGAACACAGGCGTAAATGCTGCCGGTATACGCAATGATGCAATCAATGCAGCCGCCGCCGGCAAGCCCGGTGCATTGAATCCGGCGAATACTCGCGGTGACATTCCAGGTGCAGGACCACGCACAAATGCTCCCGGAGTGATGGGGCCAGGTGGCAAATTCACTGAAATTCCCACAGGAAAAATGATCTCAGGAAGAGCATTGCCTGGCGATGCATCAGGCGGAAAACGTTTCCTTACCGGTGTTGAGATCGGCTTGTTGCTCGCAGCTGCAGGTGTAGCGAAATCACGTTTCGACGCTGCAAGGGGCACCAAAGATGGTGGCGGACTTGTATTGAACAACGATGGACGCATGATGTCGATTCGCAGTGGAAAGGACTACATCGTTGGTGCCTTCGGAGAGAAAGGCTCACAAACATTATTTGCACTGGCAGACGGAGCGAAGCGCTTCCCTAGCCGAGAAATCACCTTGTCCGCAGTACTTGCTATTACCGGCGCCACAAAAATGCGCGACATGGATACACAAGCTGGTCTTCGCAATGCAGAACAAACGATACGCATTGTAAGAACAGTCGGAAAACTTCCGGAACGAAAAGTCGAGTTCGAAGTTCCGCAAATTCAGGGTCCAAAACCTCAGCAAGAAACTGATGGCGGAGAACCAGAGAAACAAGACAAAGACAAACTCGACAATCAACTTATCGGTTTCCTTCCAGCCGCACCGGCTCTTTTCCGTGCAAAACGCAAAGAAACCGAGGAAGAGAAGAAATCAGAAGAAGTCGGAGAAGATGCAGACGGCGAAGACCAAAACTCACCGATTCCAATTCCGAGATTCCGCCGCAGTTATAAAATAGATCTCGATGAGACATTAACCGGCATTGCTGAAGCAGAGCTCGGAGATATAAATCTCGCATGGCTTATTGCAGATTTGAATTCATCCAAGCTTACGGAATACGAGGTTGATGGAAAGCGGGTTGTAGAAATGCGAAAGGGAACTAAGCTTGAGCTTCCGCTGCCGCACGAAGTCGTGGAGTTTTACAAGACTTGCGCCAACATCGCTGATCCAGACAATCTCGTCACAATCGTCGTCAACACTGATGTCGATCGTGAACGTCTAGAAGAAACGCTCAACGATTTCCTGGGATTGCAAAGAAAAGCTCCGCAATCTTGAGTTTCACGAAATTGATATGTCTAGGGCCAAGCCGCGAAATTGATATGTTTTGCGGGCGACGCAATGGCGTCTCCTGCAAATGAATTGAGTCCCAAGGGAAAGGGCGATGCATGGCATCGCCCCTAAAGCATAATTCGATTTAGATCCAAGGATTATCGCAATTACTCAATACGACAGAACGGCAAATCAGGATTAGCCTGACATTGTCTTCGCCGTTCGTCCTTCTCCTCATCGCGATGTTTGAGATAGTCGGATGCATCTGCGCCGTTACCAGGATGACCTACTCTTTCGGAGTTTTCAGTTAGGCCGATCAGACTGAGAGCCGAATCTCGGGCTACTTCGGATTCGCTGTCGTTCTGAACTGTTTTTACGTTGTCCATATCATCTCCTAATGGAATGTATTGAGTACTAAAAAGGATACTTTTCTCGGGGCAAAAATCTCTGGAAGTGTTTGAAAACCTTTTGTGAAAGTAGCATCTTTACGGAAGAACGCATCTACTTGGCATACTACCGTAAAGCTACATGCCACTACATTCGGTGACAGATGAATCAACTTGCATTAGCAAGCAACAGACCTGCGCTAACCCGCACAAATGGCTGTATTAACACCTTTTTCACAAAATCTTCCTGATTTTTTCGCCGACGGTGAATTAAGTTAAAACTCGACAAACGCACGTCACCCTGGAGAACAACCGTTATGACAGAGAGCAAGATCGAAAATATGGAAGCACCTTCAAAGAATGAAGGAAGCATTACTCGTCAGGACTTTAATTTAGTCGGACAACATTTTAATGGACATTTAGAAAACGCCGATGCAAAATACAGCCAAGAGAAAGACCGATCATCCACATTGTCCAAAATAGAATTCTTCGACTCAGATTCAAAAGCAAGATTCGTCGGTAACACGGATAGAGGCATAATTAAATCAGCAACTGAACATGTGATGGAAGCAACGAAAGCACAAAAAATGGCCACAGACATCGAGCATGGCGAGAGTGCCAAGCAATGCGATGGACAGGTAAAGGAACTCATCAAAGAAGGCAAGCAAAAGGAAGCAGATGATTTTATAAATATGGTAAATGGTGATCTAAAGAAAGATGGTTCCGAAAAACAACTCGATTTGAGTGTCCGTTCCTCTTTTGGCAGAGCAGGCTTCGTTAATAGCTATGACCTTGAGATCAAAACTGGAGATAAGGTAAACAGCGAAGACAAATGGTCGGGCAAGCAGCAAGAATGGCTTTGTACCGGATTTCCTCCAATAACCGATCCTTCGGAAAAATGGCCGCTCGTAACCGGACCGATCATAAGACCACTGGAACCACCCATCAGAAAGTCGTTATGATTCTGAATCGGTACCGCCAGCTGGCTTATGTTGACAAACCCAAAGTGATCAGCAGAAGCCTGGGCCGAACTCCCTGAGCCATGCATCAGAATTCAAAAATCAACAACGAGCTAATCCTAAAAGCGATTAGCTCGTTGTTGGCTTCGTAACCGGTAATCAAGGAGCCAACTCCGGGTAGTTCTCGAAATGGATAATATCGGTCACAACGTGCTTAAATCAAGCCTCTTGCGGGAACGTCTAAAGAAGGACTGCGCAGGGAATCTCGGGAATATGCTGTCGTTGCACGCGGGTGATCCGCGAACAAAAAGAGTTACGCGGGTAATCATGTCCGCGGCTTTCTTGTCAGTCGTAATTTTTGGAATGGGACCGGCGATCGAAAAAGTTGATGCAAGCATGTTCAGAGAGATCATGCAGGGCTTTGCGGATCTGATCCCGTCGTTATCAAAAACCGGAGGACCAAATCCAGGCACAACGATAGTAACGTTGAGCCATGCTCTTGGCTTATTGATCTTTTCCTCAGGGGCAGTCTGGGCTGGATATAAGGCGAGTGGTCCTGCCAGGTTTGTGCTTGGATTACAACTCATTGTGCTCAGTCTCATTTTCCAATTGCTTAGCTGGCAATTTTTCAAAGCCGCAGGGCACCCGATCAGTATTGCCACCGCAATCGGTGCCGGATGCTACATCGGAAGAATGCTAAAAATGCGGGACGATGAACGAAGGCAGCTCGAGGCCAAGCAAATTGAATTAAAGGTTCGAAATGAAGAGCTGCAAGAGTCTCGCATCGCGCTTGTGAAACAGGATGAAAGCGACAGGCGACTACTTGCTGCAGATCTTCACGATCAAGTGCTGAATGACTTAAGAACGATCCAAAAGAATTTCGAGGCATATGTCGCTGAACCTAAACAAGAATCACGAGACAAAATAAATTCGATGCTCAAGCAAACCATGACCGAAATCCGGGAAATCATGGATGAACTATGTCCGGTAATGTTGGAAGAGTTCGGCTTGTCAGCAGCCATTGAAGACAGACTCGACAAAGTGGGGCAACAAGCCGGATTCGGCGTGCGTTTCAGCCAGTCTCAGAAAGCCGGAGACCGCCTGGAACAACTTTCAGCAGTAGAGCGACAACTGCTCTATCGTCTGGTTCAGGAATCTCTTAACAACATATGCAAACACGCGAATGCCTCGCTTGTTCGCATTGCAATCGACGAAGAAAATCAACAGCTCATTTTTCGCATAACTGACAACGGCAAAGGCATTGACCCCAGCCGTTTATCAGAAAGTTCTCGCGGAACTTTGTATATGCGTTTAAGAGCTGCCCTGATTGGTGCTAAAGTATCATGGAAGCAAGGTCCCGATGGCAAGGGCACGACAGTGGAGATCAGAGTGCATGTCCAAGGTTCTAGTAGTTGAAGATATGGCTGCTCTCAGGCAGCATGTCATTAAGATATTGAAAGAGACGGTTCCTGATTTGCAGATCGTTGAGGCACCTAACGGACTGGAAGGTCTCAAAATGTGGCGCAGCGAAAAGCCGGACATGATGGTAATGGACATCATGATGCCGGAGATGACGGGGATTAAGGCAGCTCAGCAAATCTGGGCCGAGAACCCAAGACAGAAAATACTCTTCTGGTCACAGTTCCACAAAGAATCATATGTGCGAGAACTGGGCAAGATTGTGCCTGACGAAGCCATCCATGGTTACGCGCTAAAAACTGAGAGTGACGAAAAACTTGTTCATGCAATCACCACGGTTTTATTGCATGACAATTCCTATATCGATCCAATAGTTCGTGGAGTGCAGCATGCGATTCACGTGCGGGAAGGTTTGTTGAACGAAAGTGAAACAGCAATTCTTGGTGATCTCATCCTTGGTCTGACAGACAAAGCTATTGCGATGCGCCAGCATATCAGCGTGCGGGGCGTGCAAAACCGCATCTCGGCGCTTTCGGACAAGCTGGTAAAAAGTCTGGACATTCATGCAAAAGAAAGCGCGGGTCTTGAAGTATTCAACACTCGTATGCGCATCATGCTTGAGGTGTTCAGGCAAGGATTCGTTGAACCAGAAGAAATTGATGGGCTGGAATCTGAACTTGCAACATGGCTCGCTCGCAGACTTAACTTCGAAATGCCGACGCACGAAAAGAAGAACTAGTCGCTTAGCTCACGTCGTTTAGCCAGTCTGGAAGATTGGGATTTTTCTTTGGCGGATCTTCATCGATCTGCGAGGCTTCTTTGTCATCACGGGCGACGCATGGCATCGCCCCTACATTTATTTGTTCGGCTTGCATCAGTGAAGATACATCTGTTTTATGATCTGCAGTCGCCGCAAGGTTTGTTTCAACGCTTTCACTGCTCGTTTGCTCGGATTCTGCTAAGCCTTCTTTAGTATCGGGAGATCGATCGAATACAGCCGTCTTGGACATTGACCCTGTAGCCTTCAATGACTTTTCAATGTCCTTTGCGGTAAACACAGCTGCATGAGCTAATGGATTACCATCTGAGCCAAGCCACGGAATTTGATCTAGAGGTCTATCTATTAACTGCATGAGGAACTGCGCACGCTGCCGAAGTTCTTTGCAGGAATGATGTGTCAAAGTATGGAAAACAGCTGAATGGTGCGGGTCCAGGAAATCCTTTCTTCGGAACAAAAGACACTCGTCACCAGCGCCGGTGAGTTTCCAAAGTGATGGATCAACAGACAGACCAAATAAACTGGTATCAATTACCCAAGCAGAAAAGTTATCGAGATATGCGCCGAAATGGCTTGAGTTACGACCAGGATGTTGATAATTACCATGACCCAGCTCGTTGGATTGTTCGCCGGCAAGGCTCGGCACATACATGCCGTCATAATCGACCAGATAGAGTTCGTCATCTTTCACAAGTATGTTTCCATGCTGAAGATCACCATGCGCAACACCCGCATCGCGCAGTTCACCCGTCATTTTCCTGAAGCGGGTCAGAAGTGCCGCCATCTTATCTGCGTGCTGCAAATTCTCTTCAATATAGAAATTGAACTGCGTTCCCTCAATCCATTCCATTTTTAAAACGGGAAAACTATCCGCATGAATGCGTATTCCGTCTAGTTGAAATTCAAAACCAATTGTGTAGCTAAGATCATCTGCAAGAATATACTTCGAAAGCTGATTATATCGATAAGCCTGATTCTCTATCGAACGCAGAAAGCAGCGTAATGCAAGATCGCGTCTGCGGCATTTCATGCGATACACACTGGCGAATGCGCCACTCGCCACTTTAGGTAAGCCTAGCGGTGTCAATTCGGGCTCGGCAGATGAAAGTTCTTTGTCGATGAATGCTATGTGTGGGTTCTGAACAGCTTCGTGATAATCTTGAGGAGTCGGCCAATTCCTTGCGGATGCTTTTGTCTTTGGGGAAGGTTTCTTATGATGCTCGCTGGTCTCGCCCCAACGCAAGCCACCACCTGAACTGTGAGAGAATTTTGCTCGCAGCCCCCCTGAGGCCGACGATGCCAGACTGCTAGAGCTAGAGCTAGAGCTGGAACTAGATCCCGATAGACTGCTAGTGCGAGACCTTGGATTAGCAGAAGCTTTCGGAACAATCCCAGAACCGGTCATTTCAGAAATCATCTGATCGGTCAGCAATCCCATTCTTGACGAAATACTCATCAAATATTGAGAATTCCAGGCTGAAGTCCAACGCACGGTAATTGCTTTTACATTGCTTTTGGGCGACAAGGTTTTGATATCCCAGCGCATTCTCATAAAGCGCGTATCCGCAATACGTTTGCCCCAGAAATCATTTTTCATTCCTTCCACAAACTCCAGCACAGCAACAACATGAGCCGGAGCGGTATCCACAGCTTCTTCGATTCGCCACCAATGGTTCGTCAACGGGTAGTTTCGAATGCCCGGAGGATGCCAAAGCATCTCCACGATCTGGCTAACGACCTCTTTATCGGTTTGGGTGAATGTTTCAGAGCACACGTGCTCGCCGACATAATCCAAATCTACGGATGGGTCTTCAGGATTCATTGAAAAGAAATTGCGGAACCCCATGTGATGGTTCAATCCTCCATGCTGTCCGAATCAAGAGGAAGACGCAAAGAAAACAGATTACCTTGATCTTGCGCAATGACTTGCACCTGACCACCATGTTTTTCGATAATCTTGCTCGCGAGCTCGAGCGAAAGTTGCGTTGCTACATCAGATGAAGCATTGCCGCGCTGGTGGGAGAAAAGTATGCGCAATTGCGCTTCTGCAAGCACCGGAGCACTGTCGTAAATTTGCACTTCACTCCAACCGTCTCGATTATTCAAACGCACCCTTACACCATTTTGCGAGTTCGCTGCGGCATAGTTGATTACATTCGTCACGGCCTGAGTGAGTCTATCGATATCCGCTTTCACGACTGTTTCATCTAATTCAGGCGTATACGAAAGCTTCACCTGCTCTTTTAGCGCACTCACAGAGATTGACTTGTTCAATACATCAGCGAGTTCAATGTCTTCCATGTCCATGTTCAACTTGCCTGCATCCAATTTTTCTAGATCAAGCAAGTCGCTTATTAATTCGACCAGCTGCCGGCAATATCCGTTTATCTCCTGCAAACTGGCTTTCACATCCGCAGATACATCACCGAAAGCGCCATTACCGGCAAGTTGAGTCGTTCCGTAAATAGCAGTTAATGGCGAGCGCAAATCATGGCTCACCATTGCAAGGAAGTCCTGTTTTAAGAGCTCCAGCTCTTTCCTCGCCGTAATATCATGCGCGATGCAATAAATGAAAGGCTCTCCATCTTTGCGAGAACACGACCATTCTTCAAAAACGAAGGCACCGTTTGCTTTTTGCACTTTGCTTTCAAAGGAAAAATGTTTTGTGCTGCCATCTTGTTCGGATAGAAGCTTGCCCGTCTTGCTTTTATCATCGCCAACACTTATATCAAGCAACGTTATGTCAGTGAGAAGCTCGTCCTTTGAATATCCCCACGTTTTTTCACATGCAGAATTAATGCTAAGAAAACGTCCGTCTGAATCTAACACGCATATTATGTCTTGTGAGTTGTCGAATACAGCTCGTTCTTTTTTTCTGGCTTCAGAAAGAGTCGCAGCTGTGTTGTGAAACACCGCATCAAGCTGCGCCAGTTCATCTTTTCCTTCCAACAATGGGTTCAGCCGTCTATCATGCGCCAGCCGATTTGCATTATCGGCAAGTATCATCAAGCGAGTGTTGATGTCCTTGCTGAAATAAATTGCAAGCAGCAAAGAACTCAAAATATTCGCCAGGAGTCCCCAGCCCAAAATATTCAGCTGAAGATTTTTTAGTGCACCACCATCGTCAGCTTTGATGTCTGCATTTTTGATAATCCGCTGCAAGAAACTCTCCAGCGCGATCATCTGTGGAATCATTTCTCGACGCTCAGGAAAGGTAAGAAAAATCAGATTGTTGGAAGCAACCGATTGTTTTGCCACCGCAAACTTTTTCTCGATAAAAGCAAAAGGACCTTGAATCTTGTCAAGTTCGTGCAACGAATTAGGCTCATTCTTCAAGAGCCGGAATAATTCAGCTTTGTATTTCCTGGCATCTTTCATCTCATTGTTGAGGTTCTTCCAGCGTTCATCAGTGATTTCTTCACCCATCCTCATTAATGCTAGACAAGAAATCATCATTCCATTTGCGGCATTTGAAACCATCCGGTAATGCCATTCACGAGACCACTGCTTGTCTGATTGCTGAAGGACACCAGCAAGGCTGCTCACTATGATGAATTCACAAAGAATCGGAATCCCAATTAAGACTAGACCCTTCAGTGAAAGATTCAAATTGCTGGTTTTTGAATCAGGAATCAGAAAGGAAAGGCGTTGCATAATCTTAGTTCCACGCGAAATGCGCTTTATCGGAAATACCCCACTCATGTTAGCTTGCGCTGCAAGAGCGGTTTTCTTTCTTTCGATTATGTTTGCTGCAATGTCTTCAGTAAGAGGTAACTCAAACCAGAACGTACTGCCTTTTCCTTCTGCACTATCGACACCAATACTACCTGCATGTTTTTCAACAATTTCTTTGCAAATTGGCAATCCAAGGCCGGTTCCTGAGTTTCGCTTAGCATCGGACTGTTCAGCCTGGCCAAACTTTTCGAATATCAATTCTCTCTGCGATGACGGTACGCCCCGCCCCTGGTCAATGACTTCAAATAAAACGGTCTCGCCTTTACCAACTGCGCGAACTTCTACTGTGGACTCGTCCGGCGAAAATTTTATTGCGTTCGAAAGAAGATTTACCAGAACTTGAATGATCTTGTTCTTGTCGAGTTCAGCTTTCAAATCATGTTTCTCGATCTGCAGCTTGATTCTTTTCTTTGAAGCTAAAGCCTCGATATCTGCAGCTGCGCGTTGCAAGACCTCGTCTATATCGCATTCTTGCCGTTTGATCTGGATCTTCGCCGTATTGATTTCGTTCATCAACAAAAGTTCATTCACAAGTTCGACCAGACGATTCACATTGCTGGAAGTCGTGGAAAGTTTGGAATAAGCAGTTTCAGGCAGTTCTTCCTTTCTCGCGACTACGCGGCGCAAGTTATTCGCAATCAAATTCAACGGCTTATGAAGGTTGGAGCTGATCATTTCGATAAACAAAGCTTTGTCTTTTTCAGCCTGCTTCTGCTCTGTTATATCGTGCGCGATGCAATAAGTATTTTTCTCATTTTCAGACCAATAGGCAGACCAGAGCATGTCGCGCTCATGTCCATCTTTTTTCGTTATCTTGCAGTCGAATGAGACGGGTTCTTTCGAATCATGGACGGACTTCAACTTATCCACAAGGGAGAGACATCCATCTTGCGCTTCGAGCAAACTTACGCTTGCTCCCAGGAGATCATCGCTTTTATATCCCCACTGTTGATAGCAAACTGGATTTATCTTGCTGAATCTATTTTCTTCATTGAGAACACAAATTACATCACTTGCATTAATGAACAGTTCTCGCTCTCTTGCTGATGCTTCATCGAGTTGTTTTTTCATTTCATGGAATGATCGATCGACCAGGGCGATTTCATCAGACCCCGACAGGCCTTGATTCATGGGTTCGCCTTTTGCCAGAGCAAGAGTGCTTTTCGTGATTATCTTAATTCTTCGCAGGATATCTTGCGAATAGAAAATCGCAAGAATAACACCTACGATGAGATTGGAAAAGAAACCGAACTTTAAAATACTCGCCTGGGCAGCGCGAATTTTTTCCAGCTTATCTCGAGAGATGGCGCATTGTTCGATTCCCTGCATTTTGAGATCAGTCAATTTCTCAGACGACGCGCTATTCACCATGATCACTTCGTGTGAGAAATTGATACGTCCAGCCATGATTTTCAGGGTGTCGCCGGTGCGAATAATTTTTGCAAACTTCGCGGCTTCCAATCTCAACACTTTTTGATTAGCTTGCAAATAGTCTTTGAAATCAACACGAATCTCAGGACAGCGGCTCCGTATTTCGTCTATTTCTTTTGTATAAATATCGATGTATTTGTCAGCACGTTCGTATTTCTTCAAGGCAGGGTCATCGGGTCCCGTGGCTTGAATAAGAAAGAGAGCGATTTCTGCATTCAAAGCAATTATGCGTGCCGATAAAACAGCCCCGCGGTGATAAGTGACTTCTCTGTCTTTCTCTTTCTGTGACTGGTAAAAAAGAACTGAAAGCCCGCCAGCCAGAAACAGCTCAAGCAGGAAAGGCAATCCCACCAAAACGAGTCCCTTCTGAAAAACCTTGAGCTGGAAGGGCATGACTTAAGCTTCCCAGGTACATGCGACTTTCTGGCGTCTCCCCAGCCGGCCTAAACGGCAGACTGCGCCACAAATCATATACCCGCAGGCATGCTCCTCGCATCATCATCATTTGGCAGGAATGCTCTGCAGCTTCGCAGATTAACCGACTTCGGCTCTGACCATCGGATAAATCTGAAATGCAGGTTCTACACAAGGTAAGAGGGCGAGCGCGCGCTGAATTGGCCCTCGGGAAGTGAGCTTGCCCTGCAAAATTGCAAGGGCGACATTCTCACGTCCGAGCCAGAATGAATGAGCGAAATCCGACTTCATGTTCATTTCAACAGTCGGCCTGACTTCGCATTCGTCGATGTACACTTTCATGTTCTCTTTATCACTGCAGTCGATGGTTACAGTTCCATCGGGATCTTTGTAATTGAATCGAACTACGAGACCGGATGCCAAAAGTTTTTGCGACATTTCAGGATTAGCCTTTATTCTCTCCCAGAGGGACAGCATAACTCGATAAAGTTGATCCGAATCACTAAATGCGCTCATAAGAATCCTCCGGCAGCTGGCGAAATTTAATACACCTCTTGCAATGACGCACAATGGCGCATTTCACTCGATGTATTACTAATTGGGGTGCGTTGGTCATAATTAGGAAGTTTCGACGCCCTGAGGATGGCAAGGTTCCCTCTTACTCTCGCTTTAACGACTAATTAAGAGTGTTAGCAAGTCGTCAGCAAATTAATCCTGAAGGTAATAGCAAATAATCTAACTGCTGAGCGAAGATAGGCGATTAAACAGCCTGTCATGTGCTTAAAATATAGGCAACACAGTGGTGAGGGAAGATGAAAAGAAGCGCGAACTGGGGACAATTGCTGCTTGCTTCAATAGTTGCAAGCGCCATTTCTTTGTGTGGAACAGCCGCACTGGCATGGAATGATCTGGGACACATGGCCGTTGCATACATCGCATACAAAAAATTGGCCCCGAAAACAAAAGAGCGAGCGAATGCGCTTCTCAAGCTCAACCCTTATTACACAAACTGGAAGAACCAGCTTAACGAAGCAGGCTATACACAAGATCTAGATGCTCAGATTTTTATGCTGGCAGCTACCTGGCCGGATGCAATCAAGACAGATGCCAGCTACATTTCAGATGGATCCAGTGGTGGCAACCGGCCTGAAGGTCCTGAAGCCACCAAAAATATTGGTTATTCAGATAAGCTAATGCACAAATACTGGCATTTCTACGATTTGCCTTTTTCTGTGGGAAGAACAAAGTTGCCGGAGATCCCTTCGCCAAATGCAGTGACTCAAATTGCCACTTGCAGGAAAGTACTCTCTTCAAAAGCTTCTGATGAGCTGAAGTCATACGATTTATGCTGGCTTCTCCACATGGTTGGTGATGTACACCAACCACTCCACTGTTCCACCCGAGTCAGCGATATTGCTCCTCTCGGCGATAATGGTGGCAACGATGTTTTTGTGAATTCTGCTGGAAACAAAATGCGCTTGCATTGGTTCTGGGACAGCAGCCTGGGAGGCGGAGATACGATTGCAGCAATGAAAGTTGCAGATTCACTGGATAACAAAACTATAGCCGGTTCTAAAGACACAAATACAAAACACTGGATCAACGAAAGCTTCCAGATGTGCCAGAAAAATGTTTATATCAACCCAATTCGTCCTGGCAATGGTCCGTTCGACATTACAGATCAGTATCGCAACGATTCTGTGAAACTTGCTCAGCAGCGTGTTCAACAAGCAGGCGAGCGCCTCGCTACAATTTTAAATAAAGAACTGAGATAATCCTGATAGTAGGCATAAGCAGCTCAATCAGGCTGACTAGAATGAACCCAGAGCCACTTGCTCATAGCTGAAGCAAGCTCAGGCATACACAGATTCGCGTATAAAACCATATCAGTGTACAATGCTGAGTATGGCTCAGGATGCGCTGTTTCGACGATAGACACCTTCACCATTTTGACACAATTTTTCTGCATAATTCATGAAGGAGGATGAATAGCTCATCCTGATGAGTATTCCTCAGCGCGAGGTCAAGAAGAATCATGTTGTTTATGCAAAGTATGCTCTTATGGGTTCTGGCTGGGTGCGCATTGATAATGATCATGCACTATGTGCTGAAGAGTCCTAGAACGCCGGAACGACCTGAATTCGGGCTAGGGAAACGGTATAAAGTTGGCGGAAGAGGAGTAAAACGCAGAGCTTTCTCTCGCGTTGATGACGACATTGACTTTGCGCCTGAATCAACAAATGAACCAGTCACGCAAATGAGAGCACCATCTGCAATACCAGCACAAAAGCAATGGCAAATTGAAGCGCCGGCTCAAACGCAAGCGCAGAATGAAGCGCCGGCTCAAAATTATGGTAGGGGCGCCTCACGGGCGCCCGCAGAGAATCCTAAATTTCAAGAGCAAGATCAAGTTTCAGTTCCAGTTCAAGTTCCACCAGCACCAGCACCGGCTCCATCTCCGGCTCCGGCTCCAGTGAACGTGGAGCCAAGCGCCTCCACAGAAGAAGCTCCGGTGCAAAAACCGAAACGACGAACAGTGACAATGCAGAATATGCTGAATAAAGCCATGTCCGATCGCCGCTAGTGTCCGATCGCCGCTGATCTAATAATCCGTTCGCAGTTTCCCCATAGGCCCATCCCCTCCGGCTGCATAGAATTAATCTTGGGACTTTTGGGAAACATCTGCTTTGGTAGAGACTGGCGACAGCATACATTTACTCAGAACAAGCGAACTGCTTAAAAAAGACGAGGGGCAGGGTAACGCTCTTTTGAACGGCATTTGGGACGGAGCAATCAGCTCACCCGCAAGAGCCATACAACAATTGGGCGGCAATGCAGAGTCTGCCGGCTCGGACTCCCACGTCAGCCAAAACAGCGGCTTCCAAACTGGAAAGATTATTGGTTCATTCGTTCCGTTCATCGGAGCAGCCGTCCTTACCAGAAAAATCAGCGCAGGAGCATTCGGAGAACTAGCGGCACCCAGCGCCGCCAGACTGGTTGGCGAACAGGCCGGCGCAGGATTCTTACTTGGTTCGGTTCTTACTCCTACAGATCTCAAACCCGGCGAAAGCTTGTTTCGAAGCCGAATGGAGCAGGGCGGAGTCTCTGCTGCAACCTTTGCCACTATGTCCGGATTTGGTTTGGGACTAGAACGAGCTTTGCCTAAATTTGGTGAATCGGCTCTGGCAAATATTTCGCGAAAAGCGTCAATAGGCTTCCTCGCAGGCTCAACTGGTGGTCTTGTGGACGCTGAAGCAAGAAGTGGATTTAAGGCTTCCGGTGAAGATCTGATCAATTCCGCAATCGGATATGGCGTTTTTGGCTCAATGATGGAAGGTACCGGCCTTGCTCTCAAAGGCTTCAAGAAAGACCTTCCTTCTGTGAAAATTACCGATCAATCATTTGATACCACTAGAGCACTGGCAGCAGATCCTCAGATAAAGCCAGGCGCTGTTCGCCTTGAACCGACTCCGGCTGATTTTCAAAAGCACAGAGATACCCTTATCGATTCGCTGAGCAAAGTAAGCGCAGAGGTCGCAAATGCAGGAGAGAAGCCTGGAGATGCCATCGCAAATGCTCTGCGCCGAGACAGAGTTGTGATGGTTGGTGAGTATCACGTTGAAGACAGCGCACACAGAGAATTAGGCGCCCAAATAATGCCTCAGCTCAAAAATGCGGGGTTGACGCACCTTGCCATTGAGCATTCAAGCGATTTTAACGGCAAGATTTTCAAAGCTGATGGAGCAGTTGATATTCCAAGTCTGCCAGAGGGACTTCGGCATTACGAGTTCATACAAATGCTATCTTCAGCAAAGAGAAACGGTATTGAAGTGGTACCGGTAGATGCGCCATTGAACGCCCCTCGCGATCTCGAATTGCGAAACCAGTTTATGGACAAGAATATTTCTTCAATTCTCGCTGAGAGTTCAAAGAACAGAGTTCTTTACTGGGTGGGCAATCACCACTTGCAGATGATTGATGCCGCGAACGATGGCCCGCAGGTGGCGCAGCTTCTCAGAGAGAAAGGAGTTCCCGTAACTACGTTTTACGGACAGCACGACAATTTTTATAGAGAAGAGCCCCTCCGAAATTATTTCACTCCTGATTCAGCAGTTGCAGTTCCAATGAGCAAAGCGCCTGTACTGGGCAATCTCAGCTGGGCTTACCCGGATCAAGTCGGCTTTGGCGTCAATAAATATTCGGAGTTTGATTACATGCTCCTCTATCCAAAACAACGCCCGAGGCACTGGGATTAAAGCAGCTATTCGAAGCGGGCAAGATGCCCGCGCTCCCAGGGCTCCGCACTTTAAGTGCGGCTTCTGGAAGCACTTGGATAGCGCTAAGTGATAGCGCTAAGTTCTAAACAAAACTAGAGACGAATCGAGTAAATAGCGGATGCACCGGGACCGCGGGCGTCCCGCCCGCTTCTAAAAGTATCCAACTCAATGAGCAATAAAAAGGAGCGCAAATGCGCTCCTGATGAATACCGGATCCGACCCTCGAGTTGAAGATTGCAGAGTCAAGCAATCGTGCGAACTAAGTTCTCTGGAATTTGCTCCTTAACTTTCTCAAGCGCCTTCTGATAGCGGTTCGCGTGATACTTCTCCACGAGAGTGAGCGCTTTAAATCGCTTCGCAGCTTGAGTGAAAATCTCAGCATGTTCGCGTGACTCTTCGGCTTGCTCTTTGAATTCGGCGACTGCATCTGCTCTTCCTTCTTCATTAGCGATGCGCTCAAACTCTGGATACATTTGATTGGTCTCGTAGAGCTCGCCTTCAATCGCCAGCTCGAGAATCTTCTCTACTGTCAGTTCGCTGGGAGGATACATCAACTCTAAATGAGCAAATGCATGCCCGGTTTCCTGGTGAGCAGTTTCCTCAAAGAGTTTGGCAATCTCCTCATTGCCTAGTTTACGAGCAACTTTGGCGAAATATAGATATTTGCGGTTTGCCATTGACTCACCGGCAAACGCTGAATGTAGGTTTTCCTCTGTTTTGTTTTTGAACTGATGCATATCGTATCTCCTTGTCTTTTGTCTAATATTGGATTGAGTCTAGCTATATGGCGAACGAATACCTGCCCTGAAAGACAGTTGATCTCAACTCATTTGAATCTTTCTGCTCGAAACTGCCTACTGGTCTTCCATCTCGCCGTAAAAAGTAATCTGGTAGCTATGGACCTTGAACTTAGTTCCCAGACTTTCCTGAAGCTTCGGCACGAGGTCCCCAGGAATATCAAGTATTCGACCGCTTTTAACGTCAACAAAGTGATGGTGGTCCGAAATGTTGGCATCGTAGCGAGTCTTTCCGGGTTCAGTAAAAACCTCCTGCGCTACACCAGCCTGCACAAGGCAATTTAGCGTGTTATAGACAGTGGCGCGGGAAAGAGCACAGGGAAGCTTCTTTTCGACGGCAGCCATCACCTCTTCCGCAGTTGGGTGCGCATGAGTGTGCAGTAGATAGTCCGCAATAACCATTCGCTGGGGGGTCGGTTTAACCCCCTTTTTGATAAGCAGCTGTTCGATTTCGACGCTTTCCATATAGTACTTCTCGATTCAGTATGTATTTAGAATAAATCTAAACCGAGACTTTGTCAACCAATTTATCTAATCTATCATGCCTGGAAATTTCCTTGGGTCTATTTTTCCCACAGGAATTTTGGGAACCGGTTTTTCGAGGTTTCTTAAAATCGATGTGCTGCCGAATTGTGTAAGTTGAATGAAACCGGAAGTCATTGCGCCAGCCATTACGACATCAACAGCAGCTTTAAAAGTGTCCTCTGCAAGATTGGAGCCTGTCACCGGTCTACCAGGGGTTAAGAAAGGCTTGTCTCCAGCTAGATAACGAACCGACTCGTAGCCGGACCCAAGCAGAAAACCGCCTGTTGCATTTCTAGAATAACTGCCGATTTGCTCAGCGGACCAGCCGAGTTTGCTACCAAGCATGTTTTCCAGCTCGTTTGGAGTATTTAGCATGTAGCCGCGATAGGCCATGTACCCTACAGCTCCCATAAGAGCGTTCCTGTAATAGCCTTCTTTGCTTAGAGCATCACGACCTTCAATTGTGTTGTTGACAAAGCCGCCTGTTGCCAGACCAACCGCCGCCGCAATTCCGGCTTTCGCTAGAGGAGGAACTGGAGCATTACGCAACAATGCCTCTGCTACTGCACCACTAGCAACACCCATAATCGCGCCGCCCACGTCTGCGGCTAATTTATTAGACCCAGTATCATCGGCCTTTTTAATGGAGTTCAGATTTGTATTTGCGCCCGCGGCATGTTCATCAGCCGGCTTGATTGGTTCAGAACGATGAGCCTGTTGAATCCACTCTGAGCGCAAAATCTCCATAGCCTTAGCATCAACAGCCTTGTTGAAATCAACTTTGCCATCCCATTCCGCATGACTTTCCATAGATTGCCACCCCTCCATCTGCCTGACGCCAATTCTTCCTTGCGCACTGTTATACGACTTCTAGAGTGAAAAGACCGTGAGGGAACGACTGCGTATTTCTGCAATCAATGCTCCAGATAGACTCTACTTTAGAAGGAGCACGCTCTTAATTGCTTGCGAAATTTAGCAGAGAATCAGTTAAGCTATACAGCAAAATCGGAGAGAAAAATTGCGGATAGCAATCACAGGGGGAACTGGTTTTGTAGGCGGCCATCTTGCAAGATCGCTGAGTGAAAACGGCCATAAAGTCGTTTTGATCGCACGCGGGTTCGACACACGCGATATGGACGTACGCCAGCTCGAAAAAACAAAATTCGTCGCTACAGGTTTGGATAACGAAGAGCGATTAGTCGAAGCATTTCAAGGTTGCGATGGTGTTGCACACTGTGCTGGAATTAACCGAGAAATAGAAGATCAAACCTACGAGCGCGTGCACGTAGAAGGCACACGCAATGTTGTCAATGCGGCAGTCCAAGGCGGCGTTAAACGAATTGTCTTGACCAGTTTTTTACGCGCAAGACCCGATTGCGGATCACCATACCACGAATCAAAATTTGCCGCCGAAGAGATTGTGCGTGAGTCAGGGCTTGAGTACACCGTTCTCAAAGCAGGAATGATTTATGGTTTAGGCGACCACTTGTTAGATCATCTCAGCCATGCGTTTTACACAGTACCCTTATTTGCGCATGTAGGATTCAAACAAGTAGCAGCGTCTCCACTTGCAATTGAAGATCTCGTGCGAATTATGGAAGCCAGCCTGATAGACGGCCGCCTTACGAACTGCACGGTGGCGGTTCTTGGTCCCGATAAATTGACGATGAACGAAGTGGTGCGACGCGTTGCAAAAGTAGTCGGAAAATCCCCTATCGCATTTCCTTTGCCGCCAATTTTTCATAAGGGAATAGCATTCGTACTAGAAAGACTCATGAAAGTACCACTAATATCATCAGCTCAAGTACGCATGCTATCCGAAGGATTTGCCGAGCCCTACGGAAAATGCGACGAACTACCCGACGACCTGCAACCGCAAACGTTATTTACAGCAGATCAGATTCGCAACGGTCTACCTGAACCTGGTCCATTCCAATTAGAAGATCTCCGCATCTGGCATGGCTAATGCAGTGCATCGATGGACGATTCTAAATACGCAGCTATTGCGATTATTAATTCTAAGATTCTCAAGAGTTTGAGTTAGACGAATTTTCAGCGCTATGATCTGCTAGAAATACCCTCGGAAATTAATGGAAACTCTATGACAACTCAAAACAGCCCTGCAGCAGCTGGACATAGCCTTGATACCAATGCCAACTTATTTAGCCCACTGACACTGAGAAGCATCACTTTTCGCAATCGCATCGGTGTTTCTCCAATGTGTCAGTATTATTCAGTGGATGGGTTTGCGGATGACTGGCATCTTGTTCACCTTGGTTCGCGCGCAGTAGGTGGCGCCGCGCTTGTGGTAGCGGAGGCAACTGGAGTAGAAGCACGCGGAAGAATTACTCCTGACGATCTCGGCATCTATTATGATGAGCACGTAGCAAAGCTCAAACAAATCACATCGTTCATTTCCAGATTTGGCGCCGTTCCGGGAATTCAGATTGCGCACGCCGGGAGAAAAGCATCGACAAAAAATCCCTGGAAGGATGGCAATCGGCATCAAAAGCTGGCTGTTGAAGATAGTGAAGGTGGATGGGAAGTTGTGGGACCTACCAATGTTCCATTTTCTCCTCATTCTCGAATACCGCGCGCGTTGACGAAAGAAGAGATAAAAGACATCGTCAAGAAATTCGGTGCTGCGGCAAGACGGGCGCTTGAAGCCGAATTCAAGCTGCTGGAAGTTCACGCAGCTCATGGGTATTTACTGCACAGTTTTTATTCTCCTCTGTCGAATACTCGCACAGATGAATATGGCGGCAGTTTTGAAAATCGAATCAGATTCGTTCTTGAAGTAGTTGAAGAAGTAAGAGCAATCTGGCCGCAAGAACTGCCACTGTCAGTGCGAATTTCAGCAACTGACTGGGTTGAGGGTGGCTGGAACGCTGACGATTCAGTAGCTCTTGCTAAAGAATTGAAAATTCGCGGTGTTGATATTGTCGATTGCAGCAGCGGTAATATTCGCGCCGGCGACAAAATTCCATTCGCTCCGGGTTACCAGGTTCCCTTGTCTGCTGCGGTGCGTAACGGTGCACAAATTCCAACTGCTGCAGTAGGCATGATTACCGAAGCTGCGCAGGCAAATGAAATTATCAGAAGCGGAAGTGCCGATATGGTCTTGCTTGCTCGCGAGGAAATGCGCGACCCTTACTGGCCCTATCACGCCGCAAAATCACTGGGCATAGAAGCTCAAACACTGCCACGGAATTATTCGTACGCTCTTTAGGCATATTCAGCAGCATCCGGAAGCATGCAATGATTCGCCCAATCAGAGAAATCCCTGTACATTTCGGTATAGGGCCATTCCGGGCTGGACGGCTTTTCTTGCCACGTCAGATGAACCATCGCGAAACTGAATTCGTGTTCAGCCAGTTCGAATAAAACATCATCAGTATCGACACGCCGTGCAATTGCTTTTGCCTTAACCCCATAAAGAATATGGCCTTGAGAAACTTCTTTCTGCAACTGTTCCTCAAGTTGCTCATCGCAGCTTGCCCATGGCAATTTGTATTCAGTCATGGCAGGTCCTAATCAAGGTTTGACTCAACAGGGATACCAGAGAAATTTCGAAGCTAGGCAGAAGATCGATTTCGTTCTGGAGCAACTTCCTGCAGAATCTCTTGAATTTTCTCCATGAGCCTACCGAGTCCGGTGCGATCCTTTGCCGATACAATTATAGGATTAGGTAACTGGCTGGCAAGCCAGGCGAGATCTTCATGGCGTGCTTTGTCTGCTTTGTTGAGAACCGTAATCATCGGTTTATCCACAGCATGGAGCTCGCTGAGAACATCGTGCACGCTGATGATCTGTTCCATTACATTTGGATGGCTTGCATCCACAACATGCAAAAGTACATCAGCCACAACAACTTCTTCAAGTGTTGCTCCAAATGCAGCAACAAGCGAAGTGGGCAACTTCTGGATGAATCCTACGGTGTCTGTGATTAGCACGGGGCTGTTGTCTGGAAGCACTGTTCGTCTGGTCGCAGGATCCAGCGTAGCAAAAAGTTTGTCTTCCACAATCGCCCCGGACTTGGTAAGCGAATTAAGCAAAGTAGATTTGCCTGAGTTCGTATAGCCAGTCAACGCCACAACAGGAAGTTTCTCGGTAATGCGCTTGCGTCTTTGCGTGTCGCGGTAACTGCGAATACGAACAGTCTCACGTTCAAGCAAATTGATGCGATCGCGTATTCTACGTCGATCGATTTCCAATTTCGTTTCACCAGGACCTCTCGTGGCGATGCCACCACCAAGTCGGCTGAGTGTAAGTCCTTTTCCGACAAGACGCGGGTAGAGATATTTCAATTGAGCAAGCTCAACTTGCAGTTTTCCTTCGCGAGTATTTGCACGTTGAGCAAATATGTCGAGAATCAATTCAGTACGGTCGATAACTTTCACGCCAACGGCATCTTCCAGATTACGCTGCTGGTTGGCGTTCAGCTCATGATCCACAATAACGAGATTCGCCCCGTATTCTTGAACCATCAAAGCCAGTTCCTGCACTTTGCCTGATCCGAGAAACGAACGTGGGTCCGGCTGTAATCTTGCCTGAGTTAGACGCCCGCAAACGGTCGCCCCGGCTGTTTTTGCCAGCTGTGCCAGTTCATCGAGAGAATCCTCTACCTGCCACGAATCTTGTCCGCCCATAATTACACCGGCAAGTATGGCTCGCTCCTCACCCTCGGCTATAGGCAACCCTGGAGCAACACGGCGAAATTCATCTTCAAGAGCAAGAATCATTTTGTCGAATTCTTCTTCTTGAGCTTTGCGTGCAGTCATAGGTTCCTGCACCTTCCAGAGCTTACCCTCGCCATCGCGAGTGGGGAGCAAATGGGCCAGGTAGACAACGTCAGCAAGCATCCCCTGCTCACCTTTGCTGCGGCTGAACTGACCATGCTCATCAACTTTGACTTGTGCCAGTGCATCGAGCCTGTGGCGAGCCAGACATTGAAGATCTTCTTTATTAGGTCCTTGATTTTGATTGCCGTTGAAACTTGTGTAGATGATGCGCTGACCGCACAATCTTCCAGGACCAGAGCGGAAACCCTTCAACTCAGGAGTTTCTACATCCTTCGGTTGTCCAACCGTGATGTTCACGACCTGACCGCGGCGATTTACAGTAACGCTGACGACCTCACCAGTCTCATGCGAAAACTCAGCCATACTTTCGGCTAGGTCTAGTGTGAGAACACTACGCTCCGGAATTCGCTCTTGCAAAAGCCTCTGTAATCTCTTCAGCTCAGATTTCTTCAATCCTTTAGCATTCGACAGATCTATTTTTCCGTGCAAGCGGTATTCTCTCCTTTTACTAAGTGGATCCCAAAATCGAGTCGCATAAGGGATCATACCCCCATAAAGCTATTATCAGACAGGAAATTAATCTTCGGCGCCTCAGCAGGTGATTATTTGATAGCGAATCAACGGCCGTCTTCCTGACTCACCACAGGTTTTCGGGGTTGGAATCAATTTGCCCGGATTGCACAACTCATTCGGATTAAAACATCTCTTGACTCGACGCATGGCTTCGAGGTCTTCTTCAGCAAATGCCACGGGCATTTCCATGAGCTTTTCAATTCCAATTCCATGTTCACCCGATAGTGTGCCGCCAAGATGAACACAAAGCTCAAGTATTTCTTTGGCTGCAAGCAAGACCTTTTTCACCTGCTCTTCATCGCTGCGATTGTATAGAAGAGCTGGATGCAAATTGCCATCGCCAGCATGATATATATTCGAAATAGACAGTTCATAGCGCTTTCCGATATCATCAATTGCAATGATCGCTTCTTTCAGGCGTGAACGAGGAATTACTCCATCGAGAACATAGGCGTGCGGCGCGATGCGTCCAAGCGCAGCAAAAGC
Organism: Obscuribacteraceae bacterium (SeqCode); assembly: GCA_044358055.1. Lineage (GTDB taxonomy): Bacteria > Cyanobacteriota > Vampirovibrionia > Obscuribacterales > Obscuribacteraceae > JAIEPM01. Next base: position 27,923 of record JBIKOL010000044.1, read on the forward strand.
TGTTTTTCGCGCCTTCCAGATCATCATTCGTTCTTGATCATCGGCGGCCCATTTTATTTCCATGCTCTCGTTTGCAACGATAATTCGTTCAACCACGGCTCGCTGCATACTGATCACAGGCGGCGCTCCATCGAGTTCAACAATTAGCAGCGCACCAGCGTCAAGGTTCAACCCGAGATGCAGTGACTCCTCAACACAGCCGAATGATAGACGGTCTATCATCTCCATTGCAGCAGGGATAATGCCAGCGGCAATAATGTCAGACACCGCCTGCCCACCCGCTTCAAGCGTTTTGAAATAGGCAAGCATGGTCTGCACACCTTGAGAACGCGGTGTGAGCCTAAGATACGCTTCAGTCGCTATGCCTAATGTGCCTTCGGATCCAACCAGCAATCCGGTGATATCAAGCCCGACACTATCGCGATAATTGCCACCACATTCGGTGATATCTCCGTTCGGCAATACCAATTTCATGCCAAGAATATGGCTTGTGGTCATGCCGTATTTCAAACAATGAGCGCCGCCGGCGTTTTCAGCCAGGTTTCCACCGATTGTTGATGCCACCTGACTCGATGGATCCGGCGCAAAATAAAGTCCGTATTGCTCTGCTGCTTTAGAGACTGCAGTATTGGTTACACCCACCTGAACATGCGCCACCCGCTCGTCGGCATCAAGCCCAAGAATTTTATTCATGCGCGTCAGAGCGATACTAATGCCACCATATATAGTGGTAGCTCCACCGGACAAACCTGTGCCGGCGCCCCGAGGAGTAAACGAAATTTTGTGCGCATTGGCAACTTTGATAACGGCAGAAAGTTCTTCAGTAGTGGCAGGCAGCACAACCAGATCAGGCCGCGCTGTATCAAGAGTCTCGGCGTCAGTCTCGTAGAGCGCCAGATCAACAGCTGAAGAAAGCACGTGGTACTCGCCCACGATTTTCGCCAGTTCGTCTATAAGTTGTTTGAGCTCTGTCACCGACCCTGCACGGTTTCTCTATCACCCACAGTATACTTGAAGCCGTCGCCGCCATAGTTTTGTGTAAAGGTTCCAACCTTCGGAACAAACTGACGTCTGGACCCCTGTGGATATTGAAGCAGGTTGATGTCGCCGTCAAGCGACTTGACTGTCTGAAAAACAATGATGTTAAAGAGCGCATTTGTGCTCTTCTGCTGCACTTGAACGTTAGTGATATGGCCGTCTCTGGTGACAACGTACGCCACCTGGCAAAGCAAGGGTGGGCTATGCTTGAAACCCAGTTTGGCCAGGAAATTGAAGCGCTGATATATAGCTTCGGCAACTCTATGGTGCCACTGGTCCCAGGCAAGTTGCATTTCCGGCGAGCTATCCGGGTCGTTGCCACGAGCTTTGTTCTGAAAAGGCTGCGGCGGTGGCTGCATTTCCGGCATCGGCTCGTTTTCGCCCTCAAACGGGTTGCCCTTCGGAACCATCGGCGTCATTGCCATTGGTCGCTGATTATCTTGATTAGCGCGCAAATCAAACGGAGGTTTGGGTTGGCGCACCTGATCCATTTTGAAAGAGTTGTCGGGCGCGGAAATCTCGGCTTTGTCATCTGAAAACGGATCGTCAGAAGTCGGCGGAGTCAGATCCGAACGGCTCAAACCTGTCTTTTCTTTCTCGCCTTCCTTGCTGGCGTAGCCTTTCAGGGTCTGGGCCGAAACGGATCCGGCACAAATCGAGATTAAAACCGGGCAGGTTGCCAGGGCGAGGATTTTTCGAATTGGTAATTTAGTAAGCATTTGGGACCTGAATTGTGGATCTCAAGAGACTTCTTCTAATTTAAACTAAACATGAGCGGAAGTAAATGAGGCAATCACGTACACTCTTCATTCTAAGCTGCCTGGGGCCTATCCAGGAATTATTAGCCACTGGGAGAGCGAGCCGGAACAGATTCTTGCAGCTGTCACTGGGAGAGCGCAGCCATCCTGGCGGCTTAACTCTTGTAGGACCTTCAAGTTGTTTAGAAGCCGGCAGGCTGCCGGCGCTCCCGGGCTCTGAACTCTCTCAATGCTCAAGTTTCTAACTTGAGAAAATTAGTAGAAAGTCAAGGAAGCCATGAACAACACAGGAAAGAGCATAATCGACAGCCACGCCCATCTGGGCTGGGATTCGTTCAAGGAAGATCGCTCTGCCGTAATCGAAAGGGCCTTCGAGAGCGGTATTTCGCAAATCGTGCAAGCCGGCGTAGATTTTGCCGGAATTCCTGAGTGCATCGAAATTGCAGAGGCACATCCAAAAATTTGGAATGGCGTTGGCTTGCATCCTCATGAAGCTAAACATTGGGACGTGAATTCAGCCGACATAATTCGCGATGCATTCAAACATCGTTCCATGGTCGCAATAGGCGAATGTGGCCTGGATTTTTTCTACAATCACAGCGAGCGCGAAACCCAATTAAACGTTTTCCGTGAGCAAGTAAAGCTGGCGAGACAACTTGCAAAACCGTTGATAATACACACGCGCGACACGTGGGATGATACCTTCCAAATTCTAGAGGAAGAAGGCAAAGGTGAATTGCGCGGTGTCTTCCATTGCTTCACCGGTGGACCAGCGCAATTGGCGCAAATTGAAAAACTCGATTTCTACGTCTCATTTTCCGGCATTCTTACATTCAAAAAAGCGACGGATATTCAGGCCGCAGCACCACTTATAAAAACAGACAGGATATTGCTTGAGACAGATTCCCCATATCTTGCACCCGAAGGTAAGCGAGGCAAGCGCAACGAACCTTCGTTTATCTGGTTAACCGCAGAAAAACTGGCGAAATTGCGAGCCTGCACTCTTGACGAAGTTGCCGAGCAAACTTCCCAAAATGCCCGCGCTCTCTTTGGCATCTAAGACCAGATCTGGCAGGATGCGCACTTTGTTCAACAATGCAATTCAGAGCTCTGCTGGCATAATGAAATTGAGGACCGTTTGGCTCCTTGAACCTCAAAAGGTTCGTTCATTTACAACCAGGATTTAAGTTCATGAATAAGAAAGTATTTGTAGGGAATCTCTCGTTCAAACTCAGTGAAACAGATCTGCAAGACTTGTTTGGACAATCAGGCCAGGTCGTTTCTGTAACAATTCCAACCGATGCTGACACAGGTCGTAAAAGAGGTTTCGCATTTGTGGAAATGGGCTCCGAAGCCGAAGCTGAAGCCGCCATTCAGGCGCTGAATGGTCAGGAAGTGCAGGGCAGAGCCATCGCAGTCAGCCTATCCAGGCCAAAAGAAAACAGCAGACCACGCTCTGGTTTTGGTGGAGTGAGATAGTCCTGATTCTTTTCTGATAAGGCACTACTTGTCGCAGTTTCCAAGAAAGATAAAAAACAGCGAATGCACCGGCGCGCCTTGCATGCTAAATGTATCGCGCGAAAAATCAGGGTGCAGCAGGACTACGCGCAAATACAACGCCTGCACCAGCGATGCAGGGCAATCACCTATCCAGGCAATCAGCTTTTTTACGTTATTTTGATAAAGCATAGAATCCCAAAAATGCTGCCAGCCATCGAATGAACGCTTATAATAATCGAGGACCAAAGAATTTCGTCTTGTCCTCGACATGCAAACTGGTATCCGGAAGCGCTCAGGTTAATGGCAAAAATCCTTCTAGTCGAAGACGAGCTTGACCTTGCTCAATTGATGTGTGGCTGGTTGCAGCGTGAGCATCATCTGGTGGAATCACTAAGTAATGGATTGGACGCATACAGCACGATCCAGATGAATAAATACGATGTGATTATTCTAGATATCATGCTGCCTGGCATGAATGGACTCGATATTTGCAAGCAATATCGTAAATCGCATGGCATGACACCTATTCTCCTGGTTACTGCAAAAAACACAGTCGAAGATAAAGAAGCCGGTCTTGATGCGGGCGCTGACGACTACATCACAAAACCATTCGCATTGAAAGAACTTGCAGCACGCGTGCGGGCCTTGTTGAGGCGTGGTCCAAGTTTGCCCAGCAATCAATTGAACATCAGAGACATTATTATTGACCCGGTTGATTACAAAGTTACAAAATCAGGCAACAAAGTGAAATTGTTACCGCAAGAATTTCGTCTTCTAGAATTTCTTGCAAGACATCCAAATCAAGTCTTTAGCGCAGAAGAGCTGCTTGCCAGCGTTTGGGAGTCAGACACGCCAGCGATGTTAGATACAGTGCGCGGGCACATAAAACGAATCAGACAAAAGCTGGATAATCCTGGCGAACAGTCGATCATAACTAATGTCTATGGTGTCGGCTACAAGCTGGAAGCGTAATTTCAAATGATTCCATCGCTCAGGCGCCGTTTAACACTTCTGTTCTTGTGTTTGTTCTTGTTGATTTACGGGCTCGGCGGAGCAGCGGCACTGGCGGTGTTCTACTCTGGATTGACTGCGGCAATGGACGAGGAAATTTCAGACCTTTCTTCTGAAGTATTGCCTGCCATCAAATTTGATGCTAATTCGGAGCCCAACTTAAAAACATGGGCAGCAGCTGCAGCACAAGAACATTTGTCCTTTCCAGCAGGTATTCAACTTTACGACAAAAACAAGCATCTTCTTGAATCGTATGGACCGTCGGGTAAGAGTTTATTTGAGGGAGAATTCTACATCCAGTACAAGGGACGAAAGACACTGCTCCGCTCAAACTTCGAACCATTGAAAAACAACGGACAAACATCAGGTTATTTGCAGATCCAGATGGACACTGATAAACGCGATGATGCCGTCCAACAATTCGCTCTGACAATTTTGTTGATATTGCCATTCCTTGCCGTTGCCGTCGTACTGGCAGGATATTTTTTCTCCGGTCTGGCGATTAAACCCGTTGAAAAAAGCATTCAAGTTTTGAAAACATTTGTGGCAGACGCGGGTCATGAGTTTATTACGCCAGTAACCGTTGTTGAGGCGAGCATTCAAACTCTGGAAGAAATTTTGAAAGAACATGGTATTGGCCTTGAGGTGTTGAACATCATCAGTCGCGCAAGTAATACCATGAAAGAACTTTCTTCCGATTTGATATATCTTGCGAAAATCGACAATCCTGCAGCGGATTTGGTGCAGGAAGATCTCAAAGTAAATGAGATTATCGAACCGGCAGTTGAAGCTATTATTGAACTTGCACGAAGTAAAAATATAGAACTAAAATGTTTACCAGTGCCCGATCTCACCGTAAAAGGCAATGTGCATGCGCTGAAAACAATGGTGTCCAATTTGCTCTCAAACGCGATTAAATATTCGGATAATGGAAGCGCCGTAAAACTGTCGGTAACTGAAGAAAACAACAAGGTTTGCATCGCAGTGGAAGACAATGGTATCGGAATTCCTGAGCAAGACATCGAGCATATTTTTGATCGCTTTTACAGAGTCGATCAGTCGCGCGCTCGCTCTGCTGGCGGATCGGGTTTAGGATTGGCTATCGTTAAGGCAATACTCGATCTTCATCGTGCAGAAATAGATGTGCAAAGCACCCTGGGCAAGGGAACCAAATTTACTGTGCGCATGCATAAAGTCGCTTATTAAGCACGGACCTGCGATGGATCCCCTGGTGGGAGGGGCGCCTCACGGGCGCCCTTTACACAACGATCTTTCACTGGCGCCCTGCCGTTTTTGACCACTTTGTCAGGCTTGAGGAACGAGCGATTCGTCGGAGGACACTTTGAACCTGAGGGCAGTTGGCTCGTCCGAATTGCCGTGCATCTGCTCAATTCCTGAGATTTCCATAGCGACGCCGGCTCTGGCAAGATCGCTTTTTTGCGTGTGCAAATACAGATTGATAGAGTGATCGATGAGAGTTACATTTTCTCCCAGATCAATTCTAACGAGTTTGGCTTCAGAAGGGACATGGTCAAGGACCTTACGCAGCCAAAGGGAATTGAAACAAGTCAACGGGCCATTCAATTTGACGTTGAACGTGTCCCCCTCAAGCTTGCTTTCAGCAACAGGATTTTTGAAAATTGCATGAATCGCCGCTCGAACAGTAAGTTTCTTCTGACCATTTGACTTAGCGACACGGGCAGCGTATATCATCACGATGAGCAGTTTTACGAACATGCCTGTAAAAATTCCAAGCAGAAGGTCCACTTTCAGTGTGACCAGAATGGTGCTGATAAAAATGCAAAGTTGTTCTTTTCCAACTGAGCTTATGTACCTCCATTTATGCGGTCCGGCGAGCTTGTATCCTATGTGAACCAGCACAGCTGAAAGCGCACCGAGTGGAATCAGATCGATTAAACCGGAACCGAGTACAAGGAAAAGAATCAAAAATATCGCATTATAAAAGTTGATCCATGCGGTGCGAGCGCCTGACACGATGCAGGTGGTGCTTTTGATAATTCCAGGAATGATAGTCAAACCGCCAATCAGGCTCGAACAAATGTTCGAAACACCCATAGCAAAGAGTGTGCGATCGGGACTGGATTTTCTGTGAAATGGATCAAGTCTATCAACAGCGTGAATTGTTGCCAGCGACTCAGTGCCATCCACAAAAGCTAAAAGCAATAAGCAACTAAATATCGCACCCCAGATTGTATGATCTGCAAAAAGTGCCGGGAAGTCCGGTAAAACAATGCCGTGCTCAAACGGGTTTGCTGGAGCGTGAACCAGGAATTTGTGGTCAAGGTGACAGAACTGGCCGATTAACGCTCCAACAATAACAACAATCAACTGCGGCGGAACTATCTTTATCCATTTTGATTTGATTGCGCTCAATCCGAATAATAATGCAAGACAAGAAATCGAAATTGCAAATACCGTCCAATCAATGTGCCCCATTTCCGAAGGTGTTTCTGCCACCATATCGAAAAATTCGTGAGCATGATATTTGTGCCCAATAAAATTTGGAACCTGCTTGATTGTAAGCATCAAGCCAATTGATGCAAGCATGCCCTGGATAGCCGCATTGGGGAATAAGTGGCTGAACTTAGCGGCTTTCAACCAGGTCATGACTAACTGGAAAAAACCAACCATCATAATCACGCAAACAACTCGGTGATAGCCAATTACTGTGTCGCCGTGCCCTAGTTGCAGGATACAACTGAGAATGACAGGTGCAAGCCCGGCGGCGGGACCGCTCACTGTGACATAAGCGCCACCAATGAACGGAAATACAAGCCCCGCAATGATTTCAGATGTGATACCACAAATAGCAGGAGCGCCAGAGGCAATTGCAATTCCCAGCGACAACGGCACTGATACCAGTGCAACTACAAGACCAGCAAGCATATCCTGCCGCCAGTGCTTTAAGCCCTTAATTCCGTTCTCTGGTTTCTCGCCAATGTTGGCGGCCAGGACAGAACCTTCACCGATCGGTCCTTCTTCCATATGGAGCTAGTTTTCCCTCTGTAAGAAGAATCGCCCAAATTATCTTTGTATCCCGTTACGCAAATCATGCCAAGAAGTTCGCACGTCTGGAATATTTGAGCCCCATAACAAGACAAGGATCGTCATAGCCATAATTTAACATATCCAAAGTGATCATCACGTGAAGAGATTGTTTGCCAGGATTTGCGGGATAAACGCAGCTTTTACGCGGCAAACAAATTCACAGTTCTCAGCCAGCAGCTCGGACCGCCAATCCTTAGTTCGGGTTCGAATTTGTTTTGGAACTCACTCTTGGAATATTCATGAATTTTGTTGGTAACGCTCGATGATCGATTGAAATAGCGCGAACAAGTGACGCGAGTGAACTATTATCAGATACTTTGCGGATCTCCTTTCTGCAGCTTCGCTGAGTCAATCCGCTCCGATTTCACGGAACGGCCAAAGACTAAACCATCCTCCACAGCTTCATCCAAGAGTCTAAGCGCTAGATCTTCCGGAAGACTGTGCAGCTCAAGAAAGCCATAAGCACCAAGCATTTCAGCACTATTTTTGGTGGTATGTTCCAAAGGCAGGGCGGCCGGAAGCGTTGTTATGACCAGGAAAGGTAGCTTGTCATAATGGTCGACGGTGCGAATGTGTTGCAGTAGCTCGAACATGCGCGAGTCATCGAAATGAACACTGCATATCACCAGGTCAAATCCGGACCGTGGCTCCGGTTCTGCTATATGCGAATCTTTCAGTAACTGCTGGGCTTCCCTTAGCGTGGAAGCAAATAATAGATCGAATTTTCCTGCCAGCGCCTTTTGAGCTATGTACTGACCGGAAGGCACGGCGGCCACTAAGATTTTTTTGCCGGCCATTACTGATGACCTTTGGCGAACTACGAGTTAGATAAGACGAAGCGCCAAAGCCATGGTTCCTCCTGCTTGACCAATCGGTCCGCACAGGACAGCTTGAGGCTGACGTTCTAAAATTCTACGATGGCAGGGCGCCCGTGAGGCGCCCCTACCATCATTACGGACGAGGACCAATCCCACGTAGATTAGGGACTGATGCGAGTTCTGTCTCTTGGAAATAAGGATGCTTCGCGAACATTCTTCAATCCAAGCAACTGCTTCGCTAATCGCTCTAGTCCAATTGCAAGACCACCATGCGGTGGCATTCCGTATTTGAAACACTGCAAGTAGTCTCCGAATTTTTCCACTTGCATACTTCGGCTTTCAATCGACTGGCACAACTGCTCATATTCATGAATGCGCTGCCCGCCGGTGGTTATTTCTAGCCCGCGGAAAAGTAAGTCGAAGCTGTGGCTTGCCGCAGTGCCCTTTTCCGGCATGGCGTAGAACGGACGCACAGTCCAGGGATAATGCGTGAGAAACACAAGTTCGGTTCCTTCTTTTTCGAGCAGATATTGATAGAGAAGTCGCTCAGCTTCAGGGTCTAAGTCTTGCCCGCTGCCTTTCCAGCCGAGTTTACTGTGCAGCAGCTCAGCAGCTTCGGCCAGTTTCATCTGTGGAATCGTTTCGATTAGAGGAACAGACGCGCCAAAAAGCGCGAGTTCCGCGGCGCAATTTTCGCGCAAGGACTCGAACATGCGCTTAAGCAATCGAGTCTCCATTTTGATGAGATCTTGCTCGCTCTCGATGAATCCCATTTCAAAGTCCATACTTACATATTCGTTCAAATGCCGGGCAGTGTTATGCTCTTCAGCACGATAAACGGGTCCGATTTCAAAGACGCGTTCAAACACTCCAACCATGATCTGCTTATAGAACTGCGGACTTTGGGCGAGGTATGCGGTTGTTCCAAAATAGTCCAGACTGAATAGCGACGCACCGCCCTCGGTGCCGGTGGCGACTATCTTCGGCGAGTGTATTTCAGTGAAGGATTCTTTGCAAAGAAATTCAAGGAAAGCTCTGCACAGTTCAGCCTCTATTTTGAATATGGCGCGGACCTTTTCGTTGCGCAGAGTTAAGGGTCTGTGTTCCAACAAAGAGTTCAAGGAAAGCGATTCCATTCTTTTTTCACGAGCAAGTTCCACTGGTGGAACCCCCTTGCTCTTGGATAGAACTTCAATTGCAGTGGCATGCAGTTCTTCCGCACCGGCTTGGGTCGGGTGCGCTTGCAGCACACCTCTGACTCTCACAGGAGTCTCTAAACTCAAGCTTTCTGAACTTTCCACCAGTGCAGGATCATCAATCACAACCTGGGTAATCCCCTCGCGATGTCTTAAGACAAGGAAGAGCAAAGCCCCAAATTTGCGCAAAGCATAGATGTGCCCTTGCAGGCACTGCTGCGCTTCCGATTGTGTGCTTCCTGACAAAGAGGAAAATTCTGCTTTCATGATTGTTCTCCAAAATGAGAAGGTCCGCCGGCTCTTTCGCTGGCGGACCTTCTAGACTTTCTCTGTTGCTTCAGTTAACGATAACGAGAAAGGCACCGCCAGATTATTGCAGCGTCGTCATTATTATCATTATTATTGTTGGCAGCAAAAGCGGCGGCGCTTTCTACGAAGGCCGCTGCACATAAGAAGAATGTATTTGGCTCGTTCACCAGTTCTCCTGGGACACTCTGTGCCCTTGCTACTTAAACCATGGTATGGCCGCCCTTAAAACGCAGTCAAGTATTTGTAATTAATCTGGAACATGAGATGCAATATCTAAGCAGATCAATCGACCTGTTCAATTTCTGGCGCCCTGGCCGCTACTTTCAAAATCTGAGACTTATCTTTCAGCAACAGCACATAATTACGTGCATAGTCAACGTTCGAAAATCTGACGGTTACCATCGTACTTTCGTGTGCTTTCAAGCTCAATTTCTTGCCTGCCTTATCGAAACGTGCAGGAGGAATAAGTTGGGGTTTTTCTCCGGGAGCAAGAGCTTCATTCGGCATGAATTCCTCAAATTTGGCACCTGCCTGGCGCGAAGAGCCGTCAAACAATACATTAGATTGAAGCTCAAGCTCAGAAGCTTCATTCGAGTTGTTCGTTATTTTTAGACTGATAAGTGTGGTCGGCACCCGATGAACTGGTTCCGGCGATGGCATATTATTCTGCCAGCTATATGCCTTTATTACGGAAACAGCGATATCAGAATCTCCAACTTTCACGGGAGAGCTCACGCTTTTCTTGGTTTTTATGATCAGAGCGTCCGGGTCACACTTCGACGAATCTTTAGATGGAGCCGATTGAGCAGCACTGCCGGAAGAGAGCAGTAAGCCCATTGCGCAGAGCAGAGCTAATTCTCTTTTAAATTGGATTTTCTTATCCATGCTTGAGCTCCAATTGCTAGACCGAAGAACGGCACCAATTTTAGCATCCGTACGACTTGCATTCTGCCCAGGAAGGCTATCTGAAAGGCGCTCGAGGATTTTCCTGCACAGTAACAGCCGGGGTCGCTGAAATTGGCGACTGAATGCAGCTTGAAAAACTAAAAAAATGCCTAAATATGAGAGACTTCGCTTACCTCTTTAAAACTTCTTTACCAAGCGTAAGGCAGTATAAAAGTATGAAAAAAGAAGAGACGATAACTAGAAATGAAGTACTAATAAACAGTTCGATACCAGCATCAAGAATTGCAAGCGCATTCATGATTTTTTTCGGCATGATCGTTAGCATCGTGCCGCAATTCGCAGAAAACCGAGATGAAGTTGGTCCGTTTGTCATGACCGCGCTGTTCATCTTCGGTGCACTATTCATCTGGGGCGGATACGCACTCGGAAATGCTGCAAAAAGAATCGACCTGTATTTCCGGCACAACGATCAATCGTTGTGCATCGAACGAAAAGGCTGGTTCAGCTCAGCCATTGAACGAGAGACATTTGCTAAAGGGCAGATCAGGAATCTCGAGATTATCCACACAACAGATTCGGAAGGCTCAGACCAATACCAGCTGGTACTTGGATTGCCAAACGGAAAGACTCTTCCGCTAACAGAACCGCTTTATTCAAAAGAATATCTTCTGGAAAGGCGAAAGTTGATTGACGACGCCATCTTCCATGGTGGCACACAAATTGCAAAACTGAAAAAGGAATCGGAAAATAAACACAAAATTCCTGCCCCAGTGAAATGGTTTACTGCACTCGTGCTGACATTGCCTTTTATCAGCATGCTATTTGGACATTTCGCCAGTTTTGCCGGTCCAGTTGTAAATTGCGGGATTCCGGATAATGCAACTGTGAGTACCGTTCATTCAATGATTCTTCCAGTCTTGCATGACAGCACAGAAAAAATTCTCTGGGTCGGCCAACCAGAACCAGAGCACGAACAATCACTCAAGATCTGGTTGCTGATTCCATTTGCAATGGTCTGGACCCTCTTTAGTTTCTCCTGGACCTATTTAGCATGGCTTGCCGCAAACAGTGAAAAAAACCCTATCGGCTACTTGCTTGTCCTGTTCGGGTTACCCTTCATCTGCATTGGATTGGGGCTCCTGGTCTCGCCATACCTGCACAAACAATACGACCTCAACACAGTCTACGCGCTTACGGACCAGGGAGCCATTAAATTCCTGAACGGCAAGGCATATCGAATTGCAGAGTTCAAGAATGATTCAAACTTCGGTCCCATCGAGGTGGACAGATACAAGCAGGACAGAGCCGACATTATGTTCTGGACGGACAGAAGCGAAGGCTCTCGCCATCCGTCAACGGGGTTTTATGGGGTTCAAAAGGCCGATCTTGCCCTTGAAATCATGGAAAGATTCTCCGGGCAAAGAGCCGCAAGCAAACGTTGACAAGGACAAAGCACGTTCTGGTCTGGGCATAATGTCTGTGCATGAGCCAGACGTCAGATAACGAACCAGTCAAATTGTCCGATTCAGCCAGTCGGGCAATCTTGCGCGACCCATATTTGGGGATAATTTTTGCCGATCGCTATGAACTCACCGAATTGATTGGCACTGGCGGCTTCGGCAATGTTTATAAGGCAAAGCACCTGTCTCTGAACATGGAGCTGGCTATAAAGGTGCTGCATCGGCAACATCTTGGTGAAGATGTGAATTTGAAACGCTTCGAGCAAGAAGCACAGCTTTTGAGTCGCATCGAAAATCAGCACGTCGTAAAAATCATCGATTTCGGCCTGGAACCAGCACCATTCATCGTGATGGAATTTTTCAGCGGTGAACCATTGAGCAAGTGGCTTAAGGCAAATGGCGCAATGCCTGCCCCAATGGGAATCGATTTATTTCTCCAACTTGGTGACGCGCTTGCAGCTGCTGAATCGATGCACATAGTTCATCGCGATTTGAAGCCTTCCAACGTGCTATTAAAGGCATCTGACGGCGAATTACAGTGCAAAATTCTAGATTTTGGTGTTGCAAAAATTGTCGACGTCGCTTCGGCTGATGAAAAATTGACGGCAACGGGAGAGGTTCTCGGCAGCCCAGCTTATATGGCACCAGAGCAGTGGAAGGGCGAAGGCGATAATCGCGCAGACATTTATTCTCTAGGTTGCATCATGTACGAAGTGCTTGGCGGCAAACCCGCGTTCTCCGCAAAGTTCGGCATGGAATACATGAACAAGCACGTAACGGAAACTCCGCAGTCCCTGACGAAATACAACCAGGAATTGAAGCTGCCGGAAGAGCTTGAACGCATTATTTTGAGATGCATGCAAAAAGCTCCGGAAAATCGTTATCAAACCATCAACCAGTGCATTGCTGATCTGAAGAAACTGAAGGAAGGAATGAAAGTTGCAGTTGCATTGCCTGAGCAGGAGAAAGTACAGCGCAACAAATATGCCAAAGTCGGAGCTTTAGCCTTAGCTTTCCTTGGTCTGTTTGCAGCCGTAACTTACCGAGATCCTATAGGCAAATTGCTTTTTCCTCCTATACCTGAAGAGAGCACTCCGTCCCAAAGCAAAATTCCCACGGAGCCAATGCCAATTCATATCGGATTGCCGGTGCGACCTGAAAAGTATCAAGAGAAAAACTTGAGCCAATGGACACAACTGATTGAAGACAATCCTGAAGATGCAAAAGCATATTACGGTAGAGGTATGCTGCATCTATACCGCAGAGAATACAGTGAAGCCAATCGTGATTTCGACAAGGTAACTCAGCTAGATCCGAAATTCGCAGATGTGTACGTCGAGCGATCAATACTGCGCACTGCAAATTGTCAGAACGGCGAATATGATAAAACGCTTGCAGATGCAAACATGGCGATTGAGCTGAGTCCAAAATCTTCGCGCGGATACTTTGCTCGTGGTTACGTATACGAGACCAGCGAGCAAAACCAACTGGCCATTGCCGATGGCGAAAAGGCAGTCACTCTGGGCGAAACCGGTTCAGAATACGAACCTGCTTATTTGAATGTATTTGAATTCTTGTCCACTGCTTACATGAACATGGGTCGATATGATGATGCGGATAAAACCATCGAGTTGGGATTGAAAAAAGTTTCGCCTAGATTCACCTGGCTAATGTACAGACAGAAAGCGCTTCTTTACTGCTTCAAACAGGACTTTCCAAAAGCCTTAGAGACTATTGAACTTGCGATCAAACGAGACAACTGCGGTCCATCAGGATGGATGACCAAGGCGTACTGCCTTGCCAGCATAGGCAAAATCGAAGACGCGCAAAAAGTAGCGCTCAGCTCCCAGAACAAACAGACTGGTCCTCCCGAAGCCTATCGAGGCAGAGGAGAATTTTGGCGTTTATGCGGCATGCCAGAGCAGGCGATCCTGGATTTCGGAAAAGCGATCTGGCTTGAGCAAAGCAAAAACTATTATTCATATCGCCTGCGTGCAAATTGCTACATTGAACAAGGCAACTTGCACGATGCACTTTCTGACCTTCAAGATGCCGTATCTATGAATCCGCGGTCCGCCAGGTGCAAAGCCATGCTTGCCATGGTTGAGTCCAGGCTGGGCAAAACCGCTCGAGCGCGGAAGCACATTGAAGAAGCCTTCACTATGCCCACGCGTCCACCGATCTTATATGTTTACAAAGCGAGTGTAGAACTGGATGCGGGAGAATTGGATAAAGCAATGAGCGATCTAAATGAAGCAATTAAACGTGACCCGTATTTAAAAGAAGCGTATGCATTGCGCAAAGATGTGAATGAGAAGCTCAGACGAGTCAAGGAGGCGATGGACGATCTTGCGATTAGCAAAAAGCTCGCCGCCCACCCGCAGATGCTGCCGTAAAGACCTTTCCTTATACCTCTTTTGGTCCTGATCACAAGTATTAGCTAAACGCAGCTTGCGCCTCTTCGAAATTTTCTACTACAAAAAAAGATAAAACTAGCGTACGACTTTAGATGAATAACCGGGGCAGCATAATTGCCAGCGGAGCTGCTATGCCTGAGCAAGTACGCATCCTAATTCTTTCGATTGAGAAACGAACAACTATCCACTCAGACGATGCAAGCAAACAAAAAAACAACTACTCTTATATCGGGAGCAAGCGACTTTATGAGCAAGAATCAAAGTGCTTGTCTTCGCACCGGGGGCAAGACAGTTTAACGAAAATTAGAAAAACAAACGGATACACTGGCGGTGATTTATATGTTTCGCCAATTTCTGTCATATCTATCGGTCGTCCTCCTTGTTTCAATGCAGCTCGCATCAACTGTTCCTGTTTATTGCGCCGTAACGGTGCCAATAGGATCAGCGACGACGCAAGCCGCTTCGCCTGTGGTAATTACACCTGGTTCAGCAACTAAACTTACTGACTTGACTGTACCCAAAGGCGGAACTTTGATCATCGACTTCAGCAATTCAAACCAATTCACTGCATCCGGAGATGTGAACAACGCAGGTACCATATATGGTATCTCCTCAAACCCTCAAATAAGCAACGTAATACTCTCGGCAAATAATATTTTCAACAACAGTGGCGCATTGCTGACCACTATTTTGCCGAATACTGCAATTCAGGGTCTTCCGTACAATATAAACCAGCTTGTCGGTAATCTAAGCCTCACGCTAAACGCTTTGAATAATGTTGTCAACTCAGGCGTAATTTCAAGTGCCGGAAACTTGAATATCTATGCCGGGGGCTCGATTATCAACACAACGCAGGTAATGAACACTGTCAACAGCGCAGCATCGCAAGCTGCGTTAATGTCAGCAGTAAACAACTTGAATTTGACTGCCGCAAATATAGTCAACTCAGGAGCAATTGCATCACAGTTAGGAACCATTACAGCCGCAACGGCTCAAATGACTAACTCTGGAATTCTTCAAGCTTTGCAAGGCAACGTCAATATTCAAAACCTCATCGGTAATACTCTCAACATAAATAACGCTATGGGTACAATTGCCGCACAGAACATTCTGGACATAAGCGCTCTAAATACATCTAACAGCGCTCTTTCAGAACTTATTGTCAGCGGTGGTACTCTTGCTGGCAATCACGTCAATTTTGCTGCCGACAAAATGAGCATCACTGTAGATGCGATTAAGGGTCCAGTAAGCGCCAGGGGATGCGCTGCCGCAATAGAAAGCGCTGGTCCTTTAGAAATAGCCAGCCTTAATCTGAGCGGAGATCCACTTATTTCCTCGGGAAGCAACCTGGACCTCAGTGGACTCTTTGCCGGCGGATCGCGTTATGCCACTTACGGGGCTGACTTTATAGCACTTGCCGGTGGCAACATCACAGCACTGACAGCACCCAAGGGAGCCGAAATCAACGCACAGGCGCAAAAAGGACCAGGCGGTCAGATTTATTTGAGCGCAGGTACTCAGTACTCAATTCTCAATCCATTGAGTGTGTTTAGTGATCATATCGTCTTGAATAAAGACTTCAAGATTCTTGGTGAAAGCAGCAGCGGAGGCAGTATAAAGCTTGCCAATGTCAGCCTTGTCACCAACAATAGTCCAATCACTCTGAATGCTTACGGAGTAAGTGGAGAAAACGCGAGACCGCAGCTAGCAAGCAATGTAGCTGGTTCAATCCAGATTGGTGACATCTTCGTATGCTGCAATAAGAGCGCTACGACACCGACAACGACTTTGCCAGCCGTATCTGAGGCGAAGGTCGTGGAGCCAAAACTGGCAGATGTCACGTTGACTAGCACTGGGCTGAGCACCGTAAGCAACATAACCAACGTCTGCGGTAGCATCAAAGTGAATGCAGGCGACTTCGATCTGCTTTCCGGATCCAACTTGCAAGCGTTTCATGGTGGAGTATCGATAAACTCCAGTCAAGGCATCAATCTTGAAGGTAACAACAAGGTGAGCTCTGTTGGTGGCGATTTGCAACTCAATGCCAATGAAAGCGTCAACGTCGGGTCGGCAAGCTATCTTGGAGCCTTCTCAACTGAAGCTGTCCCCAGCGTCAATTTGCAAATAACAAGCGGAGGTGATTTTAACAGCCAAGGCAACAACAACTTTGTCGTCGATAAAGGTACTCTGGACATTAGAGGCATAGGACCTTATTCAAGCATCACAACAGGAGAACATGATACCTTCCGAACCTGGGGCGGAAACCTCAATATAGAAGCCTATTCAAATTGGTATTATTATTATCCGAGAATTTCGCTCGGCAATGAAAATACTCTTACTGCCACTGATGGCCGGGTATACATATACTCGCGAGGTCCGTTGACAGTTGGAAATGATACCAGGATATCTTCTTTTGAAAGTAAGGATAACTACGGAGGTCTTTATTTAGGAAGCAGCAGCAACCTCGAGTTGGGCAATCGCGTCAAACTTGATTCTGTCGGTGGTTACCTAGAGGTATGGGGAGACAATCTCTATACTGGATATAAAGATAGCTTCCGGGCTTTTCCAGGAGCCAACAAAAATGATTGGATGTACGTTGGATCGTCGAACTATACAAGTATCGGTGACTCCAACTACTTTGAAGGCAGCCAGATCGAACTTTATTCCTCCAGCACCTTGCGGACTGGGCGGGACTTGCTCGTGGAGGCGCCGAAGTCCGAGGATAGAACAGCTAACATTTATGTGTATGGATGGAACAACGGTATCTACCTTGGTGAAAACAACAAATTTACTGCTGACGGCAACATCAATTTGTACAGCTACAGGTGGATCAACACCGGTCGCAATAACGAATTCAGGACTTGTGACGGCAGCATCACGCTGGAATCTCATCCCTATTATGACTGGTATGGTGATGGGGGTGTCAACATCGGAGCGAACAACAAGTTCAATGCCCGAGGTGGAGACATTTCAGTAAGCGTCAATCCATATTACTGGTACTACTGGTACTATTACCCGCACAACATCAACATTGGACAAGGAAGCGTCTTCAATGCTGAAAAACACAATGGTGCAGGTGGTAATGTAAGGTTTAGCACCGACTACTATGGCACGATTCAGAGTATCGGATCCGGAAACGGAGAAGATGAAGAGCGTAGCCATGGACCGGCGCTGACTGTAAATGCCAATGGTGGAGATGCAACGTTTAGTTCAGGAGCAATTTACTTAGGTGAAAATAGCATTGTTAATGCTTTTGCATCCAGAGGAGATTCCGAAGGAACTGCAAGCGGTGGCAATGTAGTCCTGAGCGCAAGCCGCTACATAATTGAAACTGGGGCTCGCAGCAACTTCAATGCAGTTGGCGGAGACATTAACTTTAGTGCTCCGTATATTACATTGGGCGAAAAAAATGTGCTCAATGCATTCAGCCGCAATCGCTGCGAAGACCAGCCAGCTGCTTCCGGCGATATCAACCTGACTGCTTCGGACACCATCAGTGTTGGTTCCCATAGCAGATTCAATGCCGTAGGCGGCAACGTAAGCATCAATAGTGATTGGGACACGATCAACCTGAGCCCTGGCACAACAATCTTCACTTTCTCACCAGAACGTGGTGCTGGAAATGTAAGTTTGAGCGCTGGAGCCTCGCTCAATCTTGAAGACATCACAATCGCTGCCGATCGAAATGTCAACATCACAAGCAGGTACGACGGCGTAACTTTAACTGGGGTGACCATTGCCGCTGGCAATGCAAAATCTGGAGGTGATTGGATATAAGCGCAGGCAAGTCCTATAGTGCGGAAGGATACAGTAACGACGGAGGAGGCGTCGGAACGATCTGGTTGACACACAACAACAGATTGTTTGCCTACAATGATGTGAATTTCACTGCTGGAAGAGATATCCTTGTTGGAGGTGGATATAACAATTGTATCTGCGCCATCAAAGGTGATATCACGCTTGATGCTGGAAGAGATATCAAATTCGGCTGGATGAACAACAAGCTGCAAACGAATGGAGGCAGTATCACTCTTGATGCAGGACGCAACGTTTCGATGGGAAGCAATAACTTGCTTGCCGCGGGCGGCGGTAACATCAGGATCAGCTCTGCAGATGGCGACATCGACATGGGCAAATACAATACCTTTAACGCATTCTACAAATTGCATTATCCGCGTGAAGAATTTGCAGATCTTGAACGCCCATCCGTCAAGGATGGAAACATTATACTTAGAGCAAAAGACGGTTATATAGACCTTGGCGTCCACAACGATTTGAACGCTGTGGGAGGTCGAATCGAACTGCTGGCTCATCGTATCTATTACGGATGGGACAATAAGCTATGTGAATTCCGTCGGACTGACAAACACGACGATGAGCGAACTGGCCCTAAACCAGATTGCCCGACCTGCATTCCACCAGAGCGTCCTGATTGTAAGGCTCCTTCTATTCACAAGGTTCCACCGGTTCCTCCTAAGCCACCGCGCTTGACTTGTTGTATAGAACCAAGCCGTCCTCCAAAACCGCCACGGCCACCAAAACCACCCGTGCCACCACCTTGTCCGAAACCGCCCGTGCCACCACCACCTCCACCAGCACCAGCAGTAGCGGTGAGCAGCACAGCTGCCGTAGTGGCGCCTCAAGTGATAACGGCAAGTTTTGAGCTGCCTGCGTTCCCATATCCAGCACAACAGTTCTACTGGACAGTGGGATACGCACCACCAAGCTATCTTGAAAAGACAGCAGGCAAGGTGGTCATCGTAGTTGACGGCCACTTCGCAAGCAGTGATCCAAACGACACGAGCCTGCTGGTAGCTGGCGTGCCCGTATGCGTCAAGGCAATGAACCACACACTCAAACGGTCTGATTTTATCTTCCGCAAAGCCAACGAAGGTGAAGAAGCCGGCATAGTTGCACTCAGCAACACAAGCAACGACACACTGCTTATAACGGTAGACAAAGATACGTACAAAGTGAAACGCGGTTCAATGGTGCTCTTGAGCAATGCGCCAGGACAAGATGGAGTGAACAAAGTAAGCCACGTTCAAGTGCTGGATCAAGTACCTAACGCAGCAGATCAAATCGCCAGACAAGTACTTATCCCAAGTCGAGACATTTATCTCTATCCAGAACTGAGATATTTCGAACGCCCGCGTGAAACGCTAGCAGCTGAGCCCCTTGCTCCAATTGCATACTTTGAACCGGTTGCACAAAGCAAGGTTCCTCTTCCAGCTGGATTTTATGGACGCGACGCGGATTTGAAGCCGATAAGTAAAGGTGTCTATGAAATGCGCAAAGGTACAATCCTTGCTCAGTTGTCAGAGCCAACAAAGATCAAAACAGCTCATTGTGATGTGTTTGCATCCAGAAATGCCATCATCATAATCACAACATCGCCTCGAATTACACGAGTCCGCGATCTCTCAGACGGCAGTCTCAACAGCGTACAAGTCCTCATAGACGGCAAGTACGCAACAGTCTCGCCAGGTCGAGAAATAGCGGTAAGTAAACTGGCCGGCGACATTACGCCTGTGGTTCTTGAAGATGGTCTGGCCCGTAGAGGCATCAAGCAAATTACTTGCGAATCTGCTCAAGTGGTTTCCAGTGAAATTTCGCTTGTGAACGCGCTAATGAATCACCCACTGCTGCTCGATCTCCGCAAGGCTACAGACAGCACCAGTAAAGCAATGGTAGACAAGATCGTTAAGACCGCTGCTGCCATACACTTGATCACTGACCGTTATGAAGGTCCATATTTTGCGAAACCTGCTGCCCGAGCAAGCACAGGTGTCGCGGAACGCCCGGGAGGCGAGCCGATGTAAAAGGAGGTGTTTAGAATAAGCAGCAAATCAACGTAGTCGGCGGTACTAAAAATAGTGCCGCCGGCTCTCGTTATGCTTTGCGCAAAGATCTGAATGATAAGCAGCCCAACTTCTGCAGCAGTTACTACATCAATATTCGGAATGCGCGAGATCAATCCGCGCAATATGTTTTGATTCAGGTTGTGATCAAACAACAGCCGAAGCATTTTACGAAACGTCGCGTTGCTGAGCTTCCCAGCGCGCAAGAATACGCTCGCGAAGCTCGCCCCTTGTTTTTTGATATTCGGACGAAGATTCTATGTGTTGGCGAAGCTCGTTGGCTTCCTTTTCTTGCTCTGCCAGGTATGCTTCAATTTCGTTCTTATGAATCAAATAATAAGCGACAGTCAAATAAATATCCGACAGTTGCAGGGACGGAAAGCTGTAGGCAATCTGCTCTGCGGTAGCGCCAAGTTTATACTCGTTGATCACTGAATCTAGAGTCACGCGAGAATTGCCGATTCGAATTGAACCGTGCTCAGTAGCTTTGAAAGGTGGGTCGAGCTTTTCTTGTGGAGTCATTCTGATATTATACAACAGACTCCGGAGGATCACTCTGATGAAGCTCTGATACGGCAGCGAGACTTTGGCAACAGCTTAGTTGGAGTAAACATTATCCAAGCGCATCTTTAACATCTTGCAGCTAATGTCTGTCATGTCATCATGCAATTTCTTGGTATCAGGCACGCTTAACTTGCCACCATTTTTGGCTTGCATTTTGTCAATTTTTGCATTGATATCGCCAACCATTTTCTTTAAGTTATCTTGCTGCTTTACTGTAAGTTCGTTTGCTTTGCGTCCTGCATCAATCTCTTGCGAGAGCTTTTGAAGTCGTTCAGTCACAGTCCATCTCTTAGCAAACGCGGCGGGTGAAGTGAACATTGATGCAAAAACGATTGTTGTTGCAAGAGCGATTGCCAACTTTTTCTTCATCTGCGGATTCCTTTCGTCGCGAGGCGCAAAGGAATATAGCACAGTGTTTTGAGATACGCTGCATTTCATAGTCTGATCCAAATGATCACAAGATCGCTGGTAGAAGCGGGCGGGACGCCCGCGATCCCAGGGGAATTTCAACCATTACTCAAGACGCGGAAGCGTTCTATCGATTGCGCAGATACCAGTCGCCGGTTTCGCGCAGGATTAAGCCAGCGAGTTCCAGCATTGTGAGAGTTGCAGACATTTCTCCGGCGTCCATTCCACTCTTTTCGCAAAGCACATCGAAGTGTATTGGTTCCGTGGAAATTAGATCGTAGATCTCGCGTTCTCTTCCATATAATTGCACCACTGCAGGGCGCTCGCGTTCAACAGGTCCCGCTTTCGTTTTTACCCAACCCAGATCATCGAGAACATCTTCGTAGCTTGTGCAAAGTTGAGCTCTGGTGTCGCGAATGAGTTTGTGCGGACCAGCAGCCATCGGACTGTCAACTCGTCCAGGAAAGGCAAAAACAGATCTATTTTGGTCGAATGCCTGGTAGGCGGTGATCAACGAACCTGAATCGAGCCCGCCTTCTACGACTACCACTGCCTCAGACAGCCCACTGATGATGCGATTGCGCGCAGGGAAACGAAACTTTTCCGGTTGGGTACCCGGAAAATATTCGGAGATGGTGACTCCTTTTCCTTCCTTGACGATCGTATCGAACAAGCCTTGATTCGATGGAGGATAACAAACGTCGGGTCCGCAACCTAGCACTGCAATGGTTGGGGTCCCTCCCTTGATCGCGCCCATATGCGCGCAAGAATCTATGCCAGCAGCGAGGCCGCTGACCACAGTGACACCATGCTCAGAGAGACCCTTTGCCGTTTCCTCCGCCAGGCGCTTACCATATTGAGTTGCTTGCCGAGTCCCAACAACACCAATGGTATGAGTCAGGTGTTCAATTCCTATTTCACCTTTGACATAAAGTACAATCGGCGGGTCATCGATGTGCCTGAGGCGCAGTGGATAATGTGGATCCTTCAAAGTCCAGGCTGTCACACCTGCCTTTTTCACGTCTTCGAGCAATTTATATGGATCGATTTCTTTGCGGGCTTTTTCCAGAGACGCTATGGTCTCGGGTCCCATAAGTGGCACGCGTTTCAGCACGACCTCTGAAGCTCTCCAGGCAGTAACCATGCTGCTTAGAACTTCATCCAGCTTTTCTATTTTTTTCAGTCCGATACCGTTTACCTGGCTGAACGCGAGCCAGTGGGCGAGTTCATCCTCGCTTAGTGGTTTTTCTTCATCTAGAAGCATGCTTTTTCCTCACAGCGCCCCTGTGTGCTTCCACGCTTTTTCTCTTCCTATCGCGGGCGACGCATGGCGTCGCCCCTACACGTAAAGATCCAAAAGGGATCCTTTATCGAAGATCCGCAAGGGATCCTTTATCGAAGATCCGCAAGGGATCCATAATCGAAGACCCGCAAGGGATTCATCATCGAAGATCCACAAGGGATCCGTCATCCATCAGTACCCCAACCCTCCTGTTCCGGCTCATTCGTATTCCCACCAGTGCCAAAAAAAGAGGAAGTCAATATACTGACCATGCAGCTAGGGCTAAGAGGCTACGCCTACCGCGCTGCTGCCATTCGGCCTAATCTGGTGAGCCAGCCAGAACGAATGAATACACCCCAACATTATTGCAGGCCGCTTTGAAAAAGATCACGAATCTAATGTCAGCAGGCTGGCTTTCTGCCGCCAGTTTTCTTACTTTTGCTTCTGAGCAAAAATCGCAAAAAGCGTACATGGGCGCTTTAGCCTTCCTCTTGCTGCTTTCATCAAATGCAGCGTTCGCGCAGGAAGGAAACTTCGCCAGTCGCAGTCAAACGCCAAAATTCAGTTTATCAGCCAGCATGCAGGACACGCTCTTGAAGCAAGCCGGCGCCCAAAACCCTGGCGGTGCCGACGTTATGGCACCCATACCGGTTAATCTGCCGCCTTCCTCGCGCATCGCGGCGCTGCCTGGCGTTCCGGCAGGAATGAGGAATATTCCAGCGCCAAAACCAATTTTGCCTCAAGCTACGATGCGTCCGCAAAACGGCACCGTCGATGACGACCGCCCGAATTCATACCTTGAAGAATATAACGTTAACTGGTCTCCCTGGGTAGCGCACCTGGCTTCGCACTGGCATGAGATTCTCAGAGGCTGTGAAGAAGTTCTGGCAATGCAATTCCACACGGCACGACCTGCGTTAATCCAGTTCACCTGCTATGCTGATGGGCATATAGGCAATGTGATTCTCAGACAAAGTTCAGGGATTCCAGTCTATGATAGATTGCAAATTGCCTCTTTAATGGAAGTACGTCCACTTCCGTTCCCGCCAGGGACAGTCCGCAAAAGCGTGACTCTTATACAAGGATGGGAGTCGCACGTTAAACAGCCAGGCGAGGCAGATTTCCAGCCATGGAATTTCGCGAATCGCTATCCGCAGGAGAGAGTAAGTAAATGGGTTTCTTCGCAATAAGAAAAGCCTGTCGAAAAAACCTCTTTTGTGCATTCACTTTATCGATATTAATTGCAACAAGCAGCCAGCTGGTTCTGGCGGTCGGTCCTAATGACGCTACTCTGGAGAAGCTGGAGAAGTGGTTGTTTTTCGCCACTTTTCCTGACGAAAGTGACGAGGCGCGGGTTAAGCGACTTGAGGAAAGAACTTTTGGAGATGCGGCAGAAGGCCCGGTTGACCAGCGTCTGAAAAAGTTGGACGAAATATTGACGGATCGTCAAAAAGAAAAGGAAGCTAAAGATCAGCCTGCAAGCAGCAAGCCGGCTCCTGCACCGGCGGCAAGTTCGAGTGGAACTGGCACTGCGGGCAGTGCGCCGGCACAAAATAAACAATCAGAGGCTGAGGCGGCAAAGGAGAGACAGCGCATCGCTGTACAGGCTGCTCGCGAGCAGGAAATGTCAGATCTCCTCGAGGAGGGAGCCAAACTCTGGAGAAGCAGGCACGGAGAAGAAGCCGTGGAACGGTTTTTGCAGGTTTTGCGCCTGGACCCCCACAATGCAACAGCGCACTTCAGCATTGGCGTTGTTCAGGAATCGCAGGGGAAGCTGAAAGAAGCGCGGGAACATTATCAACAGGCTTCTCAGGCTGAGCCAGACAACAAAGATTATGCCGATGCTGTCATTGCGGTAGGCAATAAGATAAAGCAAGCTGATAACGATCCCAACAAAGTTTTGAACGAGCAGGCGGCGGCAGCATTCAAGCGTGGCGAATACATTTCGGCGATCAATCTGTACAAAGAGCTCGAAACAAAAAATCCCAAACAAGCTACCGTCAAATACAGCCTGGGCACTACATATTTGATGATGAAAGATCACTTCAATGCAATGGAGTACTTCAAACTCGCAGTTCAGTTGGAGCCGAATAATCCGAAATACATGAAAGCATACAATGAGCTTAGTGCAGAAATGGCTAAGCATCAGCAAGAACAGCAGGGTGTAGAACAGCAATATGGCGGCATGACGAGTGAAGGCGCGCTTTCTCCGCCCACCGGTAATATGGGTCAGATGCCTCTTGCAGCAATACCTCCTGCTCAAGGTGGAACGGGCAAGGAGAAAAAGGAAAAAGGCGGAAAGAAAGCACCGCCTGCAGTGGCTGCTACAACCATAGCCAAGCAAGGCAAACCAACGCAACAACAAATGCCGCAAGGTCAATATCAAGCCCCTCAGCAACAGATGTCGCAAATGCAGTATCAAGCGCCGCCACAACAGATGCAGCAAGGGCAGTATCAGGCGCCAGCACAAATGACATCGCAATACCAGGCGCCACCGCAGCAATTTTCGCAATATCCGCAGCAACAACAACGCATGCCCAATCCACAATTCCAACAACAGCAGTATCAGGGGCAGTACCAGGGTGGACCCGGTATGCAACAGAATCCATACAATCAGGCCGGATATCAAAATGCAATGAGTCAAAGTTCAGGTGGTACTTATATTCCGCCCGACCCTCAGCAATTCAGTTATCACGCTCCGAAACAATCGCAGCAACAGCAGATGCCAATGCAGCAACAGCAGATGCCGATGCAGCAACAGCAGATGCCGATGCAGCAACAACAGATGCCGATGCAGCAACAACAGATGCCCATGCAGCAAAATGGCTACAGTGGACAACAATACCAATCGCCGAATCAATACGGAAACCAGGGAATGCAATCGTCTGGAGGCTCGGATTATACGCCGTCTCCGCAAGCCGCTCCACAGGGAGCGTTTGACCCACGACTGGCTCAACGCTTGAATAATCCTAACCCACAGGGTCCAGCGTCGTCCTCGTCTGCCGACCCTATGGGAAATTATGGGCTCAGCGGAAAAGGTTCGCAGGAAGGCGTGGTCGTGAATAACGTGCGCTCCGGCAGTCGCGCAGCCCGTGCGGGCTTGAGAAAAGGCGACGTCATTCGCACTGTTGACGGCAATGAAGTCACTCAGACGACACAACTAAATCAAGTACTCTCGCAATACGATGGCTCTCAGACATTGCCGCTGCTAATTTTCCGAGACGGAATCTTAACGCCGATTCAGTTTTGAGAACAACAGTCGCATTCGTAATGAACATATACATTGATACGCAGTGTCACATTTTTATATAAAAATGCTTCACGCGCACTCCTGGTCCAGAAGCCGTATAAGCTTTACTGGTCAAAGTTTACAAGGAAG
The DNA here is from genome assembly GCA_044358055.1 of Obscuribacteraceae bacterium (SeqCode). GTDB lineage: Bacteria > Cyanobacteriota > Vampirovibrionia > Obscuribacterales > Obscuribacteraceae > JAIEPM01. Next base: position 53,899 of record JBIKOL010000044.1, read on the forward strand.
TATGGCTCCAGGAAAGGTATTGCGTACTCATATATGATGAATTCGGGGGGCGCCTGATTTCGGAAAGCGGGACAGGCTCCAAGGAGACGGACTTATCAAGAGGTAAATCCTTGGGAGATTTTGCTGTGGCAATTGAAACCAAAGCCAAAGAAGCATCGCCTTTCTTTGTCTTTCAGGATGCCAATTCCCAGAAGGTTTTCTGGGGTCAGCTCATTTCGCAAGCTTGCGACAAACTCATGTCTGTCGGAATGATTTGGGTTTTGTCCAGCGAGTTTAGCCCAAAGTGGGTCCCCTGGTTCATTGCTTTTGGTGCGCTACCACATTTCTTGCTTGCCACCATTTCCGGTCACTGGATAGCACGCTGGGGTGCACTGAAAACTGTTATCTGGGCTGATATTTTCCGCGGCGCTTTGTTTGTATTTTGCGCCTGGGTAGCAAGCTTTACCAAAGCTGACTCGCACCTTTTGACTTTGCTCATGGTCAGCGCAATTGTGTCGAACATCGCTGGTGCGTTGTTTAACCCGGCGATTTTGAGCTTGCCTGTGAGCATGATGGAAGAAGGCGAGAAGCGCGACAAACTTACGGCACTGATTGACTCTTGTTTCTCATTTGGAAGCGTGCTTGGTCCGCTGTG
>JBIKOL010000266.1:0-4900 GCA_044358055.1 Obscuribacteraceae bacterium (SeqCode)
TAAACCAAAATAGTAAATCCCTCATCTAGTAAGGATTTCCAGGATTGTCGACTTGACGCTGACAACCTTAACTTAACGGTATTGGGCTGGCAGCCGGCGCTCCCGGGATCTGCCTCTGCAGTGGTGTCAAATATGGTGCAGGTGGATAAAATGAAGAAACTAAAGTTAATAGCCCTGATTTATGGCTCACAAGACGAACAAATAATTTCCCAATGGTTAGCAAAGCACGGGCGCCACGTGGAGCTGGTTCAATGTTCTAACTACCTCACAGTCCCCGTTCAGCTTGCCGTCCAACACTTCAGCAGCTTGTACGGACACGAGATTGACGGACTAATTATTGACGACCACTTGCAATACGATTCCATCGTGATCAATCAACTTGAGCTTACTCTTTCTGTACACAAAACTGCGCTCTTCTCCGCGCGTCATGAACTCGCTCCTGTTGCGGGTTGTGTGGCAGCCTCTTCCATCCCGAACACTATAAATCTACAAGGCCAGCCAAGAGCGCTTTCAACTGTTGCATAGATTGCACGTTTTGGTCTTAGTCCTGCAGGGCGAGTGCCAATGTGGTAGCATTTTCGCTCAGTGTATTTTTTCTAGCTTGTTTCAGGAGAAAGGAGCGACTATGTTAATCAATCGTCGTGCGGCTCTGAGCGCTTTGGTTGGGTTTATTGCTTGCAGCTCGATAGCTGCCAATACTTTGCAAGCCAGTAAGGCTGCTGATGGAGGGTCGTCAAAAGCTGCTGGGACTTACGCGGTTTTCAATACTACTGCCGGTACTTTTACCGCCAAGCTTTTTGACAAAGAAGTGCCTAACACCGTTGCCAACTTTGTTGGCTTGGCGGAAGGAACTAAGGAGTGGACGGACCCGAAGACTGGCAAGAAAGTCAAGAGACCATTCTATAATGGTTTGATTTTCCACCGAGTCATTGATGGCTTCATGATTCAGGGTGGCTGTCCCCTCGGGAACGGCATGGGAGATCCGGGATATAAATTTGCCGATGAGTTCAATCCAAAACTCAGACACAGCAAGGCTGGAATTCTTTCCATGGCAAATTCGGGCCCAAATACGAACGGCAGTCAATTCTTTATTACACTTGCAGCTACTCCTCACCTCAATGACAGGCATTCTGTTTTCGGTGAAGTAATTGAAGGAATGGATGTCGTTAAGAAAATTGGTACAACTCAAACTGGTGCTCAAGACCGTCCAGTCAAAGACCAGGTAATCAAGTCGATCACAATTCAGCACGTAAAATAAAACAACAGAGAGTTACAAATGGCATTTGCAAAAACACCTGGCGTTTACGCCAATTTCAATACAAGCGAAGGCAATTTCACTATTAAGTTGCACGAAAAGGAAGCTCCAAATACGGTGGCTAATTTTGTAGGACTCGCTGATGGATCAAAAGAATGGACCAATCCAAAGACTGGCGCGAAGGAAAAGAAGCCTTACTATAATGGTTTAATTTTCCACCGTGTCATTGACGGATTCATGATTCAGGGCGGTTGCCCGCTTGGTTCAGGAACCGGTGGTCCTGGTTATAAGTTCGGTGATGAGTTTCATCCGAGCTTGAAGCATGACAAAGCTGGAATTCTATCGATGGCAAATGCTGGTCCGGGTACGAATGGAAGCCAGTTTTTCATCACTCTCGGACCAACACCACACCTGAACAACAGGCATTCTGTGTTCGGTGAAGTGGTTGATGGAATGGATGTAGTGAAAAAAATTGGCTCGACCCAAAAAGACCATCGCGATCGTCCATTGAAAGACATTGTTATTAACTCGGTTACCATCGAACGAGTTTAACTGATCCCGGCTTGCTGTCTCTTCGATGCGCCTCTTACTCAGGTTCGCCTGATCAAGAGGCGCATTTTCTTGTTTTGCTTCTTAGTGGCAGTTGGTAAATACTTGCAGTCGCTGCTTAATCCACTGCGCGATTTCGTAGCGGAGGCTGGGCATCATTTCGTAAAGGCAATGTCCAGCAGCCGGGCAAAGGATCAATTTCTTGTCAGTTGACAGAGACTGCTCGAAAATTGTTCTGGTGTTATCAGCGGTGGCAATCCTATCTTTGCCGCCACCAATTACGAGCAATGGCGATTGCGTATAAGGAATGCCTTCTTCAATTTGCGTATGCATGGCAAGCTCATAAAGAGCCGTTCTTGCTGCAAAAGTGCTGACCATGTGTTCGCGTGCAAATACTGGCGCAAGTTTGTCGAGATCGTTCAACAAGTCCAGGGGGGTGGACATGCAAACCAGTGATGAAAAACGTTCTGGATATGAAAGGGCCATGTGAATAGCCATTCTTCCGCCCAGGCTCAGCCCATAGAGCGTAATACGAGACGAATCGAGATCCGGTCTGGAAGACAAATACAAATAAATGCAATTTGCTAGTTCTTTTACATCAAAACTAGATGGAACCTGAGCCGAATGTTTTTCAACGCCGGGGTAATCCACCGCGAGCGTTGCAAAGCCCTGAGAAAGCAGTGAATTCTCTAGATAATGCAGTTCTTCCTTGGGAGAAAAAATGCTGTTCAACAAAACAACAACTGGGAGCTTTTGACTGTAGTCTGTTTCTTCTGGTGCCGGCCAGCGCAAGTAGCTGCTCAAATTGGATGCCATATAAGGCACAGCTACTTCTTCTGCTGGATGGTGAAAATAAGGTGCGGCGCGCCTGTAGCTTTCTCTGTATCTGGCCCAGACAAGTTGCCGTTTCTCATCATCTTGAATCAGTAACTCGGCGTTCAAAGCCCAGAGAACTGATTCCAAATAAAGTTCTCTTGCTCGTTGTTTCAATCCGAGCTCATCAAAATGAACAGCTCTTTCGCGTTTCTTTTCCGATGCTGCAAGCAAGTAGTCTGGAAGAATTTTTGCTGAACGTGCGCACCTGATTGCATCTTGCAACTCAGGCTTAGAAAGTCCATTTGCGAGGGCGCGACGAACGAAGTGACCTGGAATGTGAGCAGTACCAGTGATAGCCTGGTATATATTCTCTATGATCCCTTGAGATAGACTTGATAAGTCCGCCCGCTCTTCACGGGGTTTTAAGTGCCTGCGTTTTTGCTGTACCTGAATTGATTCCATTCGATTCCGTTTGTGAAAACGGGCGTCTTGCCCGCGATTTCAGGAACTTCCGCTGTCAAAGACATGAATGAACAGCATCAGAACGCAAATGCAATTCTACCTGAGGCATCTGCCCCTGAAATTAACTAAGAGCTCAATCTTGGATTAGAGTCTAACAAGCAATTGTTCTCTCTTTACAGGCTTGTGCACGCGGCTAATTATTTGATACTTATCAGCCCTTATTTTGTTAAGATGGTCTTCTCAACAGAGAACCCCTGATTTTTATCTTTTGGATTTCCAAAAATGCCAGCGGCTGCATATATTCGGTATAAAAACCCTCGTGCAGGCTTTTGATTGCAAGAAAAAGCTGCACACAAGAGCCAAGGAAGTCCAACAAAATAGGCTAATGGCATTTACTATAGTTCAGGGCGGGCATAGAGTTCATATCAACGTGCCATTGAGGCGAATGGCGAATGGAAGACCAGGACAAGCATGAATGACCGGGAAGCGCGCAAATTCCTGAAAGGGGAAATGGATTTTACCCCTACCCGTATGATGCGCTACATTCGCTCGCGTGCTCGTTTGGCCACGGATGAGGATGTGGAAGACATTTTGCAAACGGCTCTGGTGCTGGTGATTAAGCACTTCGACCCGCAGCATCCTGATGCGAAACTGGCACTTTATTGCCTGGGAGCCTGTAATAAAGCCATTGCGCAAAACCTTGAGCGTTACCACAAAGTCGTATTAAAGAAGCGGGATGCTCAGTCTGGCTTACCCGAGCGCCGTCCTGAAGTTGTCTACAGCAATCAGGATGCCACTTTTGAAGGTCAGTCCATGAAATTGGGCAGGGTCGCTCCCGGAAAAACATTTGTAGAAGATGACACTCCTAGTAGTCAATGGAGGACTACCTCACTTGATTCACTTTTTGACGAAGACGATGGTCGAAGTGCCGACGATGTTTTTGGTTGGGAGTATGGAATGGGGACCCGGGAAGACTCGGATCCGGCCTCGAAAGCACTTTTAAATGATTTAATCAACCAGATTATGAACGAGCTGCCGCCCGGTATACACCGTACCTGCTTCATGTTGAAGTACGTACAGGGGTATAAAAGAGAAGATCTGATTTCATGTCTAAAAATGGACGCCAAAAGTATAGATACAGTCGATAAGAAAATCGTTCGAACTCTGCGGGCATTTAAAGAACGAATGGAACGAGATCAATCGTGTATCTAGGAGCAGATCATGAAAACCCCAATTGATGAACTCAAAAAGATTCTCGAGAGCCGAGATGAAGGGGCTATTGCCAACGACCTGGCGAAATTTTTCCAGCGTCACGGCGATAGTTTGCCACTCCCTGGCGAAGACACTGCATTTGACAGAGCCATGTGGGCGGCATCCGAATATATCGAGCTTTCAGAAAAGGATCAGAGCATTCTGAATCGAGTGACTGTGAAGTTGCTTGCAGAAGCTGCCGATCCAGTTGCTTCTACTGCCTTGAAATTGCGCGACCTCGTTGGTGCGGGCAGAGATGCGGCAGTTCGCACATGGCAAGACATGCTTGCCACGATGGCATGGCAGCAAATGGTGCCAGCCGGTGCCCTTCGGGGTGTCGGTTCACGTATGGTTTCACTTGGAACCTTCCAGCAAGACATGGGTGGCGCAAGCGTTCAAGTCAATCTCGGCTGGATGGTCGATCAAGATCAATTCCGCATTTTGCTTAACGCAAAAGACAACAATGGCGAAGCAATTCCCGATGTTGAACTGCGCGTCAAAGAGCAAGATCGCGGTGTGGTGTTCAGCCGCAAAACCAATCAAGATGGTTCTGTCGTTGCACCAGGT
>JBIKOL010000183.1:0-16344 GCA_044358055.1 Obscuribacteraceae bacterium (SeqCode)
AAAGAAGTGGAATTTCGAGGATATTCTGCCCGCGGATTGCCACCAGAGGAGTGCGACGATGGCACCATCGCGCCGACCGCAATTGCCGCTTCTGTTCCATACGCACCGGATATGGTGCTTGATACATTGAAGATATGGAGAAAGAAGCGCCCAGAAATTTGGGGTGATTGCGGCTTCTATGATGCGTTCAATCCATCCTTTGATGAAAGCAAACCCTCAGGTTGGGTTGATCCGGCGTTTCTGGGAATCGACCAGGGTCCTATCGTAATCATGATTGAGAACTATCGCAGTGGTTTCTTGTGGAACCTCATGAAGAAAAACGATGTGATTGTTCAGGGCTTGAAGAAGAGTGGATTCAGCGGAGGCTGGCTGAACAGCAGATAATTTAAAGTGTGCAAGAAAAGAAATGCAGTGGTTCTTATGGTAGGGGGCGCCTCATGGGCGCCCAGAAAGATATCTCCTGGGCGCCCGTGAGGCGCCCCTACCATGGGAGATTCAAAAACACAGGAAGTACTCAAATGAAGGACATTTACCTGGTTGATGGCACGTATGAATTGTTCAGGCATTATTTCGCTGTACCTTCGGCGGAAGATGCAAGTGGACAGGAAATTGGCGCTTGTCGCGGCGTGATATCGTCGGTTTTGTCGATCCTGGAAAAGAAATCGCTCTACGTCGGGGTCGCGACTGATCGCATAATAGAATCTTTTCGAAACGATCTTTATGACGGATACAAGACGGGGGAAGGTATCGACCCTGCGCTCTATTCTCAATTTCCAATTTTGGAAGATGCGCTTGAAAAAATGGGCGTCAAACTCTGGCCCATGGTGGAATTCGAGGCTGATGATGCGCTAGCGGCAGCTGCTCACAAAGCTGATGCAGACAGTTCCGTCAATCGCGTCTATATTTGCACACCAGATAAAGACCTCTGCCAGTGCGTGAAAAATGATCGCGTTGTTGAATTAGATCGCCGCAGGGATATAGTGATAGATGAAGCAGGCGTGATTGCAAAATTTGGAGTACCGCCGGAATCTATTCCCGATTATCTTGCTCTTGTAGGTGACAGCGCCGACGGATATCCCGGCATTAAAGGTTGGGGGGCGAAGACTGTGGCGAAGGTTCTTTCCATTTATAAGCATTTGGAAGAAATACCGGATGAAGCGTCAAAATGGAATAAGGACATAAGCGGCTATCCTAAACTGGCGCAAACAATTGCAGCAAATCGCGCAGATGCTATGTTGTTTCGGCAGTTAGCCACCTTGCGCCTGGATGTTCCTGTGTTTGACTCCGTCGAGGATCTTCGCTGGAAGGGTCCCACGCCTGAATTCGAGGCGGTATGCAAACGCTTAAACGCGGATTCTATTTATAAACGAACCCTCGCCCTTGCCGAAAAGCTCTAATCCCGGGAGCGCCGGCAGCCTGCCGGCTTATAAAAAGCAAGAACGATCTTGCCGGAGAATAAGCCGGCAGGCTGCCGGCGCTCCCGGGAATACGCGTTCTAACAATTTTGCGGTTAGATCCCTCAAGCCTCAGACAATAGGCACCGTATTTAGTGCAAGGTCCACAGGATTAACTCGAAGAAATGAAAGGCTAGCTGCGCTAGCATTCAGCTGCAGGAAGAGAAATGAGAAACACAAATTTATGTGACAGATAAATGAATGTTCAGCATATTTTGCGCCGACAACTTGGAAACCAAAATAACTCTATCAGTCGGCATCTCAGAAATTTGAGATGGATCTAAGCAGGATGCTAAGCTCTAAAGCAAGCGATAATAGCTTGAGGAATTCTAATACATGAACAAGAAACACCTTGGCATGTAATCCGGTCGTGATAGAATGACGCCCTGAATGTCTAGAAGAAAGTGATGATGGGTTTTAACCGGTCCTCCAGAGTTCTTAATAAGGCAACCACTCTGCTTCTTGTGCCGATTACGGTACAAGCGTTCACCTTTGGCGGCCTGATTTTGCCGGCTGCAGCCCAGGACGGGCCATTCAAGGTTCCTAGTCTTTCAGGTGAAGCATCAGCCACCTCTATCAAACAAGCTGATACCATATCTGGTGCCAGCAGCAGCGACAGCCCCAGCAGAGCTCCAGGCGATCAACTCGCAGGCAAAGACCTTACTGTTGAAGGCGTTCAGGTAGAAGGCAATCGCCTGGTTCCATCAGAACATATTCTCAATGTAATCAAAACCAAGGCTGGCGATAAATTTGACCGCGAGCAAGTTGTTCAAGATCTTAAAGCCGTCAACGGCATGGGTTATTTTGATGACCGCAGCTTGCAGGCTGTACCTGAGCTATCCAGCGGCGGCGTACTGCTAAAAATACGCGTGCAAGAGAATGCACCAGTAACTGAATTTGCCTTCCAAGGCAATACAGTAATGTCGAACGAAGATCTCTCGAAGATTTTCTCCGATCAGCTGGGCAAGCCGCAAAACCTCACCCAACTTTCTCAATCAATCGATAAGGTCGAGCAGACATATCACGAAAAGGGATATACACTGGCTCGCGTTGTCGATGTGAAGGATGATCCGGACGGCAGCGTCCACCTTCAAATTGATGAAGGCACAATCAATAGCGTTCAGATAGTCGGCAATAAAAAGACCAAAGACTATATCATTAAGAATTCAATCAAACTCAAACCAGGCGCCGTATATAACGAGAAACAACTGACCGCGGATTTGCGTAAACTTTATGGAAACGGCTATTTCCAGGACATCAAACGTAGCCTCAGCCCTTCGACAAGCGACCCTGACAAATACGATCTTAAAGTAGAAGTCGATGAAAAACGCACAGGCTCTATCGGAATGGGCGGCGGTATTGATGCTCTTGCAGGTCCGTTCGGATCATTCAATTTCGGCGACAGCAATTTCCGTGGTAAAGGACAGGTCTTGCAGTTCAACAGCCAGATGGGCTCTGGCTTGTTTGGAAGTTTCACCAATACCATGAATAACGGCGGGCAACAGTTCATCCCGAATGCAAAAACATATCAAACTCAATTGACATGGATGGACCCGCATTTCCGAGGCACGGACACCGCACTTTCAGTATCGCCATTTGCCAATAACCTGGGCAGCATGATGGTTGATAATTCAATGCAGCGGTCCACGGGTATGACCGTAAACTTCACTCGCAAACTCAACGAGAAATGGAGTGCTAACCTCGGCTTCCTCGGTGAAAACACATTCTTGAAGAGCGTGCAAAATTTGACCCCGGCTAGCGATATAGTTAATCGCGCCATACAAAGAGGTTACGCAAACAACCTGAACGCACTTAACTTTGCCAACGGGGTGCGGAATAAGGCATTGCAAGGCGGCACATATTTTGGCGTGAATCCGACTCTGGTTCGCGATACACGCGACGCCGTGTTTGATCCGACAAGAGGAAGTGTAACCAGAATTTCGGCAGGACCAAACATTGCGCTCAATGGCTCAAGCTTCTTCAAGCTACAAGGTGGCGCAAGCAAATACGTACCTGTTGGTAAGGACAAAGTATTAGCTTTCAATATCCACGGCGGCAGCAGTCTCGGCGGCATGCCTTCATTCGCCAATTACTATATGGGCGGATTCAACGGCATTCGCGGCTACCAGATGTTTTCTCAATTGGGCAGCGGCACAAATATGTTGATGGCATCAGCTGAATTTCGTATGCCTCTGCCGCTGCCAAAAGGCAGCCCGGGCTCAACCGGAGGAGCACTGCTCAACGGAGTCCACAAGAATGTAAAAATGGTCTTCTTCGCCGATGCCGGTGGAGTGGGAGGCAATTCCTTATATAACAATCTCTATGGCAGAATGAGCATGGGGGCGGCAGTCGGCATAGGCATGCGCTTCAAGGTGCCTTATCTGGGTCTGGTCAGAGTCAATTACGGTTTACCTCTGGTTGCACCAGTGACCGGCGCACGGTTCATGCCACGTATGACCTTTGGTTTTGGTGACAACTACCAGTAGTGTGCTCAACAAGTGCGCTCAAGCTCTAGTAGAGATAAGTTTTAGAATTCTTGTTGTCGAGAGGAAACATCCTCTGCTGAATATCCAAGCGATTTCCATCAGGCATCTGGAATACGGCAAATTGCGTTTAGCCTCTCGAGAATGGCTTCCTTTCGGGGTGTCCAAGATTCAACGATATATATTGAAGAAGGACAAAAACAATATGCTTCTTACTCTGGGCCGAGAATTCACGTAACAGCGCTTAAACACAAATTGTGGCAGCACTGCCTACAATGATGTAAACTGACCCTTCGATGATAAGCCCTGCTATTTCAAAATAGTATTTCTGGAGAAGAGAATGATTCACTCTCATAAGGCATTGCTGCTGACCGTAAGTGCGTTGCTGACCACGGCCGTTTCGGCCCCAGCTTACGCTGAAGTCACCGGCTCCACACCCAAAGTTATCGGCGTTATTGACCGTGACAAAGTAGTTAACGGCTACACCAAAGCTCAACAAGCTTTCGACGATCTTAAAAAGGGCGAAGAAAAAGTCCAAAAGCTCGTAGAAAATGCAAACAAGCAGTACGAAGAAGCCAAGAAGGCAAACAAGCCGGCAGCAGAGCTTGAAGCTCTTCAAAAGCGCCTTCAAACTGAAATTGACAACGAAGTGAAAAAGTTGCAATCAAACATTCAAGGCATCGAAACCAGCCTCGAATCAGAAATTGATGGAGCCATCAAAGCTGAAGCAGCTTCACACAAAGTTGATGTTGTGCTCATGAAACAAGCTGTCCTCTTCGGCGGCGTCGATATCACCGACGGCGTGTTGAGCAGACTTAAAACAAGCACTGCAGCTGCACCTAAGAAGTAAGTCAAGAAACGGTTATACACAGGCTGGCGGTGCGTAGGCATTGCCAGCTTGTTATTTGATGATTTGATTTGAAAAGTTATCGGAGAACAGTTCTATGAAACTTCCAAAAGAAGTTGGCATCCATGAAATAGCAATGCTAGTGGGTGGCAAAGTACAGTCGGATCGCAATGTGAAAGTTCACAGCGTCAGCTTCGCTCCAATGGAAGCAAAAGAAGGCGAAGTGGTTTTCTTGTTTGACGGGAAAATTTTGGATCGGGTTGAAGATTGCAAAGCTTCGATCAAGATTTTGCCGACTGGAACGAAATGTTCTACGCCATGTATTTATGTGGACAGACCGCTGCTGGCTGTTCGCAAAGTTCTGAACTTCTTTCAGCCCAAGCGATATTATCCTGAAAAAGGCATTCACCCAACTGCCGTAATCGACCCCAGTGCGGAAATCGGCAAAGACGTGGCGATTGGCCCGTATGTTGTAATCGGACCGAGAACTGTCGTTGGTGACAAAACAAAAATCATGGCCGGCTGCATTATAGGCGGGCAGGTGGAAATCGGAAAAGAATGCCTGTTCTATCCAGGATGCTTGATTGCAGATCACATCAAAATTCGTAATCGAGTCATTCTTCAGCAAGGTGCTGTAATTGGCAGCGACGGATTCGCTTACGTTACGGAGAAAGAGTCGAACCTGGAGCGTCGTCTAAAGCGCAATTTCGACCTGGTCGATGCCTCCAATCCGCACTTAAAGATCCCGCAAATTGGAACAGTTATTCTGGAAGATGATGTAGAAATAGGTTCGTGCGCCACGATTGACCGTGCCACCATGGGCGCTACCAGCATCGGACGAGGAACAAAAATCGACAATCAGGTAATGGTTGCTCACAATTGCAAAATTGGAGAAGAATGCTTGATCGTCGCGCAAGTGGCTGTGGCTGGTTCATGCATTGTCGGCGATCGTGCCGTACTTGCAGGTCAAGCAGGTATGTCGGACCACCTGGTCATTGGCAAAGATGCGATTTTGCAAGGTGCATCTGGAGCGATGCGAGACATTGAACCTGGTCAGGTTGTCGCTGGTACACCGGCCGCACCACATACTGAATTTATGAAGCAGACTGTTCTTATGAGAAAGCTTCCGGACATCTATGACGATCTGAGAAAACTCAAAAAGAAAGTTGCTGAACTGGAAGCAGCGTTGAATAAGGCTCAACCTGTAACGTCCGGCAAGGAGTCCTGATAATCATGACCAGCACTATAGGCGCAGCTGCCGTTTCATATGAAGGCAAGGGTATTACATCCAGGCAAAGTATTCGCATTTCAATTGAGAAAAAAGAAGCCGGCCACGGAATTATTTTTCGCATTCCTGATAAGAAAATTGAAAACGCCAGCATCGACATTCCTGCAACGGCAGCCAGCGTAGTTAACACTCTGCGCAACGTCACACTGGGCTCCGGAGCAAACAGACTTTGCCTTGTGGAACATATTTTGTGCGCGGTAGCGCTCTGGGGGCTGGATGATTTGCTCATCGATGTCAGCGGTCCTGAGATTCCACTGGGCGATGGGAGTGCCAATTTCTGGGTCGACTTGCTCGAGTCTTCCGGCTGGGAAAAGAAAAATGTAGTCGCTGATCTTGAGCTAAAAGAACCGATCATCATTAAGAAAGGCGATCGCATTCTGATGGCAATTCCTGATGAGCGCTTCAGTGTCAATTACATGATGGATTGGGATCATCCACAAATCGGGAAATGCTGGCAAGCATGGGATAGCAGCAAGGGCGTGCGAGAAATCACTGATGCACGCACTTTTGGTTCCGAGAAAGAACACATGATCTTGGGCATTGCAGATGAAGTTGTTAGCATGACTGCTGATGGATTTAGCAAAGAGCTGCGTTGGCAGGATGAACCGGTGCGTCACAAGCTCCTCGATTTAATCGGGGATCTAATTCTTGCTGGAGTAAATCCGCAACGCTGGAAGGCGCGCTTCATCAGCATCAAAGGCGGCCATGAAATGGACGTTGAGATGGCAAAAAAATTGGCGGAATTTGCTGCCGGTTAAGAAGTGCCGGTCCAGAAGCCGCCTGGGAAGCTGAGCTCTCAGGAAGATCCCTATAGCCCAGATTGTCGACGCGTCCTGCTTAGTAGCGAAGCGGTGGAACGTCTAGATACGAATGCGGCTTGAATTCAGAGACGTTATTTCCACCAAGACGACTTAAATCAGCAGAAGAAAAAACGCTACCGTCTGCGTTTATGATACCGCCGATGTTTCTGTAATTAACAAGGAAAGCGCCTTCAATCACACCGGGAGTGATCTCGATTTGGATTGAGCCATTTTCTAACTTATTGAGGTAAACATCATCCTTGAACGGGTTCCAGCTTTCCTTATTATTGTCCTTCATTTTTTGAAAAACAGACCCGACCGAGCCGAAACCGTGCTTTGCCAGCTTTAAGAGCTCAGCGTGCCAGGCTTCGAATGCTTCCTTAGGGTTATCACCCGCCAGCAATTTGTCTGCGAGATCTTGCAGAACCTTCGCTTCTTTTGCAACTACTTCAGTGCTCAGCGGTCGAGTCTCTTCAGCCGACTTATAAAGGCTTTTTTCAGAACTATCTTTTTCGGTATTTTGATTAGTATCTTCAGACTTAGGTTTATTCAGAGGCTGATTTAGATCAGAAGGTTTGTTTTGTTTTTCTTCTTTGGAGGTTTCATCAGCAAGCGTTGGCTTGCTTTGCTCTTCTCTGCGCAATCCCCAGGCGTCGTCAAACAATTTTTCTCGCGCTTCTTTATCTGTTTCACTGTGATCAGCAGAAGACTGTTTATCAGTATTGCGCTCAATTTCCTTGCTGTAATGTTCAGAACTTGGCATTATTGCTCCTCCAGCCCAGTTTGTGTAATGCCCTCCCATGCTGAAGATATTAGCCAGAAGCAAAGGTCAAATTAAGGTGCGTCCCCGAAAACGAATTACGCAAGTGCCTAATTCTGCTGCACCCGTCACGTAGGGCGTACTGCACAATGATGCAGTTTTTGCGGTGCAGATTGTTTTCTAAACTTGCCATATGATATAAAGATGCAACCTTTGATCGCAGCGAGTGTACTTGAAATGCTAAGACAAAACTATTCATCCGGCACTGAGTGGGAGCCGTTAGTAGGTTATTCTCGCGCGGTGCGCAAGGGTCCCTTCGTCTACATTTCAGGGACCACTGCAACAGATGAGCACGGGAAGCTCATTGGCATAGGCGACCCTTACCATCAAACGCAGCAGACTTTAACGAACATCGAGAAAGCACTCTCTAGCGTGGGCGCGAAATTAACCGATGTTGTTCGCACCAGAATATTCGTTACGCATATCGGCGATTGGGAAAGAATTGCCAAGGCACATGCTGAAGTATTCGGGCAAATCAAACCGGCAACCTCGATGCTGGAAATTCATCGTTTCATTAATGCAGACATGCTTGTTGAGATTGAAGTTGATGCTATCGTCTCTGAGTGATCAGCGTCAGAAATGATCCATCTTTTTACTGGAATAGCACCAACTTATTTCTTGACTTAATAATGCCTCTTTTGCCTTGTTGATGCATCGAATATTGCTTTAACAGAATTCACGCAAGTGCCTAATACTTTTCACATTGCAAACTGTACATTAATAAACATCTGCGCGCAAAAATCCATTTGCCATCAAAATTGCTGGGATATTCCTGAGCTGCGCTAGAAGCGATTTGAGCCAGGTATTATACTTAGCTCCTCTGGCATTTGAGGAATCTGGTATGCGGCATTTCTTGGCAACAATGAGTAAAATCCGACAAGCAACACTGACAGGGCTAGCGACAGGAACAGCAGCAAGGAGACCCGCAGCAAGGAGACCCGCAGTACGAATCGCAGTTTCCATGGCATTCCTGGGCTTGATAACGACATTGTCCGCTCAAGCTGTCGAAGAGCTCAAAGTTTCAGATTCACAGGGAGTCAGCATTACCATTTACAACCAGAACTTCGGACTGGTGAAAGACATCCGCACAATTAACCTGCATCAGGGTATCAATCATGTGCGTTTTGAAGACGTCGCCGGCTCTATTGACCCAACATCGGTTAGCTTTCAATCTCTGACCGCACCAAATTCAGTGGCAGTGCGAGAGCAGAATTATCAATACGATTTGATGGACCAAAATACGATTCTTTCAAAATCCGTGGGGAAGGAACTAAAAATCAAACAGTATCGCGGCAATGGAGGCGTTGACGAAATTGCAGGCAAACTGCTTAACCCTCCGCAATCACGTGTCTACAATGAATCAGGCGGTTACTCTACGCAGTCTCAAGGTATTGTTTTGAAAACCAGCGAAGGCATCGTTCTGAATCCTTCTGGGCAGATCACTCTAGCCGAACTGCCAGAAGGGTTAGTATCTAAACCTTCGCTTCTATGGAAGCTCGAAGCAGATAAGGCTGGTGAACATCGCACCGAAATTGCCTACCAGACAGCCGGCATTAACTGGAAATGCGACTATGTTGCCATAGTCAATAAAGACGACGATAAGTCTGATTTGACCAGCTGGGTAACTATCGACAATAAGTCCGGCGCTACATACAAAGATGCTGCACTGAAATTGATGGCAGGTGATGTGCATAAAGTTCAGCAAGCACAAGCTTATCCTATGGCTCCCATGATGAAATCTGCCATGAGAGGAGCGGCAGCCGAACCACAATTTCAGGAGCAGTCATTTGCGGAGTATCACCTTTACAGTTTGAAAGGGAAAACTACAGTTGCCGAAAACGAGACCAAACAAATGAGTTTGTTCAATGCCTCGGAAATTCCAATTCGCAAAATGTTTATCTACGAACCGAACAAGAATAACTATTACTGGAACGGTAATAGCAACGCAGAACAGAAGGTTCAAGTCAAATTCGAATTAGCAAATAGTGAAAAGAATCACCTCGGCATTCCAATGCCTAAAGGCAAGGTTCGCGTTTATAAGAAAGATCAGGATGGGGCGCTTCAGTTCATAGGGGAAGATCTCATCGATCACACACCGCGCGATGAGAAAGTGCGCCTTTATATCGGCGATGCATTTGATCTCGTTGGCGAACACAAGCAGACAAACTACACTCGTGTGAGCGATCGTGTCTCGCGATATACCTACGAAATCAGCCTGAGAAATCACAAGGACAGCGACGTCACGATTACCGCTGTAGAACACTCCTATGGTGACTGGACCATCTTGAACTCAAGCATGGAATACGCAAAGAAGGACTCGCACACTTTTGAATTCAGTGCTAAGGTTCCTGCAAACGGCGAAACCAAAATTACCTACGAAATCGAAGTTCGCTAGGTCAAGATAGCGTGAGTGAACAGCCCTGTATCGCTAATGGCTTTCTAAGCTTTCGGTTGCACGAAAAGAAAAAAGATTTCAACTGGCGGGCGGCGCATGGCGTCGCACCTGGACTGTTCAGCGGACGAAAAGAGAAACTTCAGACCGCAGCCGATAGGCGCAGCGCCCAGGCGCCAGGCCTACGTAATTATCCCAGTGACAAGCCCTGCCATATGCACTAATCTGCAGTGAGTTGGAAGGGTCCAGAAGGTGGAGTAGAGGTATGGCGCCGGAGTTGCGCCGAGCCGTATACTTGCGAGGATCGAAACGTGCCAGGTGACTCTTCAGCAGAATCAAACGCTGAATCAAAAAATTCCGAAGGCCTAACAGCCAGACAAAAGCTGAACGATGAGGCGCAGCTTACACGCCCTCAGAATCTGGTTTCTTTAACTTCAAGCAACTTGCTTGAAACAGAAAACAAGCCCTGGCTTGGCGTTGAAGCAAAACAGGGCATCGCCAATCTTGTCGGCACCATGTCTGCGAGCATAACGGGAACGATGGCGTGGTCTATTGCAGACAATGCTCTGGGCAAAACTCGCTACGGCTTGATTGCTAAAGCGGGCGCCGCAATTTTGACAGGTGGCGTAACACGCTTCGCCACAAAAGGCAGCACTGAAATGCTCTTGCTCGATCCAGGACACCGAACCACCGGACTGGCAGATCTTGCCTGGGGTGGAGTTGATGCACTGGCCGCCGTCGGCGCGGTGAAAGCCGAAGAAGCATTCTCCAGGACCTGGAAAACACAGCTCGGGAAATCATCGGGAATGCACCTGAGCCAGGAATTGCTCGAACAACAAGGCAAGAAAATTCTCGAAGGCGACCTCAAACAGCGCATTTTACATAACACATTGCGTGGTGTCGTTGGTGGTACCACAGGTACATTACTATGGTCTACTCCGCATGAACTGTCCAACAATTTCGACAAACTAAACACACTCGACGGCTGGAAGAAAACAGGACTGGACGTAGGTAAGAACACATTATTCGGTGGCGCATTTGGTGGCATCTTGTTTGGCGGCGGAACAGCATTGTGGAACGCCCGTGAGCTTGCGGGAATAACTAAAGCAGCCGTTCTTGGAAAACAAGGCCGCTATTCACTTGATGTATATCACTTCAATGACGGACACAGTTCAGTACTCGGCGACCGTTCTACCCTCCAGCAAGTCGCAGGCAAAGCCGAAGAACTTCGCGCCGCGAGCAACAAATCAGGCACAAGTAGCGTGGTTTTGGATCTCGGCGACGCGCATTCAGGAAACGCTGCGGCTACGGTGAGTAACACTGGTGAGCTTGAACAAAGAGTTATTCAGCAACATTTGAAAGTTGATGCATCAGTTCCTGGCAATCACATTGTTGACACCGGAATGCGCGGATACCCCGCAGATGTAAAAAAATGGGTCGCCAACATGACCCAGATCAATTCAGAATTGCAAGCAAGCAGTGGCAGAGAGCTGCCAGGTGTTGCGGCAAACGTGCAAAATCTGCTCGAACCAAACTTCATTGGCAGCCAGGGAATCTACAAGCCCTATAGAGTTTTTGTGGATCCCAAAACCGGGGACAAAGTCGCAATGGTAGGGCTTGTCACAGACGCATTGCAAGGTGCCACACCAAAATTGCTCGACGTTGATCTTGCCGTTGCGATGAATCGCTTCGGCAAAATGAGCCTCTCGGAAATGAAGGACGCCGCAGCATCGGACCCTGCGATAAAGAGCCTCTTCGAAAGTGTACAAAAAGCCAGCCCACAAGCCAACCTAAATGCAAGCGTTGAATCGGTAGTTTTGGCAAAATATACCAACGGTTTGAGCGATGAAGGCGTTCAGGCAATGAAGAACCTTTTGCAGGTTGCGGGCAAGCACCCGGAAGCCAAACTTGCGGAAATCGCTGCGCAGAATCCCGGCAATAAACTGGTTTCGGACCTCGCCAGTTTGTATCCAGAAAAACGAATGGCTGATTTGCGTCAGGTGATGGTATCAGATCCACAAAAAGCACTAGAGCAAGCAGTGAATGCAGCAAAAGCAGAAGGTGTGGACAAAGTCATCGTGCTGTCCCACATGGGTCGTGCTGAGGACCTGAAACTTGCTCAGGAAGGACCTCGCGTTGCAGCAATAATTGGTGGACACTCGCATGATCTAGAACCACTTCCATTGTTTGCACGAAATAAAGCTACTGGCTCTGACGTTCTAGTAACTCAAGCAGGACACGATTATGGATGGCTTGGCGAAACCAAACTTGTCTTCAACAAGGATGGATCAATTAATCGCTATTTGAGTTCCGGCAAAATGCATGTAATTGATCAAAACGTGGCTCCGATGCAATCCGCACAGGATGCCATCCTAAGCCACATGCAAAGCACAGGTGCCGGGCAAACATTGCTGAAGCAAATGAGCCAGCGCCACCCAATTGATGTTGCAACAGAAGTTCCGCTAAATGGTATCAGAGGTAACTACGGCAAACAAACACCACTTGCGAATCTGCTCGTAAACGCGTTCAAAGAAGGCGGAGACAAAGCGCTTCCAGAGGTCAATGCAGCTCGAGCTACACAAGGATTAGCAAAATTAGGTGATTCTGTCGATGCGGTATTGGTTCAAAGTGGTGGCATCCGTGCCGGTCTGCCTGCAGGTCAAGTTGACGAATTAACTTTGCAGACCATGTTTATGAATCAACCTACGCTGGTTGAAATGTCTGGCGAGCAAATCCAAAAAGCACTTTCATATGGAGTGCATGATCTTCCTGCCGCAGAACGACCGCAAAATCTAATGCAGCAAGCATGGAATATGATCAGTTCGTTCCGTAGAGAAGTACCTCCACTGCAATCAGCAGATGTATCCGGAAAAAATATAATTGCAGGACAATTACGCTTCAATGTAGACCGCTCTATGCCCAGCTATGATCGAGTATCTGCAGTAGAAATCTTTGATAAGAGTCTGGGGCAATATGTACCGATCGATCCAGCGAAAAAATACACCGTAATGACAGTTACTCACTTGCTTGGACGCTGGGGCAATACTCCGTTGATACCACTAAAGCAACTTAGTGGTTCGATTGAGAATCTGGGTCCTCAATACTGGGTTTATGGTGGCAAAATGGAACCAACTGCAGTATCCATTATGATGTCGCCGTCAGACTTGCCCTCGAGCTCATCGCGCAATTTCCTGCTCGATTTCCTGAGCAAGAATAGTACAGGCGGCAGCTTCCGTATGCCTTCATCTCTTATGGAAAGCCCGATGCGTGACCTCAGTCCGGACGCATGGATTCCATCTGTTCGTCCAGACCTTGGTACAGCCGCAACGCTGGGTGCGGTTTCTGGAAAAGGGAATAAATAAAGGGCTGGTTCTTCAAGCCAGGGGATCCACGAATCACAGCAGACTACCTGCCGAACAGCATGTGCCTTGGACAGATTAAAGGCAAAGACTGGACTGGCCGCCCTTGCGCACACATTAGAGCAATCAAGCAACGATAAATTCAGTTCAATTTACCCTTATCGATCAAGCAATTTACAAAGGAAGCAGTTCCTTTAAACTTGCCTGCTTATGATTGAGAGACCGAACAAGGCTAACTCTGAAAAGAGGAATTTGATAATGGCGGGTTTCATTGTTCTTCTTCTTTTATGTGATGTGGTTATGCAGCACGGTGAAAAACATAAAGTTCCACCCAATGCATTACTTCTTCATCGGCGCCGCGTTTTTCAGTTTCCACTTACTCCTCGCGTACTCCGTAGATCACATCCCGCTTGAATGGAGCTTCTTTATTTGCTCGATTGTCTCAGTCTTCCTTGCGATGACGTATGCTTCACGAATCATTGCCGACAAGCAATTTGTGCTGCAGCTTGGAATATCACAATTCATCTATCTGGTGTTGTTTTCGTACTCCTTTTTTCTTGAACAATTCACTGGATTGATAATTACGTGCCTGTCGATTGCGACCTTGTTCGTTTCCATGCAATACACTGCAAAAATCGACTGGGCGCGCTTGCTGGCAGGCAAAACACAAAGCACTGCCGACGAGGATCTATCCCTCATCGAAGAAGTCTATTCAACGGGCATAAAGGCCGAGGCTTAAACCGTCCCCTGGGGTGAACTCAGCTGGTGTAAAGCTAAAGATCCTTCGTAGAATCCCCATTCACTGTGACAATCTCGTGATATATCATCATGAAGTCGAGTTAATCGATGCTTTGCGAGGGGCAGAGCGGCCAGGCAGGGCCAAGAAAATGAAGTTGAGGATTGTATCCCAGTGTGCTTCGTAGCGATCCGTTGAATAGCGTACCCGCTAAGGCTACGAGGCTTAAATGAGGAGCCTTGGTTTAAGATATGTCCGACAGTCAACTGCCTAGCTTGACCAAAGGTGGAGACTTACTGTCCACAGAGAAGTCTAGTGCCGCCAAAATTCTTGAGAATCCTTTCGTAAACGCTGCCGCCCATACCCTGGTTCAGGGTCCTGTGGATGCGGTGTCACAAGTGATTGATAAAACGACGGGCAGCAACTTGCTGCCAAATCTGCGCCTCATTCCTGAAGCGCAGAGAGCTGAATTCGGAAGCGGTGATTGGTTGCAACAGCAAGCCGGCGCCGCTGTTGGCGCTTTGCCCTACCTTCTTGTCTTGCATCAAGGCAGCCGGGCGATGCTTTCCGAACGCATGCTCAGTGCCGACACCAGGCTGATGCTCGAAGCCGGAGTCAAACTCGGCTCGACCGGGCTGCGCGAAGTAGGACGCCTGGAGCTTGCCAGTGCAGGACTGACTGGTGCCGCATACAATGGTTTGTTGACCCCTGTTCGCCCGGAAGAAGCACTGAACGGCTCTAGTTTACTCGGCGCCAAACTGCGCAATGCGGCAGTGGGTGGTGCTACCTTCATGACCTTGACGGGCTCGATGTTGGGTACAAAATCGCTTGCAGAAGGACTCAAGCCAGGATTCGTCCAAACTATTCTGAAAAACGACATCGGGGCTGGAATGCTTTCCGGTGTGCCGGCGGGCATCGTGAGCGCACAAACCGACAGCCTCTTGCGCGGAAATGGACTCGCGAGCATGAAAGATACGGCGGAAGCCGCAGTAGGCTTCTCCATGATCGGTGGATTGATGCCCGCCGGTCAAAAGGGCTTGAGAATGCTTTCTGAAAAAGTGCAAGGTCCTCCGCTTGCATCTCAAACAGTACCAATAGAACGCGTAAGCGCACGTGATGCAAATCAACTGAAGAATCCTGGTGAAGCCCCTCCCGTTAAGCCAGTGGAAAAGGTGTTCAAACCAAATGAAATAAGAACGCTAACTGAGTGGAAAGACATTCAGAAGGACTTGAAAGAGACGAATTTCCGCGAGACCGATCCGGAGATGATCAAACGTCTGGCTGATGAAGCGTATGGGGAAGGTGCACCTGTAAAAGGGCGCCGCCTTGATATTCTTCTCGGTAATTGCGGCGCCGGTAAATCGCGTGTAACCGATGCGCTGGCAAAAGAAATCGGGGCGATGACCCCTGACTCTGACCATATCAAAGCGAAAATTCCTGGTTACGATAAAGGAATGGGAAATCAGGCTGTACATGAAGACTCAAGTGCAGCGTACAAGATTCTGCTTGACCGCGCACTCAAAAACGGCGATAACATCGTCTGGCAGGGAGTCGGCAAAACGGCGCAATCAGTAATTGATTTGATCACTCAAGCGAAAGCTAACGGATACGAAGTTCACGTGCACATGATTGACGCACCGCCGGAAGTGGCAGCGAAGCGAGTTTACACCAGAGCAAACGGAGAACCGGATGCGAACGGCATCAGACAGATGATACCACCAGAGGTGCCACTGAATCCGAAGTATCAGTATGTACCAAGGCTGAATTTCTTTAAAATGATTGGTGATGCTGCGCTGGATTTCCAGGCCAACGGACAAAAGCAAATTGATGGATTCCGCTTGTGGCGCTCGACCGGAGCGATCAACGAAAAGCTACCTCCAGGTACATTTATTCCAAGTGTAAGACCATTATTTACTCCGGTTGATCGCGCAAATAATAATGATGATGAACAAATCAATCCAGAAGCCGGTTTATTCAACGTGAACAAACCGGAAGACAATAAATAGAGGCATAGACTCCGATCCCAAGAAAAAGAGCGGAGCCCTTGGGAGC
The DNA here is from genome assembly GCA_044358055.1 of Obscuribacteraceae bacterium (SeqCode). Lineage (GTDB taxonomy): Bacteria > Cyanobacteriota > Vampirovibrionia > Obscuribacterales > Obscuribacteraceae > JAIEPM01. The sequence goes on from JBIKOL010000183.1 coordinate 16,232, forward strand.
GCCGGCTGCCAGCCCAATACCGTTAAGTTAAGCCAAAACGATCTCTACGATTGGCTTTTGGGCACATTTTTCTAAATGAATGCGGGTTTCATTGGAACCTGATTTCGTAGAAT
>JBIKOL010000184.1:0-16320 GCA_044358055.1 Obscuribacteraceae bacterium (SeqCode)
GTAGATCCTGCGAGGCTTTTGTACACTCTGTCAATTGAAATGCCCTCCGTTTGTTTGGTCTGTTGTCTTGGTAAACACAGATTCTGAGCCAACTGGCAGGGCATTTCAATTTACTTTGGTATCACTTGCATGAATAATGCGGGAGAGCTCTTTATACTATTGCCGATAGTATGTTTTTCAAAAAAGAGGAGCGAACATGCAGCCCGAAAATCAGGCTGCATGTCCAGCTCGAAGGCTCAGCAGTGGCAGGAGTCGCCGTCCTCAAGCGGAATCTGCACACCTTTCTCGATATGAGACTTCGCTTGCGGCGTGCAGTAGATCTGTACTTGAGCAAGCTCGACAGGCTGCTGCAACTGCTTGTAGCACTTGCTGAGAGCCGCGTTGAGCTTGTGCCCCATTCCCTTCATGGTCAGGCAGCTCGCCGTGCCACGGTTGGGAATGAACGGCACAGTAATGCGGCGCACGCCCAGTTTGATCGCTTCCTGGAGAAACTCTTCGAACACCGCGTAAGCGGTGCCGCCACAGAACTTCTCGGCACGACCAAGTCCGACAAGCAGGACGTGCTTGCCGCCGGGAATCTCGATGAGCAACTTGTCACCGCGCTTCCCCTCAAAACCTTCATTGCTGATTGCCGACTTGATGAGCTCAGCAACAGCGCCGTCACGCGCGTGCAAGTCCCGGGGGACCTTCATGCCGCACAGCATCGTAAGCAGAATCAAATCGGTATCGATTTCATCGACGGACTTGCGGCCCATCTGGGCTGCAAAAACAATCTCAGGCTTTTGAGCCTGAACGGGTGCAGCTGCATCCCGCGAGCGTTTCGACACTCTCTGGAGTTGCTTGGCCATGGCAAATTCTCCTGTTAGGTCAAAACTCAGCTTTACTGAGTTTAGAAAGAAACGCGCACCACTGCCCGTGGTGTCGTCAAACTGAAGATCCGTATTCAGAATAGCCTTGCTCAGCACTTGCTGGGGGCTCTAAGAACTGGTAACTAGGCAGGTTCTGTGTGTAGTTCTGAACTCGGGGGTGGAAAAAAACAAAATGTCGGTCATCAAGATAAGAAAGCCGGCTTAGACGCTTCAATGCCTCTGCGGTTAACTAGCTCTAAATGGAGCTGCTAACGGCACGAGAGGCTGCAGCAATCCAATATTCAGCATGCACACAGTCGCGCCGCTTGCCCGACTGTACAAGTACTTTCGGCATAATGAAGAAAATCAAAAATCCTAGCGAAGTTGTCACAAGTCATTTGCTCGCACGTAAAGGCTTGTAACCGAGTATGATTTCTTTCAGTCGTGGAGTTTGAACATGGATGGAATGCACTGCGCCTGGTGGCATGTTGCAGTTGCACACCCAAACTTATGCCAATGACGATGGACTTTGATTTGTGGTTTGCTGCAATCCACAAGCCGTTGAATTTGCGCGCAGACAAATGCTGGGCAACAATAATTAGAACAGAGTGTTATTCATTAAAACTGGCGCTAGCTAGGATCTAGTCAAGAGATTGTAAAAGCTCATGAGTATAGCTTTCCTTCAGGATCTCAAGTACATCTGTCTAATCCAGTCAAAACTCAATCGGCATCTACGATTTTTGCAATTTTACTGCAGGCATTCTCAGGAGAGCCTAGCGCACCTTGCTAGCAAGTATTAGCCAGCTCAAATGAAATAGCTCGTAAACAATTGCTCGAATAATTCGGCACTTTACCTAATTTACAGATATCTCTTTCTCCCACGACTTCCGGTACTTAAGCCAGTTTCAGCACTTAGCATTTCTACACAAGCAACAAGCATTTGAATCGCGGCGCGAAACGAATGCTCTCGTATCCATTGATAGCACCTGGCGAACGGCTGCAGCACGGAAGCGCCAGCTTGTTCCTCCGACATCTCCTCCTTAAAGCGGTCTCGTTATCGTCTGTCAATTCGTCGCAAGAGGCGATAGAAAGGATCCCAAAGTATGATCAGTGCCAAGATTCGCGAACCGGAAAGCAAACTCGAATTCATGGAATTTACTCACAGCACCACCTGTATCGTCGGCGTGCCGCACGGTGCAGGCAGCGAGTTGTGGGTAACCAGCGACTGCCCCTGCACAGTGAGCATCGAAGCCGGCGGAGTCGAGCTGGCCCAGGTGATAATCGAACGCTCCGGCGGCGCCATCCGCATCTCGGATCTGAATCAACCCCACGTGCCTCAGGGCGGCATCCTGAGCGGTCTCTTGCAGGGAGCCCTGGGTCGCCGACATGTCTTGCGACCCAGCTTCAGCAGGCAGCGCCTGTACAAGTTCCGCGCAGTCGTGCAGAGCAATGGCGACCTGCTTGCCACCTTCGACTTCCACCTGCTCTGTGAGGTGGACTTCCACTGGGCGCGCGCCTACCATCTCGAGCTTAGCACCACCAGCGGTGCCAACAGTTCCGTGGCTGACCGCGCTGAGGGCACTTGCCCGTCATGCCAGGAGGTGCGTGCGCGCCTTGAGAAGGACTGGCGCTACGAAGTCTGAGTTCTACGCCGAAGAGCCAAGCAAGCGGATGAGTTTGCTTGCCTGGCTTATCTATTCTTTTTTTTCACAAGACCCAAGGAGAGAGAGAACATGTCAATTCTTCCACTAGGCAACAGCTCTGCTGATCGCCCCGCACGTGAGTATCAGGAGCGTCTCAATCGTCCGCGTCTGCCCAGGCTGCTGAAAGATGCAAAATCGGACCCAGCACTGAGCGCGTCCGGCTACTTCAGCGAGTTCTGGGGCCCCGACGGCATCTGCCCCGTGCAACTGATGGGCTTCCTCAAGAACGGTGAATTCGTCTACTTCCGCGCGCGTGGCAAAAAGCTCGAGCTGGAAATCGCCGCCACCGTCGATGGTGCCCCGCATGCCCGATACAGCAAACTCCTCGACGTGAGAAACAGCGAGCTGGGGACGGGCAATCTGCCAGTAGCTCTCAGCGTGGAATACATCGAGCGCTGGCTCGGTGACTATCGCTCACGCTGCGGTGGCGAGGACAAACCCTACAGCGGCGCGCCTTTCGAACTCAGCGAAGCGGAGGAAGCGATCACGCTCTAAGTGATGAGGCATTGAGCAGCCTGTCCGATTGCGAGTAATTCACACAGAATGGTTCTGGTGTGAAGTTCAGTCTGGTGCCGATTACCTTCGGCACCAAGTTTGCAGGCACCAATTTCAAGGAGTAACTATGCTAAGCCGACTGTCCGGTTTCGCGCTCATGCTGATCGTATTCGTCGGTGGTTCCGGGACTGCGTCGGCGCAGGTTCCGAACCTGGCCTTCCCGCCCTTCAATCCTGGCCAGCACGCCTACAAGTCCAAGCCGATCGCCAACAGCCCCGGCTATGACGTGGACTTGCGCGGGCTAGATCAGCGCGTGATGACGGCCGCTTCCGGGCTGCGTTCTTCGAACAATCGCACGCCTGAGGTCTATGTGGTGGTGGTGATGGAGCCACAAGGAGGGATCAACGCGCCCGTTCCCGGCGGTGCTGCTGCTGCCACCATTTTCGGTACCTGGAAGACAAAGGCGGCAAGCAGCTTCCCTGTGGACAACTGCATTCTGCTCGTCCTCGTTCGGAAGCAGAACAATCCGAACGAGTGGTATACGGGGATGCGAGTCGGCACCGCGTTCGCGCCCCAGATCAGCCTGGCCGAAATCGGCAATATCCTTAATAGTGAAATGCCGACTCTTCGCAAAGGCGACTACCAGACCTATGCGGAGAATGTCGTCCGTGACGCTGCCCGCCTGATCGGCAGCAAGCAAGGTGGGCATGTCAGTCCGCCGGTGCAACCGGTCAATCCGCCCGCCCATCCGAGCCAGCCGCCCGTGAGCAACACTCCGCCTTCCAGCAGCGTCCATAACACGAGCAGCTCGTTCCCGACGCTGACCATCGTCCTGATCCTCCTGGGCATTGGCGTCACCGTTTTCGTGGTGCTGCGCGTGCATCAGCAGCAGACGCTGAAGTCCGAGCTGGAGAAGAGCCGCAAGGTTAAGAATCCGTCGACCGGAAAGAACGTCGATGTCTCCGAGGTGATCAAGAACACCAGCGCATGCATCGACACTGTCCGCAACAACTACGGTGGCATGGCCGACGGCAATAAGAAGTATACGGCCGGCAGCGTCTCCGAACGCGACTACCAGAACGCCGTTGCGAAGTGGGCCCAGTTCCGAGCGCACGTCGGCGCGGCAAAGAACCGCAAGGAGCAGATCGAAGCGCTAGCCGCGAAGGCCATTCCTCTCTTCTATCTGTCTCCGCTGAGCCAGGCTGTCGAGCTGGCGAACAGCACTCCGGTCGAGATTTCCAGCAAGACGCTGCCGCCCGACCAGGTCACCGTCCTTGGTGGCAAGGTGCAGGTGGAGCAGAAGGGCTTCCACGAGCTGATCGCGCTGCTCTCCAGCGAGTTCGACACCGTCAACGGTACCTTCGCCGAACTCTGGCAGTCCGTCTCGACTGCTCAGCGGAATGCCGAGCAGATCAAGAAGGACCTCGAAGAGGTCGGCAACGACAAAGCGGCACTGGAGTCCGCTGGTCTCTCGTTCACGCCGTTCCAGGAGCGCTTCGACAAGATCAGTGCCGACACCGAGGCACTCATGAAGAAGGTCGGCGGAGACCCCAAGGGGGCCGCTGCCGAATCGGAAGCGCTGAAGTCGGCGGTGGCTGGTCTGCGTGACGAGCTGGACAAGGCGGTCAATCTGAAGAAAGGTCTCGTCGAACTCGCCGCCACCGTGGCGGACGGCCGCAGGCAGATCAACGAGCGCCGCAACAGCCAGGTCGATTTCAAATACGGCGGCTCGTCGGCCAGTGAGACGTTCAAGCTCAGCGAGGAAGGTGGCAACCCGGACAGCAGCCTGGCCGAGGCAGACGCCCAGCTGAAGAAGCTCTCCAGTGCGCTGGATGACGGTAAGGTCGGAGAAGCGCAAAGCGCCAGGGACGCGGTCCTCGCGGCCGTGGCCAGTGCTTTTGCGACCGTCAAGTCGGTTCTCGACGCGAAGAAGTCCGTGGAAGACAGGGCGCCGGCCTTACAGGCTCAGTTCGGTACGGAGCCCGGCTTCGCTGTCGTCGCCAAGCAGTACGCCGAGCAGAACTTCCTGGCGGCGAGCAGGGTTCTCGGAGCGTTCGACTGCATCTCTGCGCTGAAGTCTCAGCAGGAGAGCAGCCAGCGCAACAAGACGCTGCGCGATCGCTACACCAGCGATTACACGGACCGCCTCTTCGCCTCGGCCTGCGCCGAGGTGGATGCCGTGCTAGCGGAGACTCGTGTCTCGGGCGCCAACTGGCAGCAGGTCTGCGAGCACGCCAGGGCGGCCGCTCAGAAGTTCGACGATGTGAGCGCCGCAGTGAACGCTGACTACGAAGCCTGGCAGAAGGCGAGTGCGACGGTGAGCAAGCTGCGTGGCGAGCACAACGCCGCTCAGACCAGCGTCAACGACTCTCGGGTCGACGACAACGCTCGCGAGCAGCTCAAGCCCTGCCAGAAGCAAATCGAAGACCTCGAAGGCCAGCTGGCCAATGGCAAGAAGCTGGACTGGAGCAAGGTCGAGGCCCAGGCCAAGACGATCAGCGACTCGATCGCCGCGGCTCAATCTACGGCGAGCCAGCAGATCGCCGTAGCGGAGAAGTACTACGGGCAGCTGCAGCAACTGGACGGGGTTTACCAACGTTACGACCGGACCACTTACGGTCGCACGCTGCGAGGAAAGACCTACACTGCGAGCAGCTCGTTCGCGGGCTCCCCGTACGCCGCGGCGGCGCACGCTCACTACAGTGCCGCCAATGCTTACTATCAGGCGCGCAACTACGCTTTGATGGAAGCAGAACTGGCGGCCATGCAGCAGCAGCTCTCCATGGCCAATACCTTTATGTGGTATTCGGTCTGGAACAGCATGTACACGAGCAACGACCCCTGGGCGCGGCAGTACGCCTATGACCAGGGTTTCCGTGATGGCATGAGCTATGACTCTTACCACAGCCACGTGCAGTCCAGCTACGGCAGCAGCCATGGCGGCGAGACCTGGGATTGGCAGCCCAGCGCGGAATCGAGCTGGCGTCCGTCTACGCCGGTGTCCTCGTGCGGTGGCGGTGCGGCGAGCTCCTGCGGTGGTGCCAGCAGTGGCGGTAGCTCCGGCGCTGGCGCCTCGTGCGGCAGCGGCGGCTCCAGCAGCGCCGCTTCGTGTGGTGGCGGGTCCAGCAACGCCGCGTCTTGCAGCAGCGGTTCGAGCAGTGCTTCATCCTGCAGCAGCTCTAGCGCTTCGTCGTGCGGTGGCAGTTCCAGCTCGTGCAGCTCGAGCAGCTCCTCCTGCGGTGGCAGCTCCAGCTCGTGCGGGGGCGGTTCGTCCTGCGGTGGTGGCGGCGGCGACTGAGTAGCATCGCCGGCGGTGGCAGCCAGAGAGTAAAATCTCTGGCTGCCTTGCTCCAAATTACTCAAGCATTACTGTTTACATATGAAGGCCGCCACAGGGGCGAATCTTCATGTCCATGTCTGCGCCATCGCTGATGGTGCGTTCTGTACCAAGGAGATCAAGATATGACGACTCTCATCGTGCTGGGCGTTCTGCTTGCCGGCGGCCTCGTGCTCCTCTACCGCTGGGGTCTGCTCGGCAAGCTGAACGAGACCGGCAAGTACAAGGCCGGCGAGCTGATCAACGCGGCAACCACGGCGGTCGAGAAGAAGAAGATGAAGATCAACAAGCTCAAGGAGCTTCTCGACCAGCAGGGCGACGCTGTTACCGACCTCGACGCTCAGGTGGGCACCACCAGCGATGAATTCGGCGATGCCCAGAAGGCGCTCGACAAGGCGGTGCAGGAGCTGCAGGACCAGCAGACTGCCACGCCGGATGACAGCAAGACGATCGCCTTCTGCGCCAAGAAGGTTGCCGAGGCCGAGAGCCTGCGCGACACCAAGCGCGACCTGCTGACCCAGCTCAAGCAGTCGGCCGAGCAGGCTCACTCCGATTACGAGGAGTCGCTCGAGATTCTGACCGAGCGCCAGAACGAGCTGCCGAAGGCCGAAGCAATGGCGGTGCTGACGCGCGCCACCCAGATCAAGGCCAGCATCCGCAAGCAGAACGACGCCTTCAAGAAGGCGGCCGCCGGCGGCGACGAGGAGGACAAGGCTCTGCGCGACGCCCTGCACAAGGCCGAGGCCGACGCCAAGCTGCACGGCGAGAGCGACGAGGCCCGCAAGGTACGCGAGACGCAGCGTGACAAGACCACCGCGTCCGTCCTGGAGCGCTACGGGAAGAAGCCGGCTCAGCCCGCGCAGAAGTAAACGCAGCGCGATTCTGACCTGGGGAGCGCAGTGAACTGCGCTCCCCTTTTTTCATTCAAGCTTCCTGCCTACAAACAGAAGGCTCGTCACAGGGGCGAACCTTTGCATCCGTGTCTGCGCGCCGTCAACGATGGCGCATTCAGTATCAAGGAGAATCAGATATGACGACTCTCATCGTGCTGGGCGTTCTTGTTGCTGGCGGCCTCGTGCTCCTCTACCGCTGGGGTCTGCTCGGCAAGCTAGACGAGACGGGCAAGTACAAGGCCGGGCAGCTGATCAACGCCGCCACCACAGCCGTCGAAAAGAAGAAGATGAAGATCAACAAGCTCAAGGAGCTTCTCGACCAGCAGGGCGACGCTGTCACAGACCTCGACGCGCAGGTGGGCACCACCGGCGATGAGCTCGGCGACGCGCAAAAGGCGCTCGACAAGGCGGTGCAGGAGCTGCAAGACCAGCAGACTGCCACGCCGGATGACAGCAAGACGATCGCCTTCTGCGCCAAGAAGGTCGCCGAGGCCGAGAGCCTGCGCGACACCAAGCGCGACCTGCTGACCCAGCTCAAGCAGTCGGCCGAGCAGGCTCACTCCGACTACGAGGAGTCGCTCGAGATTCTGACCGAGCGCCAGAACGAGCTGCCGAAGGCCGAAGCAATGGCGGTGCTGACGCGCGCCACCCAGATCAAGGCCAGCATCCGCAAGCAGAACGACGCCTTCAAGAAGGCGGCCGCCGGCGGCGACGAGGAGGACAAGGCTCTGCGCGATGCCCTGCACAAGGCCGAAGCCGACGCCAAGCTGCACGGCGAGAGCGACGAGGCCCGCAAGGTGCGCGAGACGCAGCGCGACAAGGCGACCGCTTCCGTCCTGGAGCGTTACGGCAAGAAGCCCGCTGCTCAGCCCGAGCAGAAGAAGTAAGGCGATCTGCGATTTAGTGAATTCCTGAAAGGGGAGCGTTGAAAATTTCACGTCTTCCCTTTTCTCAGGCAGGAGAGGTGCGTGCTTGCGCAGCACCTCTCCTGCCTTTTTCCTTTTTAAAAAAGAGGAGGAAATTCATGCAGGCAAGTTTTTTCACGAAGAGACCCAAGGCCCAGGAGCTGCAACAGGTCTGGCAAGCTCTCCAGCGTTTCTCGTTCGACCAGGCCGGACCCTATCCTTACTCCAGGCGCCTGGCCGCAGAGAATGAATGGACTCACGCATACGCGCTGCAGGTGATCGAGGAGTACCGAAAGTTTCTGCGCTTGCTCGCGGAAAACCCGCGGCTGATTCCCTCGCCTGCAGTTGAACTCGCCTGGCGACTCCACCTCATCTACACGGAGTCGTATTGGAAAGGACTCTGCGGAAGAGTCCTGGGCAAGCGCATCGAGCACGAATGCGAAGACGGCAGCCGCAGCAGCTTCGCCTTGCAGGCTCGCTACACGCAGACGCTGAGGAGCTATCGTGCGCTCTTCTCTGAAGAACCGCCGGAAGCTATCTGGTACGAGCCTGACTGGAAGCCGGCACCACTGCTGCACAGGGTTCGACACTGGTTTTCGAATCGCTTCAGCAGCACGAAGATGCTGGGCGAACTCTTCCCGGTGGAAAGAATACCGGTAGTTCACTTGCGCACCTGGCAGAAAATCAAGTCTTTCTCCTTCGATCGTCCGGGTGCGCTTTACCCGTATTCCAGGCGGCTTGCCGAAGAGAACGGCTGGGACGAAAGCTACACGCAGGTAGTGATCGCTGAGTACCGCAAGTTCATCTACCTGCTTGCTACGAGCGGACACATGGTCACGCCGTCTCTTGATGTGGATGAGGCCTGGCATCTTCACCTGGACAACAGCCGGTCTTACTGGCTGGAGCTCTGCGGCAAGCTGCTGGGCAATCGCGTAATCCACCATCATCCAGGAAACGGCTCAGACGACGGCGAGCAGATTTTCAAGGCAGTTTACGAACGAACTCTCAGTGAGTATCAGGAAGCCTTCGGCGACCCGCCGTACCGCGTCTGGGGCAAGGCAAATCCGGATATCAAATGGAGAGCAGTGCTGACTGCTAAGACAGCCTGAGCTGATCCTGCCTTCGTTTGTGTGGAACGAGGGGAAGTAGTGTAGCGGCTCTGCACTACTTCCCCTCCCAGGTCTGCACCCACCTATCTTTTTTGAAAAATCTGTACTATTCCATATACTAGAGTGCCAGCCAAAAGCAAAAGGACGAAGAGAGCAAACCGCTTCTTGTCCTTTTGCCCGCTCAAGCTGCTGGAACCTTCCTGCGCGAAGCACAAGCGCAAGCGTGTGTCCACTTGCCTGCGCTGAAACCGAACTTCTCGACCAGAGCCATTTTCTGCACACCGAATGCCTTGCGGACGCTGGCAATGGCACCATAGCTGTACTCCGAAACAAGCTCGAGCCGGAACTTCAGCCCCAGGTACGCAGCGGCCAGATGGCACGCCTGGTAGCGCTCTCCGTAGAGCTCCAGAATCATGGTCGCCTTGCAAACGCGGCGGTCGACGTTCAGGCGCAGGCCGAGTTCATCGCCCTGCAAGTACGGTTCGACCTTCTTGATAGCAAAGTTGACCCGATCATGGATGCCACCCTTCCGGAGCGGAATGAAGCTGAGCCGGAACGCGGTCAGCACGGAGAGAATCGCGGCGCGCATGGGGCGCACACGCTCTTCATCACCGGCGAACTTGTCGGCCAGCACAACCACCGCCCAGCAAGCATCGTCGAAGGCACGCTTTAAGACAACGTTGCTGCGGTGGCAGGCAACGATCTTGCTGATACGCTTCACTTCCGCCCAGGGTAGAGCCTCAGTATCGCCGGGGAGCGTGAGGTTCCGCAGGAAATCGCGGGTCCACTTCGCACCGGCTTTGTCGTGTTCATCGACGTTAATCGCGCGCCCAATGTCGTGCAGCAGTGCAGCAAGCGGGATGGTCACTTCGACTTCCCACTGGCTGAACGTGCCCGGTCGCTGAGCGTTGATCATTTCAACAAGCAAACGGGCAAGGCGCACCACTTCGAGGAAGTGCGTCATGCCATGGTCAGTCTGATTCGAGCTGAGCATGTCACCCTTCTTCGCCGTTTCCGCAACGAGCGGATGCGCGAAGATGAAGGCAACAAGCCGCTTCGCCTTTTCAAGCTGCATGTGTGTGTTCTCCAGATTAGTAAAAAGATTGAATGAGCCGCACTGATTTCTCAGGCGTTTTTACCTGTGTAGGGGTCTGGAGAGAGTTCAGAGTTTTGTCTTTTCTGCTTTTCTCTACGGGTTCCCTCTATCGTCACAAGTCATGGTTATGCCATCAACCTAGCAATTCGGCGGTTGCCAAGACAAGAGGTTAAGCAGTCATTTACTCTTGAGTATTTGCGCAGCTAGGTCAAACAGCGGCAGAATCAGAGCCGGACTTCATCTGATCAACTAAAAACGATATAAGCTTTTCAGCCTGGCTTCTGCCTAATTCGTCCCAGTGTGGAACGCCGAAAGTGTTCTGGGAGTACTGATCGGCCTGTTCGTCACTCCAGCCGATCATATCGAGCGCTCGTCCAAGCACGGTCAAAAAGTTCTGATCCGTAACTTCACCAAGGCCGTGAGCTTGAGACTTCGCGCGAACTGGCTCCGCCACTATGGCTGGTGCCGCGGCAACTGGAGGCGCCGGGGCGGCAATCACTGGCTCGGACATTTCTTCCTCTTCGAGCTCCAGCTCGTCGTCATAAACTGGCATCACCGGCGGAGGCGCTATTGTTGCTGATGCTGCCGGCATTGTGTATTCCGTTTCCGGAAGGGCAACATTTACTGCTGGTCCGATCGAAATTTCCTGCGGTGGAAGGCTCAGCGGAGTTGGTGCAAATTCCTCTTCCATTGGCTGCCATGGCGAAGAAATTTCGTTTCTCAACTCGTTTCGCAATGTGATTGAAATCATCAACTGTCTGAGTTCATCGATTTGTTTGGATATTTCAATGAAGCGACGTTCAGAAAAACTACGGAGGCCAATTATCGCCTCCATAAGCATTTCCGGATTTCCCGGTTGCTGTGGAACACCGATCAATTTGGGAGTAATGAGGCCTTCTGCCTCTAATTGCGGTCGAATCTGTGAGGTTGGCCAACCCTGTTCTACCAGTTCTTTGATTCGCTCGAGCACCGAAAGATCTTCAGACCGATATTGTCTTTGTTGCCCGCGACCTCTTTTGATTTCGAGCCCGAACATCAACTCCCATCTGCGCAACTGGTGAACCGAAAGTCCCAGCTTGGCTGCAACAGTGTTAATCGACAACATATCTGCCTGTGTCATATCTTCTAGCCCTTTCCCCATTTTGATTGAGTCACCCGGGTATTTTATTCCCAGATCTAGCGCAGCTAAGCGAGCATATCGAATCATACATCATCATCTTTACTCCTGCACACTCAAGACAGGAAAAGTGCCGGCAAGAAAGGTTTTTGCATCCCTCGTCAGAGAGAACTGTTATATACGCAAAAGCGATTAAAATCGTGCGCTAGCTTGGCAAAGAGGCTGATTTCAGAAAAGGGGGATGAGTAGCAAACTTTTGTTGCTTCCCCTTTGCTTGTAGGCAAATTGTTGTCATAGAGTCATCTCACTCCTCTTCTAGTTCTCATTCAGATCTCAAAGCAAAAGAAAAGCCCCTTTCTACAAACCCAATAGAGATTTTCACCGCAAGCAAGCGCGGATGAGAGCTAACGGCAATTGCGTTCGACCCGGTTGTGTCGAATGCATCGAGTGCTTGTTTTTCTTCACAAAGCTGTTAACCCAGCTTCCAAAGCAACTTTTCAAAAGGAGCTCCTATGAATGGAACCCAACTGAGAAGCTGGTTCTCGGGCGTCTGGCATGATGCCGGGCTCAAGATCAACGTCGAAGACCACCACAGCGGTAGCACTGAGCTAGTTCGCTCGCTCGGCCTCTGGAGCGTCTTCCTCTTCACCGTCACACAGGCGGTAGGAGCAGGCATCCTGACCAACCCGGGCATCATCGCCAGCAAGTATGCCGGTGCCAACGCCTGGATGTCCTTTCTCTACGCCGGACTCATCTGCGCGGCCCCCGCGCTCTGTCTGGCCAAATTGTCGGTCGGCAGCTCACGCAGCGGCAGCACAGGCAGCTACGCTTCCATGCACTTCGGACAGCTCTGGGGGCTGCTGATGTTCGTGGACGTGGCAATGGAGTGTATTGGTGGAACGGCAGCAGTCGCCGTTTCCCAGGCCGAACACGTCAAGATGGCGCTGGATCTCTCCATCGGCGTCAACCTGCCGGACAGTTTCACGACAACGCCGACAAACGTGCCCTGGCTCTATTTGGGAATCGCGTTGCTCGGCTGCATCGCCGGCCCGGTTTTGAGCCGCTCGTCGTGGACGGCTCTGAAAGCTGGAAATGCAGCAAGCTTCGCTTCCCGCGCCTGGCAGATTCTCAGCCTGGGCACTGGACTGTGCTTGCTCGGAGCAGGTCTCTATAGCAGCGCTGCATTCTTCAGCGGGCTGCAGTCGGTAAACCTGCTTTCGTTCGGCATCATCGTTCTGGTTACGGGCGTTCTCATGCTCGGCATCGGCGAAACGAAGATGTTCACCAACATCTTCACGATGGTGAAACTGGCCGTCGTCGGTACAGTTGTGGTTCTTCTGGCCAAGCACTACAATCCGGCCTTGCTCAACCATCCAGTTCCTGCTGGTATGCCCGGCACGCTGGCAGGCGCATCGGTGGCCTTCTTTGCCTACGTGGGACTGGACATGGCGACGACTGCCGCAGGTGAAACGAAGAACCCGAAACGCAATGTGCCGCTCGGCATGCTGCTCGGGCTCGTCGCTGTCATCCTGCTCTATGTCGCCGCGACGTACTTCCTCTGCGCAGCTGTGCCCTACGAGCAGCTGAGCGTGAACGGCAAGGTGACCGCGGCTCCGATGGCTCGCGCCCTGGAGCTGCTCGGCTATCATTCGGCAACGCTCTGGGTCACAATCGGTTCGACAGTGGCGCTCATCTCCGTCCTGCTCGCCAGCGCCTACTCGACGACGCGCCTGCTCTACAACATGGCGCAACACGGCATGCTGCCTGAGCTGTTCCAACGCGTGAGCAGCCGCCAGGTTCCGTACGTCGCCACTCTGGTGGTCGGCGGTTCCATCGGCATTCTAACGGCGTTGCTCGACGTCGATGAGTTGATGCACCTCACCAACATCGGCACGATGACCTGCTTCATCACAGCGTCCTCAATCGTGCTGGTGAACACGCTGCGCAAGACCGACTGGTCTTCGCACGCAAATAAGATGACGGGAGCGCTCTGGATCATCGTCGGCTTGCTGGGAATCAGCGGTCCGGCGCGGCTGATGATTGAGCTGCCCGGCACTGCCTTCGTTCGACTGGCAGTGGTCTGGACGGCGGTGATCATGCTCTTCGTCTTCTACTCGCGGCACCACAGCCTCGCTCGAGCGCAAGCTCAGACGAAGGCCTGATCACGGTAGCACCGCTTACTTCGATCGCCCGCAAGAGCTGGTCATGTGATCTGCTGCTTGCGGGCGAGTTCTTTCGGCACCACAATTCGAAAAGGAGAACGTATGTTTGAAACGACTCTCTTGACCAAGGTCGCCATGCTTCTGGCTGGCTGCATGGCTGTCGGCGGTTTCGGCGCCTACCTCGGTCGCAACATCCGCAGCCTCGGGGCGTTCATCGTGCTGGCGCTGCTCTTCATCTTCGGCACGATCGGCGTCATCTTCGGTGCGCACGTCAACCCGGTCCTCGGCGTCGGCTTGCTGGCGGGATGGACCTTCGTCTCCGGTCTTGTCATCGGGCCCGCGATCCAGATGTACTCTGAGCGCCTCGGCTGGCAGACTGTCGCGGGCGCTTATGTCGGCACCGGCGGCGTTATGACGGCCTGCGGGCTGGTCGGCATGTTCTCGGGCGTGGACTTCAGCTTCCTGGGGAACATCCTGTTCTTCGGGCTGCTGGGGCTGGTCGTGGTCGGCTTCATCACCATCTTCTGGCGATTGAGCCGCACGGGCAGCATCATTGAATCCCTCTTCGGCATGGCGATCTTCTCGGGCTACTTCATCTTCGACTTCTTCCGCGTGACGAAGTCGACGAACACCTGGGAGAACGCCGTCGCGCTGGCGATGCAGCTCTACCTGGATTTCATGAACTTCTTCCTCTACCTGCTCCAGCTCCTGGACACGGTGAAGCACCACAACTGATCCAGCAGCGGGCGTAGAAGCCTGAGTTGTTAAACGACCGGCGGGGATTGCTCTAAACAAGAGCTCCCCGCGTTCGTTTTAAGCAAGGCTTTACTATTTGCCATAGTATCTTAAAACCAGTACAGAGAAAAAGAGTTGCTTCGTCTTAGCACTAGAGAAGCGAACAACTCCTGGCGCTAACTTCCTCAAGCAAATTATTCGTATTGCTGGACAGAGCTATCACACACTTGTTTTTTTCTACTTCAGAAAGCGCTAAAAGAAAACAGCACCAAAAATTCTTATCAGAGAACGCACACCTAGGTCTTTGCCTTAAACCCAGCAAAACAGCCGTTTCCGATCCCTCGTTTAGAAGGACCGACCACGGCGGCTTTCTCTGTTGAGATGAATGGAGGAATATGTCCAGGCTTTTTCAATTTGCGCTCGCGCTGTTTCTCATGTCACTGTGCTTCTTCCTTGCAGCGCTTCAAATTCCACATATCGGTGAAGGCGCCCCCGATTGGCACACAGTAAAACGTCCACAAATTCCAGTTGAATCAATCAGCAATGATTCCTGCCCTGCTCCACCGGAGAAACCGGACAGCGAATGCACAGATTACAACCAGGCTCATCCCCCCATCGCGATCGTAATTGCCATGCAGGAATGTGTCTCTGAGCCAGTATACGGCTGGAAGTATGACTGCCAGCTAAAGAAATGGGTCAAAGCGTATCTGGGCACCCATGCCGTCAGCAAGTACATCAAAAAAACAGTCACAGCCTGCTGGATTGACACTCTGCATTGTTACGCATTCTACGACGACTACGGCAGATTGCGACTCCTGCCGGACTTCCGCTAAACAGACGAACCAAACAAAGGAGGAAAGCTCGTGCTGGTCAAACCCCTTATCCCAACCCAACTACATACGCTTCTCGATCAGAAGCCGGGCACCAATTGCGATATCAATCGCAGACTTCAAGAAATCATGGATCAAATTCAATTCGACAAGTTCGAACTGGAACTGGCAGATGAATGCAAACTTCACAGAACCAGACTGGACGCCGATCTCATCTCACTGAGGAATAAGGCACAAGCCGACAGAACACTTGTGGAGCAGACAGAAAAGCTATTATTCTGCGCCCTTATTCTGGAGAGTCTGTTGAACCTAAGAATCCATGCGGCACAAGAAGCCAGGCTCGCAGTCCAAAAAGCCAGATGCACATTTAAGTCCAGTTCGATCAACAAAGTGATTGCATTGGAATCGCTAGGTGTGCTTGAGGCGCTCGTTACCGAGCTTGAAGATCAGCTTGCCAGGATTGAACCGTGCATATTCAGCTCCAGGTTTTTTCAAGACTAACAAGAATCCCTTTCAGCATTACTGGCGATCATTAGAATCGCCGTCTGAGGCAAATTGGAATGAACAACAAAGCAATGAAATCATTTACAGCAGTTGCTGTCACACATAATGGCACCAAATACATAAAGCCGGTTCTGATAAACTCCTGGTCCGTTGTCGCTGAAAGCGGAGTTCCCTACAGAGCTCCGGAAGCCAGAGAAATGCGCCTTACAGGAAACGTTTATGGGCACCCAAGACATCGAGATGGAGCATTTCTCATTACAACAAACATACAGGGAACTGATGGGCGTTTTGTTTTCACAAGAAACACCGTTTACTTGTTAGGAAATCCTTCCGATACCTACCTCGCATGGCTAGATAAGCTGGGTATCAAGATCGATCCGAAAGCTCCAATCAAGCTAAAATAATCCATCTTCAAGATCAAAAAAGCACGCGCAGAAACTCCAATTTTCTGCGCCGCTTTGAGATGTACCCATCTCGGTAGACAGTGGCGTAGGCGAGAACCGCTCTACGCCACTTTTCTACCTTCTTCTTCAAATTCTTGAGGGCTGAGATATCCTAAAGCCGAATGTAGTCGGTTTTTGTTGTA
>JBIKOL010000185.1:0-16266 GCA_044358055.1 Obscuribacteraceae bacterium (SeqCode)
GGTGGAATTAAAGCAAACTGCGTCAGTTTGATTTTAATTTGCTCTCTGAATGATTGAATTGAAGATCTCCTTGATGTTGCCGCGCACTCTTAGTTTGTCTATAATCCTGCTTGCATGCTCTTTGCCGGCTCTTGCAGATGCAGCTTATGACGATTATGTAAGAGCTCAGCGCTACATTCAAAACAATCAAATGGCTCAGGCCGTATCGGCTTTGAGCAGAGCGATCAAGTACGATCCTAAATATCTAAACGCTTATATCGCCAGAGGCTTTGCTTACAGCAGGCTTGGACAGATGGCTGCCGCACTTGCCGAATATGACAAAGTTTTGAGCATCGCTCCGCAGAATGCCGTTGCACTCTCAAACAAAGGCGTTTGCTTGTTCAAAATGAAGCAGCTCGAGGAAGCCCTGATCTGTCTGGATAAGGCACACGAGTACGATCCTGAGGCGGCCGACATTCTTGCTAATCGAGCCGAGGTATATCTTCAACTTGGGCATCTGGACAAAGCCATCGAAGATTGCACGGTCTCAATCAAGATAGACGATGCCGATGCAGATCCCTATGTCACAAGAGCAGATGCACTGGTTAAGAAGAAAAAAAACAAGCAGGCTCTGCTCGATTATTCAAAGGCTATATCCTTAAACCCGGATCCTGTTCACATGTTTCATGCAGAAGGGGAAGCGTATTACAAACGCGGGCTTCTTTATCAGTCTATGGGAAAAGTAGACGAGGCCGAGCGAGATTTTCAAGTCAGTCAGGTTTTGCACTACCAGCCGGCTAAGTAAATTCTGGTATTGTATCTGGTGCAAAAAACAGGCTCAACAGTGAACTCACTGGCCCGCCAGACATGGCCAGGCTTGAGCTTTTATGGCTGTATATTGCGCAATGCAAAAACTTTATGTACTCGCGGGCATAATGGTGAGATAATAGATTATGTATTTAGTTCTGGCCTCTGTGTTCTCAATCTTATCGATGAGCGCTCTGGTCGAAGGATTGAGAAAATGAGTAACAATAAGCTTTTTGTAGGCAACCTGTCCTATTCAGTCACAAACGATAAGCTGCAAGAACTGTTTGGCCAGTACGGACCAATCGTTTCTTGTAACGTTGCAACTGATAGAGATACCGGCAGATCACGCGGCTTCGGCTTCGTCGAAATGCAAACTCAAGCAGATGCAGAAGGTGCGATCGCAGGTTTGAACGGTCAAGATGTTGGCGGAAGACAAATTTCCGTTTCAATTTCGCAGCCGAAACCACGCAGAACAGGCGGCCGCTACTAAATTGACATTGGGCGGGGTGATCTTTGCATCACCCCCTAGCTCTCGGATGCTGAAATTTTTCCAAGAAAAGGAAGGATTTCAGCTTTCGCTTGCGATATTCGGTCTCCCTCCTATTGCCGACTAGAGGGAAGATCGGCAATAATTTCGGCTGCCGGTTTAGGTAGCGGCGCCTGACCGGTGCTCGGTCGTACAGCCGGTTTAGCTAGCGGCGCCTCACCGGTGCCCGGTCGTAGAGCCGGTTTAGGGTAGGGGAGCCTCACGGGCGCCCGGTCATACCGCACATCAAAAGGAACTGTCTAATGGTCACCGAGAAGATTCATATCAAAGCGACTCCGGAACTGGTATTTGAAGCCATTCGCAAATGTCGTTTAGCAAAAAACCGCAAGCTTGAATCTTATGATGGCAGAATTGCAGTGGTAAAAGAAGAACTGGACAACGTTCCTGTTTTTGGAAAAGTGGAATGCCTCTGGGAAGAAACTGAGCAGCCGTTCACACGCATAGATTTCAAAATGCTTCGCTCGAGCAAATTCAAAGCCTCTCACGGTGCGTTCGTCCTAACCGCGTCTGCCGATGGACAATCGACTACGCTTGAATTGGAAGCCCACATGGATGCTGGGCTCGCTATACCTTTTGCGGCTGAAATCACCAAGCAGAGCACTTCGAAAGATTCAAAAGCACGCCTTGAAGAAATCAAAAAACAAGCAGAAGCCGATCAAAAATCCAAACTGGTAGAACAGGCCTAGGCCTTTATTTGCTCTTATCGACCTGGCGGTGCCAATTCGTCTGCTGTGACAAAGACCGGCTCTATGTCATTGGGGATGTCTTTTAGCTTGTCCAATGTTTTTTGAAGTTCCGGTCGAACAACTGCCATTTCGGTAATCAGCTTCTTCGCGGCTGCATAGTCGCCTTGAGCCTCGATTGTGAGCAAAAGGCGATCGAGATCTTCGATGGCTTTTTTGATTTTTGTCATTTCAACACTATATGTTCCATCAGCATTTTGCTTGAACGCTCCATGGTCCATTAAATAGTTGAACTGAATAGCCATGCCCTTACCATGAGCTTCACTCAATCCAAAACGCAAAGTTCTGAAAGCTGAAGCCAAATAAGTTGTGTACAGCTGCCGTTCCGCATCGGCGCCGGGTTCAAGAACATCTTGAAGTCCCAGTTCTTTAATATGATCTGCCATGAATTGCAGTGCAAAAAGCCCTGTCACATCAGCTTTTGCTTCTTCAATTGCACTGTAGAGTTCTTTTATTTCGATGCGTGGATTGGTTTCCTTTCCGTCTTTTTTAATTTGATGTGGACCAAGTCCATGCATTAATTCATGCGCCAGTATGTGGGAGAAGAAAGGTTCGAAGCTAATATCTTTGAGTGAGGCCGCCGGCAGTGTTCTTTTGGCAATTGGTAATAGCACTTGCTCAAACTTTGCTTCTTGGACGTTTTTCAACATCACTCGCTTGCTGCCTTTTTCCTGGACGACTTTGTCATCGTTCGGTAAGTTATATGCCGCGGTTTGAACTCCATGTGCAGCGTCGCCCGAATTGTAGATTTGATCCACGACACGGATAGCAGCGCCGGCTCCTAGCTTGGGATTTCTGTATTGAGGATCTAAAGGAAGATTGTTTTCAATCGCTTGCAGGTGAGAACTGAACAGAGCCAACTTTGCAGTTTCTTTATCGTCACGCAAATTCACGAATGCTTCGAAGGCGGCTTTGTATCCGAATAGTTCATCATTGTACGTTTCGTAAGGACCGATCGTGATGTCCAGTGGTGCATCGAGATCCATCCAGTCTTTGTCGCTTTCGTAATAGTTGTTTGAAATGAAGGCATCAGCGCGCGAGTGCAGGAATTTCTTTAAGCTGGGATTATCGGTGAGCTCTGCCGCTTCATGAAGTAGTTTCGCTGCTTTGCTCAATTCCGGTTGATAGAACTTAGAATAAGGGACCGCTTTGAGTGTTTTCTTCTGCTCGTCTTGCCAGCGAATAACTGTAAAAAATCCTTTCGCATCTTCTTGTTCCGCGGCTGAAACTGTCTTGAGCCAGTTTTCGAAATCTGCTTCCCTCATATTCTCAGGGTAGAAGTTTGCACCGAGTGGCTTTCTATCAGGAACATTTGGTATGAAAGCCTTGAATCCATCGAGGTTTGACCAGGGGCCTTTGTTTAACCAGTAGTAATGTTGTCTTGCTTTTCCCAGCGCCGACTTGTCGTTTTTGCTGCGTTCATAGCAGCTCTGATTTTCCGCCCAGAGTTGTTTCATGTAAATATCGTTGTATATCCTGGCTGCTTCGATCAATTTCACAAGTGCTTTTTTGTCAGCGCCAGAAAGTCTTGAGATATCAACCTTGAGAGGTGTCTTAACGAATCTAGCGGACATCTCATTCAGCTGTTTAAGATTCGGCATATTTTGGCCGACCTCAGCACGCAATGGAACTATGCTCAGCGCAGCAAGCGTGAAAAAAGCGAGTTTGCGTTTCATTTGATTTCCTCAGCTCAGCAGTCGATTACAATGCCGCGATTATCTACCGGCAATTCCAGAATAGTGCATGGATTCTTTCTCCCGTCCGACCATTTTTTCAGTTCCGCGAAGACTTCGTCTTTATGGCTGCCGTCCAAAATTGTCAGCACGCTTGGTCCACTGCCGCTGATGACGCTTCCCAGAACGTCAAAATCTTGCAGCAATTTCTTGATTTCGGCAAGCTCCGGAATAAACTTCGCGCGATAGGGTTCATGCAATTTGTCACGAAGTGCGGCTTTCATCGCTTCATCATCAGCTGCAGCAACTGCTTCTATTAATAAAGCGGCTCTCTGAACGTTGGCAACTGCATCTTTGTGGCTGACACTGGCAGGCAGTGCAGTACGTGACTTGTTGCCCGTTATTGTGTACGGTGGAACCACTGCAATGAGCGACCATTTTTCTGGCCACATCAATTTGCGAGGCAAGACATCGCCGGGCACCAAATTCGGTGCACAAAGCGTGAAGCCACCAAATATAGTGGCAGCGGCACTGTCGGCATGACCTTCAATTCTTGCAGTGTGTTCAAAAATTTTGCCTTTCTCTAGCTGTTGTCCTGTAAGTGCCAGCGTTGCTGTGACTGCTGCAGCTGTGGCGGCAGCGCTAGAGCCGAGCCCTGCGTCCAATGGAATGTCAGTTTCTATTTTGACCTGCAAGCAAGACAACATGCTCTTGTTCTGTGACCAGAGCTGCTCCATTACTTTGGCTATCAAGTTAGTATTGTTAATTGGCAGCTTGCCGGCAATGGGACCCACAGTGATAATCTCAGGACCATCGCCGCCTTTGCGTGGAGCCTGTACTTTGACGCTGATGATAGTATAGAGCTCCACTGCAAGAGCTAAGGTTTCAAAACCTGGACCCAGGTTGGCGCAACTAGCTGGAACTCGAATTCGCAGTTCGCTGCCCGCTTGTATTTCTTCGGCTGGCATTTCGCCATTGTTTGTTTGATGATTCTGATCTTCTTCAGTCAAAACATTGATCCTTCGATTTCTAAGAGGGTAAAGGATTCCAGGGTGCCTAATCATAACTGAAGATACGAGTCCGATACCTTAGTTCCGTCTTGAAAACTTTCTCCTTCAGTCTTCTTAGAGGTAATTAGCGCTGCAAATTCTAAGCTAATGATCCAGCGGAGGCCCTGGGATCGCGGGCGTCCCGCCCGCTACTAAAGCACATTCTCTTCGTTTGCAAAGAGCAATGTCATCTTTACTTGCTGTCATGCAAATAACGTGAAGGCCCATCAGGTGCTATCAATACAGACTCTTTCAATAGCTGAAACATTGCAGGTTTCACCCTGAGTTCGCCCCTGAATGGCTGGCTATATGCTGAGAGAAGCCAGATGTTAAGAGCAAGAGCTGTTGCCACTAGAGTGGTCATGAAGCCCTGTACCCGGGGAAACTGTGAGGCAAAAACGTAACTCAAGGACATTGTAGTTATTGCACCGAATGCAACGACCAACCAAAGCGACCGGGGAAGTTGCTGCTGGGCGAGCAAGATTCTTGCTCGCCGATTCTCACCCAGACTCTGCATTGATGCTATCAGACCCTGTTGCAAATTACTCTGTCTATCGTTTTCCGGAACCACTGCTACCGTTGATTCCCAGAGCTTCTGGTAAGTCTCCCAACCATGATTGATTTTCTCTTCGTGCTCCATTTTGGGCCATTCTGTTTGGATCACATCATCAACGTATTCGCGGCATAGTTGCCTGATTCTCGGTCTATCGATGTCCGACAATCCTCGAGCGACGCGAAACACGCTGGCGACATTGCTTGCTTCATCAATGCTGTGCAGCTCCGCTTCGTGGTGTTTTTCCATGGCTCCGGCGACGAGAAAGCCGAGCAACACTGAAAACAGAGTTCCAACCACACCCATCATTGCTTCTGCTGCGCTGTGGTGTTGTTCGAGAATCTCCACCTTTGCGAATTTATTGACCAGGAACTGAACAAGCAGAGCAATGCCTGCGAAGCAAAGTACAAGAATAATCGCATGAGCCATTGTATTCATCAGTAACTTAGTTGCTCCTTCTGCCTTCCCGCCGAGTCAGCCGGCACTATAGAGCAAATTCTTCTTGTGGTTATTAACTGCAATTTTGATCACGAGCAATCATCCAGAGGGATGATGCCTTTCTGAGAACCTGGACCATGAGGGTGTATTTCTAAAATTAATGCGTTGTGATGATACGCCTTCCCTGGATTGCTGCCATACTGGAATTAACGCAGGGACTCCAGAGAGAATTGCCAGGGATGGTAATAACCGAGAGCAGCACCGGGCCCTGCGGACATTTTGAAAAAATAGAACTAATCGAGCATGTCTTTGTGCGGCACAGAAACCGGCGAGCCGCTGCTAGTCTCGTAATGGTAGTACCGGACAGAGTATGAGCCGGCGAGCCGCAGCTAGCCTCGTAATGGGGACCCGTACGAGCGAAGCGAGTGCGGGTTGGAGAGGCGACGCGGGCGCTCCCAGGTAGAAACCGAGCGGGATCCGGTTAATAAGGGCAACAGAGCGAGCGAAGCGTGTGCGGGTTGGAGAGGCGGCGCGGGCGTGTACGGGATCAGAAAGTTCTTGTTTTAGAACGTTTGATTGACAACAAATGGAATGCTGCCAATACCAGAGAATGGCTAATAGTACCGTCTGTTATCTGAGCGTCAATAGAATTAAGTGCTAGCAGACGGCAGTGAATATTCTCTGTACCTGTGCCATCGAATTTTGCTTCTTCAACTTTTTTTGCATCCTCAGCCAGGAATGTATAGCAAACATTGTTCAGCAAAGCTGGGTTAGGATGAGACTTCCCGAGCATAGTCCATTTTTCGGAACTGTAGCCGGTCTCTTCAAGCAGCTCACGCTTAGCGGCAGAAAGAGGATCTAGATCGGATTCATCAATGCATCCACCTGGAATTTCCAGGGTCAATTCAGCGATACCATGCCTGAATTGTTCTGCCATTACGACCTGCGCATCGCCGGTGATAGCAATAACATTAACCCAGTTGCTGCAAGTTATTGTATGAAAACCACTGCGCACCTGCTTTTCGCAGGTACTTTCAGCGTTGGTTTTGTGAACAAGAAAACCTTCGCAGTCGGCTATAAGTTCTCTGGAAATCGTTTTCCAAGATAGCTGCTTCTTTTTGTCAGAGGCATCGGAGGGAGTTTGGCCTTGCAAGATCGTCCTTCGCCTTCATGAGGATTACGATTGCAATTATATTGCATCTATCTTCACTCTGGCCAATTACTTTGCTAGGCGGCTTTCCAGAGCGATGGTATTGCAAGTTGCTCTTGTCCTGCGCTTCCTTGCTTTCCTGAGCCGTTAAGCTGATCGTGCTTCCAGTTCACGTAGTCTTGCAGACTCTGAGTAAGTTCCGGCATCAGCTTGGGGCTGAAGCCATTATCTGTCATTGACTTTAGTCCGGCTTCGAATGCCTTTTCAGGATCATTTTTTACCATCTGCATAAGCTGCGGATCGTGTGAAAGTTCGTAAGCTGCGGCAATTGTGCCGGTCCGATCTGTGCCGTGGTAACAGTGAATCAAGACCCGGTCGCCCGCGGCTTTCCGCTGGTCGATGTAATCTAGAGCTGATTGAATAGCTTCTGGCTTTTGAATTCCATGAGTCAGCATGGGAATTCTATGGTGATTGATTCCGAGATTTTCCTCAATTTGTGCTTCTTGATTTACCTGGTCTTCAGTCGATTGGTGGAACTTTCCCTCGTCAAATCGCAGATCAATAATTGTCGTGTGGCTTGCATGCTCGGGGTCGAATTGCGAATCTCCCCAGGATTTTTCTACAGCCTGCTTTACTCCCTCTTCGCCCAGAGGTCTTCCGCTGCGATAAACTCCATCAGCGATAGTATCAAAGTGCGAAAGCGGTGCTTTTGGATCGAACAAGCCGCTTGAGATATCAGGCCGGTCTTGTTCGGCGTGTGCGGCAATGCCTTCTTCTGTGCCGGTATCCTTTCCGATGCCAAAGTTTGAGGACGCGACTTCGTTAAGCATTCGAGAGCTTGCTTCGCCTGCTGCCGTGTTCAGATTAGCAGCTGAATCGCCAGCAATCTGTTTATCCACAGCCGTTTCGGAATTATTATTCATTGCCCAGTTTTCCCCTGATTTGCTGCAGCCAGCATACTCCAGTATTTATGGCAAAACAGTGACTATATCGACAGTCGGGCCTCCGAAATGCGTATTTCCCGCAACAAAATTAATTTAACTCGTTCCCTGGGAATTTATTCTATCGACTGTTTTCTAAAGTATGTGATACTGCTGATGGTGCATTTGTTTTAAGCGCAATGTATTCAACTTGCTTGGTGCCATGCTGGGTGGCGCTCTGGAATATTGAGCTTTATTCATGGGCTATCGTGGGCCAACAAGCACAGTGTGATACTTTTCGGAGGAGCATTTGATTTGGCTTGTTAATGAATAAGACAATGAGATGCACAAGATGCCTGCTCGTCCTGAACCCGGAACGGTACGCAAGAAGGACGCCCCGGCAGGCGCCAAGTTTCCTTTGTCATAAGCTATAATTGCAGGGAAGTTTGTGGAATTGATGCATGAAACTTAGGGATTATAGCGATGCTGATTTGTGGCTGACTGAGCTGCTGGAATGCGATCCTGCAACGATGCAAGAACTCGGTGGCGTTACTTCAAAAGACAGGATACCGGCGATACACAAAAGACGCCTGGACTCGGTTCTATCTAAAAGTGTTTGGCATTTTGTAATTGTTCCTGCTGAGCTTGATACTGCTGTCGGTACCATAGGAATTTGGGAATCTGAGTGGGAAGGAAGCAAAATCAATGAAATGGGGTGGATGATTCTACCCGCGTTCCAGGGAAGAGGAATCGCCACCCATGCTGGAAAGCTAATTTTTGAACGGGCTAGAAATGAGCGGAAGTGGAAGGAGGTTTGTGCCTTTCCATCCATAAATAATGCAGCGTCGAATGCAATATGCCGAAAGCTTGGGTTTACTTTGATAAAGCAAGTGGAGGTCTCCTACAACGGACCTCCGCACCCGGGCAACCTCTGGAAGATCAAGCTGTGGGAATGATTGTGACCGTAGATCTTATCTCAAATAGACCGTGCCGTGTGTAAGCGGCTGTCCGTGCATATCGTGAAGTCCGCTTTCTCTTTTGTCACGCAAATTGACGATTAATCGATCTCGGCCGTCAGGAGAATATTGTTCTTGAGTCTCAAGATAATAGGGCGTATTCATTAGTCGAGAATTTACAGCGATGGCGTAATCTTCCGCAGGTTTTACTCCACCGAGAGCGAATCTTTTTTCGATCATCGTATAAAATTCCGAGCTCAAGTGCCCGCCGGTCAAGGAGTAAGCCACCTGGTCTATGCTGTATTCTCTTGCGTTTTCAAAACGAGTTCCGCGTGAGCCTTGTATGGGATAGGGATTCTTGAACTCTAACTGTTGTCCTTGATCTGGGCGATAGACACTGCTGTTGTCTGATTGAGCAAAATAGATCGGTTGCTCCACCCGATAGGGGCGATTTGTAGGTCCTTGAATGATCTGGCTCTCGGCTGGATAACGAGGGTCGAATGGGGGTTGATAGGCCGGGGTTCTAGGAGCGAGATCTCGCTGATAACCTAAATTTGGCGCCATGCGATATGCATCATAAGGATTATGTTCCGGTTCATATCCGCGTGAACCTTGAACAGCTTCATAATTACGCTGGTTGAAGTTTTCGCCGCTCATTTCCCAGTCCCCCGTTTCTTCGTATACGCATACTAAATGGAGAGTTTGAAATTTTTCTGAGTCGCCTTGAATTAGCTGCCACGCTGGCATCTAAAGGACTGGATTGATCTCGCCAGTGTAGAAGCCGGCTGGCAGCCTGCGCGCCCAGGGCTCCGCTGTCTTTTCTGGGATGAGTCTTGACTCACTGCCGCTATCCGAGCGCTGCCTTCCAGGCGGCTTTTATTCCGTCAGGTTCTGTCTGCTCCTTATTAGATTAGATGGGGCCCAAATTGTTGAAGGACGAAAGTCTTGTTTCCAATCCTCGCAGCAGTTCGACCTTAAAACTTGGTGGGCTGTACTTAACATAATCAATCCATGCCGGATCCAGGTCGAGTACAGACTCAGACGAGCTGAGTTCCTTATAGATGTTGGCGAAGCTACGTTGGGCACCCTTTCCGTCTTCTTCGCTGCCTTGGCCGGCCTCTATTTTGTACACTCGCATCACTTCATCGCAGATTAGAGCTTTCAGCGCGAGTTGCTGTCCTTGGATGATGTTGGGATCCATCCAGGTATCTGCACCACCTGTTAAACGCAGAATCAGTTTTGCTAGAGAATCTGCATCTTCTTCAGAAATCACGATAGTCAGTGCGTATTGAAGAACTCTTAATTCGAATGTAATTTGTGTTGAATCATCAGGCATAGTAAAAATTTCGCTTTCATTAAAATGCAACTTAACAAGTATACGCTTGCTCATCAGGCTTAGATAAATTCGGAAATTAATTTGCATGCAGTTAACCTTTAAGCAACCTTTGCCTGACCTGCGTGAGCAATAATGGGAACTAAGCTCGAAGGATAGTATCATGGCTGAAAAATCAGAACAGACATACTTTAAAGCAACTTTTTACTGGATTTTTGGAGTTTGCACTTGCGCTTTCTATGCAGTAAGCACGCTGCAAGTATGTTCACAGGAAAGCGGAATGCTGGCGCTGTTTTGGCCTTTACTGCTTATTCCTGCTGCCAACGTCGCTGCTTTGTTATTTGCCAAAAGTGGTGTTAGCCCAAGGACGTTTGCTGTATTGAGTGCGATGAATGGAGTCGCTTGCGCGGTTTCTATCTTGCTTACAATCGTTCTTTCTCCGTTGTGTATGCTTGCTTGCTTCGGGCTATTAATTACTTTTGCTTACCCGCCAGCTCTACTCTTCTGCGGATACCACTTGCTTGTTGCTTTGGGACCTATTTTTACCTCGTTCGCCATGCGTCGTCGTCTTCTTGCTCTGAAGGCGGAGCAGCGAGCCCCCTGGATGCCCATGGGTACCGCAGCTGCTGTTACGCTGGGAATGGTACTTTTGGCAGTGTTTCCTTCGCTTCTTACCGCACAATGTTTGGCCGCTGCCAATAATGATTTGACAAGAAAACAATCAGTGCTTCTGCTGCGTGCATTTGGCGACAACGAGACGATGCTTCGCAGTTGTTACGACCAGAATGTTGTCTTGCCCTGGTGGTTTAGTTTTGCGCAAGGAATCACCTCGTCATACGACGATGACGAGTCAACAGCACCAAGGCAGCGGGCGCGAGAAAATTATTACCGCGCCACCGGTGTTCCGTTTAATTCTATGAAGCGTCCACAAGGCACAAAATACTATTATGACTGGGATGATGAAATCGATTGGTGGGACGATCATGACTTCGCTGGTGCCACTGTAGGCGGTATTGTGCGCGGACTGACTTTGACGAAGTCCCAGATTGACGGGTGGGTTGACCCGAACGAATGCGTATCGCACATGTCCTGGAATATGCGCATTCAACACAACACCAATTCTCGCGCTGAGTTGCGTGCAGAGATAATACTGCCTCCGCAGGCGGTAGTGAGTGCTTGCTCGCTCTGGATTGATGGAGTGCGGCACGATGCCATCATCGGAACAAGGACTTCAACTCGTAAAGCATATCAATCTTCCGCCCAAAACGGTGAGCGTCCATTTATGGTTTCAACCGCTGGACCTGGTCGTGTGCTCATTCAATCCTCGACGGGCTGGTGGAGCAAGGACGTTGACCTAAATTTGGAAATTACCGCTCCAACAACAGTGATGCAAGAGGATTTAACTGTTCTTCGCTTACCTGTTTTTGCCGAGCGGAACTTTGCTGTTACGGCCACGCACATGATAAATATACTTGACACTAGATCCGGTGCCAAGCAGGTGATAAAAGACGAACTCAGCGATGCTGCGATTCATTCGGCAAAGGGAACAATAAATCTGCACCGAAATGCCGAATTTGTAAAAGTTCGAGCTAGCGTACCTTATTTTTCTGAAGGAACTGAACTCGTCGAACATTTGCAGGTGGCTTCCTGCGATAATCGCGTGCCGGTCTTTGTAGTTCTTGACGGGTCATCCAGCATGGCACCTTACATAGACTCAGTATGCCGGTCTCTTTCTGCAATGAATTTCAGCGATGCTACGCTTGTATGGGCGTCCGACAATCCGCAAACAGTTGTATCTCATGTCAGTAGCAAATCACTTTTGTGGCAAGATGCCGTATCTCGATTGCACGATGCTGGTTGCGTCGGAGGTCAGGACAACGCAGCGGCATTGGTGTTAACACTCAAAGCGCTGCCTGCTGCAAGCTCTTCTAACGTGGTTTGGATACATGGGCCGCAGCCTGCGAAGCTGTCTGGAGATAAATTGCCGGAAGCGCTTGCAGATTCTCGATGCAGATTGTTTGAATATCAAGTAATGTCCGCGCCCAACGAATTGATTCGCTCTCTCGATCATTCACCGAATTTGGTTCAAGTTGCGAATCTCAAAAGCACTGAGGCTGATCTTAATGACTTGTTTGGCAGAATGTCTGGCGCACGGCCGGTAATTGCAATGGAAGGCTCTATCGAAGCGGCGAGTAAGGTCCAGGCAATCGAATCCAAACACCCTAATGAATTGGCTCAAGTGTTCATCAACCAGTTGATTCTGAACAAACTTGGAGAAGAAGGCAAGAGAGAAGAGCTAGGGGCGCTGGCACAAAAGGCACACCTTGTCACACCGTTGACCAGTGCACTGGTGCTGGAGCAGAAGTCGGACTACGAGCGCTATAACGTGAAGCAGTATGGCAAGAGTGGTGCAAGTGCGAGCAGTGTGTCGCCTAAGCAGGGACCAATTGCTAATCCGAGCAACTTTGTTAACCCGCTTATACCTATTAAACCGGAGCCACCGATGGGGGTGTTGCTTGCATGCGCGATGTTAATAATGGCAGGAATGGCATGGATAAAGCGCAGATTCGTGTCCGCTTAGTTAATTGCTTAGTTAGCTTGATTAATTGCTTAGCTAGCTTGATGCCTTTGTTAGGCGCATTCTGGCCTGTTTTGTTCTGGTATGTATTGCGCACATTTGATCGCTCCGATGAACCATGGGGCTTATTGGCGCTGATCACCGCGGCATACTTTATTGTGCGATCAGCCAATCTTAGTACCTCCGCCTACATGCGCCCCCGTCGAAATTCTCTGCTTGCATTCGCCTTGCTTTTGCTGTATACGCTGAGTTATCATGTGGCACCGCATTTGGTGCAAGGTGTAATCATGGTGTCTGCTCTCTGGTTCTGGCTCGGCGGCATGCTGGCGGTTCCGTGGCGCTGGGGAATTCTCGGTTTACTTTTATTGTCGCTGCCGATTGTTCCGTCTATTAACTTCTTCGCGGGGTATCCGCTGCGATTGATTGTTACTCAGGTGGCTCAATTGATGCTTGCTTGTGTCGGGATTACTTCAACAAAAGAAGGCACCTTACTTGTGATTGATGCTAAGCCGGTTGCCATCGACGCTCCTTGCAGCGGCATAAGCATGCTCTGGGTGGAACTTTACACCGTGATGGTGCTGGCTTGTTACTTTAAATTGGGTGCTCGGCGCACTGCATACTTAACCGCTGCATCGGTCTTTCTTGTGCTGCTGGCTAATTCGGTGCGGGCTGTAGCATTGATTTTGTTTGATCGCATAGCGGAGAAACCCGAATTGACCACGTTGCTGAGCTCGTATGAACCAGCGGTACATCTTGGCGTTGGAGTCCTAGCATTTCTGGCAACAGCAGTGACATCTGTTCTTATCGCAACGAAGCTTTCTCTGAGACCCGAGCGGAATGAAATTATATCTCCGGTTCAGACTCTGGCTCCGGCCCCGGCTGTGCACTCCTCGCGCAGACCGGCCTGGTCGTTGGTGCTTCTTTATTCAATGTGCATAGGTGCTGCGATTGTTCCTTTGTTTGCGCGAACGACCGATGCCGTGCAACTTAGCTCGCCAGCACCTGCATGGCCGAAGGAAATCCTTGGACATTCCGTTATTGCTGTGCATTCTCTGGACGAGGAAAAGGCGTTTGCGTCCGAGTTTCCTGGACATATGCGTCGCTTCACTGATGGAAACAACAGTTATTTCGTTCGCATTGTCAACAAAGAAACTCGCCAGCTTCATCCAAGCAGTGATTGTTTCAAAGGTCTGGGATACAGTATTGAAGCAAAACCGCTGGTCGTGTCAGCAGACGGCTCGCGCTGGAGCTCCTTTGTTGCACGAAAAGGGAATGACAATTACATGATAATGGAGCAACTGCACGACAGCAATGGACACAGCTGGTCCGATGTCTCGGAATGGTACTGGCATGCACTAATGCATGAATCGGAAGGACCGTGGTGGGATATAACCGTCGCCAGCCCGCTCTAAGTTTCTGCAGGTTTCGGTATCGGTCTGCTTGCATAAGAACAAAGCCTCTTCCTTTTTTGTGGAATTAAAAACGTGCCATTACACCTCGATCGAATCACAGTGAGATCTTTTTCGTTCCAGTTTGTTTTCGAAAGTGAAGCGAAAAGCATTCCACTTGTGAGATTCTTCGCGAGTTTGAAACGATTTCGTTCCGCTTGGCACCCTACTCTGAATCTATAGATGACCCTGCGCTTGATGTGGGCGACCCAGCGTTCGAGGAGGATGACCCTGCGCTCGATGTGGATGAACTTGTAATCAAGGCAGTTTCTTCTGCTGCGCACTCTGAAATTGTTAGATCCCAAATGTCTGCAAGAGATAATGTTCGGCAAGGGGTGAGGACATCGAATACATCTGGAGCAAGCGATGCTGTGCCAGCCACTGAACGGAGAGCCACCGCGAGAAGGGCTTTGCTTTCTTCGTCTGGAATTTCTGCGTTCTGTATGCTGAATGCGCGTGCGTTTTTAGCGGTGGCAAAAACAATGCGGCACTTATCGTGTATATGACTGCGGCTGAGAACATAAATCGCGATTACATCTTTCCAGGGTAATAAACTACCGCGCATTTCGATTCCCCGGTCCCAAATTTTTTGAATTCCTTCCGGAGAAATAATCAGCTGCGTTGGCTTTAGCAGCGGCTGCAAAAGCACAAATGCTATCCACAAAGTCGCGACAGCAGAACACGCAAGCAGCGTCCTGTGCGCCAGAAGTGATGCCCCCGAGTTTCCCAGCTGAGCCATCGGTAAGAAACCCACCAGGAACAAAAGCAGTTGCGGACCATAAAAAATGAATGCGCCTAAGATCGCAACAAACAACCAGGGGGCAAGCATGCGATCCTGCGGAGTCCAGTAATCCGAAAACCAACGAGCGACTGTGGACTGCGCACCGTATTTCAACGAAAATTCGCCAAAGAGTGATGGTTGAGAGTTTGCTTTTTCCCTTGGAGCATTATTCACACTAGCATTGGACAGGCTTGCGCGAGCTAACAAGGTAAACTCCGGATCAAAATCGCAATTCTTGCCGCAATTTTTTATTGCTCCGAAAAGCTGTTGCAAATCTTCCTTTTCAAAATCAAGAAGATTGATTCGAACAGCTCCACCATTTTTGAATACTAATCCAAGGAACTCGTTTGGTGCAAAATTGCTGGATCCACCCCAGCGCAATTTTAGTGCTGCAAGCTCGTCCCATTTGTGAAAGAGTTTTCCGCGCAACGAAGCCGCAAATCGCAAAGGGAATTGTATGCCGTCTTGCGTGACGCTCAAGCAGTCATCATCGCAGACCAGCGCCAAGAAAGCGCACAAGGCTGTTGTTCCTGCCAGGCCTAGAATAATCTCCAGCGCGTAAAACCAATGCAGGTTCGCCGGCAATCTCAAGAGCAATAATACAAATAACCCCAGGGTAACTGGGAGGAAAACACCCCAGAGCGGAAAAAATAGTGCGAACGAATGCATCGCCGCTCTGTAGGACTTATTCCTATGATTAATTCGTAGCTGGAAATGGTTCATTTCGTTTACCATACCATCATGCTACATGAGCACTGTTAGGTTCGGCCAGCTGTTTTGTATGTTGCTCGTTAAATTTGCCTGGCAGGGTGGGTATCGTTGCTCTTACTTTGCGTTGAACGTAAATCCGTTCCGCTCTGCTTGCTGCCGCAATGCGCTAAGCATGGCATTGTCAAAAGCTTTGTCTGCCGATTTACCGCTCTTCTTTTGTTCCTCTTGAATATATTTTGCGCGTTGAGCGCTGATATCAGCGATTTGCTTTTGGATCTCTGCGCGTTCTTTTACTTTTTTCTGGAGGTAAGCTTTCTGCTCCACTGCTGTCATTTTTTGCATTTCTGCTGGTAGCTCTTCTTTTTTGCATTTAGACAGGTCGAAATTTTTCTCGCTGCTTGCGTCAATCAAATCCCAGCTCGAATTTCTATACTGCCCGCCAATTTTTGCCATTGCGCGCGAAGCGGAATTATAAGATCCCAGCTTTAGCGATAATGAATCTGCTTCCATTTGTTTTTGTTGTCCGTAGCGACCTT
Source organism: Obscuribacteraceae bacterium (SeqCode) (assembly GCA_044358055.1). GTDB lineage: Bacteria > Cyanobacteriota > Vampirovibrionia > Obscuribacterales > Obscuribacteraceae > JAIEPM01. Next base: position 16,203 of record JBIKOL010000185.1, read on the forward strand.
CCTTGCCATAGGCAAGGTATGTGTTGTTAATGCTGCCACTTAATTCCGCCAGTTTTTGATCAAA
>JBIKOL010000186.1:0-16148 GCA_044358055.1 Obscuribacteraceae bacterium (SeqCode)
GGCCGCCGCGAACGAAACCCCATCTTTGATACATTCCGGGCTCGGAAGCGCGGACGTAGAATCACGCTCCCATTTCATTTTTAAGGGAAATTGTGTAGTTGACAAAAAACCACAGTATCTACACATACTGAGAACAAGGATTTAGATCATTGCTAACCGCGCACGGCGGTTACTGGCAGGCTTATCAGCCAGGTTTACCTACGAAGACTGGTGGCGGTGGAGCGGATTTTGCCATGAACGCGGCAGTAGCTGCAGCAGTAGCGGCCTGAACTTCGGCTTGTCGTTTTTCTTCGGCAAGTCTTGTTTCTTCAGCAGCTATTCTTTCGTTTTCTTCTTGCACTTTTGCAAGGCGTTCTGCTTCTTCCTTTGCTGCTTGCTCCTCGAGCATTCGCGTTTTCTCAGCTTCGAGTCGGGCCTCATCCTCGGCTTCTATTGCTTGAAGTACGGATCTGGATGCTGCTGAACGCAGTGGAAATTTTTCATCTCGAGCGTCTGTACTTTTGAGATCGTCATCTGCTTTGAACAACGATGTGCTCGCGTTCCATGCGATGGCATTACTCTTCAAGCTGGTCTTCCTGTAGACATCCGCGTGGACGTTTAGCATTTTATAGCTGCCATTTGCTTCCTGATTGATCAACGCAGTAATTTCAAAAACGCGTTCGCCAACAATTTCCGCACTGTAGCGAATCTGGAATTCATTTGCTTTTAGCCGCTGAATTTTTGCTGCTTTCATTGGTACGCTGGTTATGCGCTGAAAGCGTTCGGTTGCAGCTTTATCAAAATATCCCTGTGCAAAGGAGAGAAGACCGTCACTTGTCGAAACTTGTCCGAGCAGCGCAGGTCTTTGTTCGCCTGGTTTGTTCTTTTCGTACGAAGCCCTGTACGATTCGTTTTGCTGCAGAACCGCCAGGTTGTTTTTAATTGTGAGGTCAAAATGGCTTTCTTCAGGAGAATAAGCCGCCAATGCTTGCTTGAAGAGTTCTTCGGCTCTGACATAATCGCCAGCTCTCATGTATGCAATCGCCTGATGATTCAGTTCCCTGTAATCAGCGGCGTAGGCTGCACTGGCGCACACGAATATGCTCGCTGCTAAGGAAGCAGCAAGAGAGAGTTTTTTCAAGTTTCCTCCAAGATCGACCCTCAATTAAAATCCTAGCAGTCATGTTTATGGTCGACAACAGATTGCAGTCTCTCCTGCTGATTTAATCTGCGGATTTATTTATTCTCGTCCTAAAAAGCGAGCGGGACGCCCGCGATCCCGGGGCGTCCGCCGTGTACATGGTTGTGTTTGCCTTTACTGCCGTGGGCGCGAGGCGTTGCGGAGCATATTGTAGAGAACTCCGGTGTTGGTGCCTGCTCCGTTGGAGCTATCGGTTCGCAATGACTTCGGAATTATCGCCGGGTCTACACCGTCCTTAAATTGCATGTAGAGCATGTTCTTGCCGTATTGACCACCCGGACGGAGGATTGCGAATCCAACTTGATCGGATGCTGCCATCAATCGGCTCGGGTCGTGGTCGAGACGGAAGCCGTAGAGATCCGGCTGCGAAAGGGCCTGTGGTCCTTCGTTTTTCATGATTGCCAGCTTGCGCAATCCTTCAGCGATCTTCGCATCGTCGAAGCGCTGCATGTGCTGACCGTCTTTTGCAAACGGAAGAATAACTTCTTGATCTCCATTTGGACCTTTGACTGTTTTCTTCTCGAATACGATCATGTCTGATCCCTTTGGAATTGGTTTGCCATCAGGCAACTTACCGCTGGCGACAATGTCGAATCCTTGCTGGACAATTGGGCTCACCGATGCGTCTACATCTGGCGCTGTGCGCAGCCAGTTCTTCACGCTCTCCACAGCAACTCTGCGTGCGAGATGTTGTTGAATGTCCACCAGTCTGCGGTCAGGCATCATATTGGGACTATCGTGGAACTGCTTGTTCTGCGTCTGGAACCATTTATCGAATTTGTCCATTGCCGCAAGATCAAATCCATTGCGTTGCATAATTTGCGCCCTGTCAGCAGGACGAATCCAGCCTGGTGCGCGATCCCAATTTTCGAGTTTTCCAAGCATCGCATCGACATTGCCTGCGACTTTGCCTGCACTGGATGCGGCTTCCGCGTCGGAGGCAAACCAGCCGAATGCTTTCTCAATGTAATCATTTACCTTCTTGAGAGCGGTTGTATGACGCTTGTGCGTCGATGCAAAATCTTCCACAGCTTGCTTCGCTTCAGAGAATGCTCTGTTTACATCAGCTTCTTTGACTACTTGTGCTGCTGCAACTCTGTCGCTGCTGCGATCTGCTGCTGTCGTCCGCTCAGTGCGATCCGCCGGTGTTGTACGCTCCGTGCGATTAGCTGGCGCTGCTGTCCGGTCGTTTGTAGAAGCTTTGTCGACGGGCTCTGCAGCCGCTTTAGGAGGTGCAGCAGTTGTTTTCTCTGTCGGCTTAACTATAGGCTCAGTCTTCGCTGGTTCAGCTTTTGGTTTGGCGACTCGTTCTGTGACGGGCAGCTCGACTTTCGGTTTCACATATCTTGGAACAGAAGAAAGTACATCAGCCGAAGGCTCTCCAGCCAGAGTTGGACGTACTTCATCCGACTTGCTTTGGATTTGTTTGTCCAGATCTTTCAATCGCTCGCTCAGAGATTGCAACTCTGTTTTGCGGGTACCGACTGTTTCGAGCAATGGCTTCATCTGTTCTTCGATGGCTTTAACAGCTGGATCTTCTCCGGATTCAATTGCTGCACGTCGAGCTTCAAGCGCACTCTGGGCTGTAGCCAGACGTTGTTCCAGATTAGGCAATTCTTTTTGGCGAGCCTGAATGTTCGTAATCGTTTCATTCAAGTCACGTCTTTGCTGGCGCAGCTCCTCGAGATTTACAGCAGGCTCCTTGTCTTTCGCGCCTTTCTTCGGATCTTGAGCTGTTGCGTCTTTGCTCGGCTTATTCTCTTGAATGGTGCGCGTCAATGCCGCTTGTTCTTCTCTCAATGAGGGCAACCGTTCAATGTCAGCTTTGACACCTGTGACTGCAGCCTCAGCATTTCTCACAGCTTGTTGTTCAGGCTTGAGCGTCTTGATGTCGGCGAGCGCTTTCTGGTGCTGCGTTAAAGCTTGTTCGTCCAGGGACAATTTTGGTTTGAGTGTATCGACCTTGGTTAGGGTTGACGCCATCTCTTCATACAAAGGTTTGATCTCAGGATGCGCCGCGAGTTGTTTCGCTTCAAGCAAGGCCGAGAGCTCGTTCAAACCAACAGTTCTATGAGGAAATTCAAGTCTTTGTCTGGCTGCATCGACAGGATCAAGCGCTAGCGGTGCTTTTTCTTTTGCACCCAGGCGACCCACGTCTCCGAGATCCATCATGCTGAATCTGGATTGCACACGCACCGGCTGCAGTGCCGGGGTAGCATCAAGTTGTCCAAACTGTCCGAGCGGCTCCATCGCGGTGCTCAGTTTTGTCGCCAGTTTGGGTCCGAAGTGTACGGAAGCAGCTCCAAGTCCGCCTGACGCAAACATCATGGAATAATCGACGAGTCCGCTGCCGGCATATTGAGCAATCGCGTCTTTGCGCATTTGCTGCCCGGCCATCGTGTCGGCACTTGAATTTGAATATGCGTCATGGATTGCCATTCCACGCTTGGTCAGGTCATAACCCATCATTCCAGCGAAGAGCAGCCCTGCTCCTTCTGCGGCTTGAGTCCAGCGACCGCCAGCTTTCATCGCCCAGCCGAGTCCTGCTCCCAGTCCAAATGATGACGCTATCTCGACTCCCGTCAGCAGCGAATTATCCTGTGCCTGTTGCACGCGGGCGCTTGCACCCTGGGAAAGACCATCGCGGATGACCTCCCATTGAGACTGTAATGCGCCGTTGATGCTGTCATTATTGTGCGCTACCTGCGAATCAAGCAGCCCATCTTTAACTTTCGAAATCTCTGCAAAACGGAGTTCACCTGTCATAAACTCTCCCCTAAGCGCGCCTTTACCTTAACCCACGAATTCCCGATCCCTGAAATTCGAAGTTCTTCTTCAGCGCTTGTATCCACACAAGCGAATGTTATTGGTTGGATTTAAGGAAGTATATTGGGGAAATTACGTCTGTCTTAGTAAAATTCCCATGACAACATGTCCAAAAAGTTGAAGAATTGTAATAGTGAGGCTCCCGGGTGGGGTGTCCGCTAGCTGTTCCACCGGCTTCCGGCAGGGGCGCCTCAGGGGCGCCCTTAAAAGATTTGCCATCCAGAAGCAGGTGCCCGTGAGCACCCAAGCGTCCCTGTACCTATAATTCCCTTCACTTTGAAATAGGGCAAAGCTGCAATAATGCCTCTTGCTAATCCGGTCAACCTGACGGACAGCAAGCCTTTCCCCATTTCGCGAGAAATCGGGCTGATTCTGAAAGGAGACACGATGAACGTAGAACTTGAGTCCAGACCCAAAGCAAAGATAACCGCCAGTCAGAAGATAAGCGCGTTCTAGACAAAGTTGCGGGCGGAAGAGGGCGCTAAGTTCGGCATTGTAGTCTGGGGCATTTTGTTTCTGGCGGCAGTGGCGTACTTGAGCCTTGCCTACAACTGGCCGAAATTTAGCCGCGCCGAAGTGTTTTTCGCCGAGTGCGTGCGCGAAATGTTTGAGGCGGACAACTTCGTCACTCCTCTTTATCACGGCACTCCATTTTTCGATAAACCAATTCTAGTTTACTGGTTTATAGCTAGTAGCTATGTGATTGGTGGTATCAGCCATTTCACTGCTCGCATTCCTTCCATAGTAATGGCATTGGGAACGGTGCTGCTTACCGCAGTAGGCGGCAGGCATTTGTATGGTGCTCGTTCTGGAGCCATGGCTGCTGCGGTGCTAGCCAGTTCTTTGATGTTCATATCGTTCTCGAATCTATGCATGTCGGACATGAGTCTTGTATTTTTTGATACACTGAGTTTGATTTTGCTCTATGCATCGATGCAACAGGAAAAGAAGCGCAGCGTGCTTTTGTACTGGGCTTCCTTAAGTATGGGTCTGGCATTCCTGGTAAAGGGTCCAGTTGGTATAGTATTACCTGCAGTATCATTTGCCGCTTATCTCACAATTACTAAACAGTGGAACAAGATTCAATTGCTCAGGCATGTCCTGCCCTGCGCCTTGATTCTGGCCGGAGCCGGAATCCCCTGGTTCATGGCTGCTTACAGGCAGAACGGAGCCGGAGCACTGAGTTACTTCTTCATCCATGAAAATCTGGAACGATTTGCCGGTTCGACATACGATACACATCGTCCAATCTGGTTCATGGTCGTTTCTCTCTTCAGCGGAATGCTTCCCTGGTCGGTGTTCATCCCATTTTGTGGCGCAGATTTCTGGAAGACACTTCGCCTGACAAACAACGTACACAAGTCCATATCTGCTCGTGACGCTGTCGCAGCTACTGCTGTCGCAGCTACTGCTGTTGCAACTGATGGTAGGGGCGCCTCACGGGTGCCTGCTGCGAATGCCGAATCCATTGAAATCAGAAACAAACAGATATACCTCTGGCTCTGGACCGCTGTCGTCATAGGCTTCTTCAGCTGCTCCCGAGGTAAAATCGATTACTACGCCCTGCCTGTTTATCCGGCAATGGCTATCTTGATCGGCTCCTATCTCACACGCGCCTGCGATCAAAAGACCACGGTCGCGACGTTCTTCTCCTGGCTTGCTTCAGCTGTGTTCGTTATTGCAGGTGCCGGTGCATTTTTCTTCTTGCCCAAACTTTTCAGCGGTCAAGATTTCACTGCCTGGATCTCTTTGCCCTGCGTGCTTCTGGTTTGCGGCGCAATAATGTTTTACTGCAACAAAATTGATGACCTGCGCAAAGCGTACAAGATGCTCTTTGTGTCTATTTGCCTCGTTGCCATTTCCTTCTCCTTCCAATTCTACCCGTGGATTTCCAGCAAGCAGGCCGTGCTGAAATACATTCCTTATATAAGGAACTTGTCTGAATCTGGCCGCGTTGGTGTTTATACAAGTCTGCAAAACTGGATTGACGAAGTTACTTTCCAGACTGGCAAAGAGCCAATGCGTATCGATTCGGTTAAGATGGCGGAACAATTCATGAAAGCGAAGCTTCCATGTCTATTGTTGATTCAAGAAGAAGAGTTCGACCAGATGAGTCCGGAAAGCAAGCAAAGTATGCGAGTCATTGCAAGGAATCCGTTTATTCCTCGTAGCTTGAACCCTGTTTACTTTGCAAGTAAAGCCGCCACTCTTGGAAAACAAGCTCAGCTTTTACTTGTATCAAATCAATAGTTCAATCGGTATCCATTACTTACAACCATGAATAAATTGCTCGTAGGAATCGTGATTGGCATAGTCTCAGGACTGCTTGCCTGCGCTATTACAGTCTATTTAGTTATTATCAGCGGTGTTATTCCAGCCAGGCAGGATGAGGTAGCAAGCGACTTCGAGCGATGGGCTGCGCATCAATCTCTGCGCGCCACAATTAAAAGAGAGGCACCGGCCTCTGTTCCGAACGAAGCGACTGTAGACGACGAGAATTTGCTTGCTGGCGCAAAAGTTTATGCGGGGAATTGCAGTGGATGCCACGGTGGTCCACAAAGCAAGAGTCCGGTATTCGCAGCTGCTTACAGCCCTTCGGCACCACTGTTTGCCAACGGTGACTCAGTGACAGATGATCCGGAGGGAAAAATCTACTGGAAAATCGATCACGGTATTAGATTTACTGGCATGCCGGCGTTCAACAAAATCCTGAGCGAAAAAGAAATGTGGCAAGTAACACTTTTTCTCAAGCATCTCGATAAGCTGCCCCCAAAAGCTGCTGAATACTGGGCGCAGATAAAATAGCAGGATCGAAAATTCGCAGACTTACTTCAGTCTCTTAACTAAACTTTGGTTTCTTGCACGTTGAAATCAACAGCAGTGAATTCTCCACCGCAGAGGTCGGTCAATTCGTTTAAGAAGCGAGCATTGATGCTGGTGTTCAGTTCCAACAAGTTCGGTTTCAGCTCAGTACTCGGTGCCATAAGTTTGTTCGTCTCAATTATGGTTTCGCTGAGTATTCTTCCAAGCGTTTGTCTTGCCCGATGACAAACATACGGATTTTCGTCACGCAACAATCCGTACAGCACCGTCGGCGGCGTGTGACTGTTTTCGGCCAGACAGTAGCGCACGTCTGCGGATTCATCATTCATCAAGCGTTTGAAGCAACTCTCTGGAGCATTCGGATTATCCGCTACTGCTGCCCGCACTTCGGAATCTTCATGAAAGCAAAGTTTGACGAGCGTGTCTTTGCTGGCGGAGGGATTCTCTGCTACTCTGATAAGTGTTTCCTTTTGGCTGACCTGGCAGAGAAAGTCGAGTAGATCTGCGGGTGTGCTGGGATTTGAAGCAAGCATATCTTTTAGTCGCGGGCAACCGGTTTCTGTGATTGCAAGTGTGCCCCTCTGGGCTGCTTTGTGCAACCGAGAACAGAGAAAGATTGTTATTGCTTCTCTGAGCTGTTGCAGACTTCTCCAGTTGAAATTGAATATGAAAGATACGTCTGCCTTTGGCTCCCACCAGTTCAGAAGTTCTTCGCAATCAAAGTTCAATCTAGGCATTTTGAGTACCTCAGGGGCTAAATGAGCAGAGGGATAATTAGGAAGCAAGAATGTGCCATCAATAATATTGCTCATGAGGTTCCAACATTTAAAGAGGAAATGCGTTCTTAGTGCCTCGGGTAAATCAATCTGAAATGTTTTAAGAAAACTTCTGCTTTCCAATTCACATGTTGGAATTGCCGCGCTTAGGATGAAAATACGAAATTGGAATCCTTAGTTGGCGAGATTAATCCCATGGCTTACGTTACATCCACATTCTATCCTCCAGTATCTAAAAATATCGGAAGAGGTTATAAGTTGCTTGGCTATTGGCTTAACGCGGCTACGACAAATATCAAAAGCAGCGCAAGTGAAATCAAAATGCGGCTTGATGATCACTGCACCCATCACGGAAATACCTTGAACGGTGTAGAGTCGGACAACGGAAACGGTGCTAACCCTATCAGAATGGGCCTGTGGCGCGCGCTACGCCGCACGGTGTGCGAAAACTGCCCGCCGAAGCGCATGCCTATGAGTTTCATGAATGTTGACGATTTTATGGATCAGGCTCTTGCTCCTTGTGCTTGTGGTAGCAAAGGCGCAGACGGAATTGTTGTGACAACTATGGGTCACCTCTGCAGCGATCCTGTCAAAGGAAGCCAGATCGTACTGAAAATGGCTGAAGCAGGCAAGCATTTCCTCGCTGAGGACGGTATCTGTTTAAGCTGCTGCCATCCGGCCACCAAAGCCATGATTCTGAAGAAGAAACTGTTGGTTTCATTCTAAATTGCGTTTCTGATCGAGACGCCTCAAAAAAGTTTTTCAGCCCCCGGAAATCTGCTCCGTAAGCCCTGGTTCGCAAGAACCAGGGTTTATGGATCTCAGGGATATTCTGCATCGCAAGAGTGTTGGGTATATCGAATCAGGGGCACAGAAAAGAGCGCGGAAAAAGAGCCTGTGACGGATAAAAATCAGGAAGCGAATGGGCTTGTTCCCGGGCGGGTGATTGATGGGCGTTACGAGATCACGTCGTTCCTCGGCAAGGGTGGCATGTGCTCAGTTTACCTTGCCAATCATCTTGTCCTCAGTCGTCCGCTAGCTCTCAAGGTTTTGAATGAGCAACTGCTAGTTGAGAAAAGCTCGATCGAGAGGTTCAAGCGTGAAGCTGTTGCGGTTAGTGCTTTAGAGCATCCGAATATAGTGAAGGTTTATGGGTTTGGTGTTGTGCAGGAAATTCCATACCTGGCGATGGAATACTTGTCCGGAATCAGTCTTGCAGATCTATTAAAGCGTGAAACGCGTCTACCGCTGGAACGCGCGCTGCCAATTTTTGATCAGATCCTGGATGCATTGAGCCATGCGCACCAGCAAGGGCTTATACATAGAGATCTAAAACCCAGTAACGTCATGCTGATTGATGGCGAGCGTCAGGTGAAACTTGTAGATTTTGGAATTGCGAAAGTATTGCCTGAGTCAGGAAAAGAATTGCAGAAGCTGACTCAAACGGGTGCAATCTTAGGCACTGTGGCCTATATGAGCCCAGAGCAGTGCCAGGCGTTGCCACTGGATGCTCGTTCAGATATTTATTCAATGGGTTGCCTGATGTACGAAGTTTTAGACGGTCGAGTTCCACTCGACGGGGAGACGCCGCTTGCAATCATGAGCAAGCATTTGCTTGAGTCTCCTGCAGAGTCGGAATTTATCACTGCTAATGCGCGAAAGACAATTTTGTCGGCGCTGGAGAAATCTCCCACGAAGCGCCAGCAGTCAGCAGATCAGCTTAAACAAGAATTGCAAAATGCGGACTCATTGCAGCCAAAGAAGAACAATTCAATAACCGCTCAAATCGTTTTAGTATGTGCGCTAGCTTTCTTTGGAATCGTGCTGGCATATTTCACCATTTCTAAGAATGAAAGGCTTGTTCAGGAGAAAAGCTCAGCTGCTTTTGATAAGTTCGCAAAAAAAGGTTGGGAAGAAAAATATGATACGGCCAAACGCCGGAGCCAAGATGAGAAATTTACACAGTCTAAGGCTTATTTGCGAGAGTGCCTAAAAAACAGACCGGCAGGCATTAGTGATTCGCAATGGATTGAAGCAGAATCACTTTATTTGTTCGTTCGGAGTAAAAGCCCTGATCCTGGAGATGATCCTGTTCGCTTGATCAGGCAGGCAAAGGAAATCTTCATTAAAGCAAATTCTATGCACTATGCGCCGGACAAAGCCGCAGAATATTTTACTACCGTATACGGACGAAGTTTAGAGTCCATTGCTTGTCTTATGAAAGTTGAGGGCGCTGGACGGTTTAGTCCATTTTCTGCAGAACAGCTAAGCCTTTTGCGGAAAGGACTCGGACTCAGTCCTTTATCTAATTATGATGATGCCCTGGCTTGTGATATTCATAATCTGGCATTCTCGACGTACCGGGCTGCTCGAGCTTGCCAGTTGCAGGGACTATTTGATGAAGCTCTTTCTAACTATGACCGCAGTGCTGACTTCGCTTGCAGAGCCAATCTTCCAACGGCTCTGTCTGACGTAAGGCAACACCAGATTGCCTGCACAAAAGAGTTTATCGACGACATAAGAAAGTCAGGTTCTGCAGACAAAAAGACAATTGCTTCCCTACTCGACAGGCTCAAAACTTATACTGATGCTTTGAGTCAAAATAAATGATTTGGGTCAAAAGTTCTCATTTACGGGCAGGCATTGCCTGAACACTAGATTAAGTGTTCAAGCAGAGCCTCGTAAGAAAATGCTTCAATTATCATGCGAAGACCCCTTTCTGGTGTGCTATGTCGCTTGTGCAAGAAAACCAGGATTCGCTGACGGATTATTCTCGACCTATCGAGAAAAAGCGAAAACGCTTTCTTCGCTTAACTGCTTTTGCTTGCTTTTGTCTTTTCTTCTTTTCCTATCTTGCTGTGTCGCCGCTTGTGGCAAAGAAGGTTTACTATCGCGTGCTCTTTCAAAGTTTTCCTTATCCGAATGGATACTATTCATACACGAATGTGGATGGTGTTGAGGCTCGAAACGTCTCCATTCCAAGCTCGGATGGAGTCTTGCTTCATGGCTGGTATTTCAAGAAGCCAAACTCCAAGAAAGTTGTTTTGATGCATCACGGAAACGGGGGCAACGTATCTATATTGCAATGGTATGTGGATCTTGTTCTTAAGTCTGATGCATCGGTCCTTGTTTATGATTATCGAGGATACGGAAAAAGCAATGGAGTTTCATCGCTTCAGGGCATTTGCGCGGATGCAGAGCACGCGTACGATTACTTAACAAGCAATGAGGGGTGGAAGCCTGAGCAGGTCGTGAATATGGGCTTCTCTCTAGGAACAGGACCTGCATCTTGCATGAGTGCAAAGAAAAAATGCGCTGGTACTATTTTGATTTCACCGTATGCCAGTTTGCAGGAAGTAGGCAAACATCATCTGCCCTGGCTTTACCTCTATCCGCCAATTCTCTGGCCAGAGCCAGACTTGAACAATCTTGAATATGCAAAGAACTTTCATGCTCCAGTTTTGCTTATGCATGGTGAGCGCGATCAATTAATTCCTTACTCAAATTCGGTCGAACTGAAAAATTCTATAAGCGTAACTAACAAGCTTTTGCCGATGCCATGTGGCCACGGAAACCTTGGAGAAGTGCATGAGTTGGTTCAGGCCAACATTCGTGATTTCATCAATGGATTAAATAGATGATTAGTACAAAAGAGATTAATACCCAATATCGTATCTTTGTAAGATACAAGGGTGAATCCAAGGATATAGCACCGGCAGAACAAGTAAGGGCAACACACATAAAACGGTCGTTGTAAGCCAAGCCAATTTATTCCTTAGAAAAAAGGACAGGACTGTGCATCCGGCGGTTTCCCACAGTCCGAAGAAAATTAGGAAGCATCTGCTTGGATGGTTTAGTAACGGACTAATAAACCCGGGTGCAACAATGTAGAGGAGCCCATAAACAAACCAAGGCAAAAGCCAAAGTGCAAGAGTAGCTCGTCGCAAATAAAGGTTAGTGAAATCAGCATTCTCAATCTTCGCCATTTCACTTCCTCGACCAGCTGTATTCAGTCACACCGCGATCGGCACGGACTACAGCTGCACCTGAAGGAGCGGCTTTGTAGCCAGTGTAAGCAGGGCGACGTTTCTTCTGTTGCAGTTGGCGGGCCAGGGATACGTATCCTGAGCTTGTTGCCACGCCTACAGGTTGTGTGCGTGGCGGCTCGTATGGTTTATCTACTCCTAACGAAGCCGGTGCGCGATTGCAAGCCAGGAAAAATCCCCCTGGCGTCGGAACCTTCTTGTAGTAGGCTGCCTCGTAATCGTGCCAGATGCGAGCCATAACCGTGCCACCCGTAACAGAACCACCTACGGGCTTGTTGTCCTTATTACCACCCCAAACTGCTGTCACCATATCTGGTGTGAAACCAACAAACCAGAGATCTTTGCCCTGATCTGCAGTGCCGGTTTTTCCAGCTACAGGCCGATCTGCTAACTTTGCTAATTGACCCGTTCCCTCAGCAACACAGTCTTGCATAAGATCAACAATCTGCGCTACCGAAGCGCGGTCAAAGACTGTGTTAGTTTCTTGATTGAAAGATTGAAGCACTCTTCCTGCTCTTGTCTCAACACGGCGCACCATTCGTGGTGCGATGAAAACTCCACCACGTGCGAGGGTGGCATACGCATTTGCTACATGCAGAGGAGACGAAGCCGAACATCCCAGAGACACCGAGAGTTCCGGAGCCATATTCTCCGTAATACCGGCACGTTGCGCAGCATTGATAACGGAATCTATACCTGCAGCCTGTCCGATTCGCAAAGCCGGAATGTTTCTTGAATATGCAAATGCTTTTGCAATTGAAATTGTGCCAAGGAATTTGTTGTCGAAATTCTTGGGCTTATATTCTTTACCATTTGTGTCCATAACTATGCTGAAAGGCGTGTCCTCAACCTCGGAGTATTCATTGACGACGCCTTTCTCAAAGGCCGCGAGGTAGACGAATGGCTTGAAAGCGGAGCCTATGGTGTGTGGATTGGTGGCGCAGTTCCACTGGTTATCTTCATATGAGCCCACTCCGCCGACCAGTGCCATCACGGCACCGTCTGAAACGCGAATTGATACAAGCGCTCCCTGATTCACCCCGTAGGGAGCGCGAGCAAGTCCTTGAGCTAGTGCACGTTCTGCAGTCTCTTGTGCAGGCACATCAAGGTTGGTGTAAATTTTCATTCCCTGCCGCTCAATTGCAGCTGCATTAAAACGACCGTGCAACATATCGAGCACGGCACTTACATAATATGGATACTTAGGAATCTTAATCTTGTCGTCTCTATCGCTAGTCTCCGCGACAGCTTTAAATTGCAGCCATTGCTGCATCGCCTCTTGCTTCTGCATTTCGGAAATAAATCCGTAAGCCGCCATTTTTTGCAATACTTCATGTTGCCGATTTATCGATGACATGCGATTTTGCGCTTCTGCTCCGCGGCTTGGTGCGCGAATGATACCAGCCAGATAAGCCGATTCAGCCAGTGAAAGCTGGCTCGCTTTCTTGCCAAAATAATTGCGGGAAGCTTGTTCAATACCGTATGCGCTGTTTCCAAAGTATATTTCGTTGAGATACAACTCGAGGATTTTGTCTTTCGAGAACTTGTTTTCGATTGCCATAGCAATAAACAATTCTGCAAGTTTGAGATCAATACTGCGTTTCTCGCCTTCGAAAAATAGATTCTTTGCCAGCTGTTGTGTGATAGTCGAACCGCCTTCAACTACGTGACCATGTGTGAGGTTCGAAAGTAACGCTCGCAAAATTCCAACCGGGCTCACTCCTTTGTGTTCGTAGAAATGGTGGTCTTCAGCTGCAAGCAGAGCCTTTTGCATGTTCTTGCTTACAGCGGCAAGGGGTACGATGATTCGTTTTTCAGCGCCATCCACTGTGACAATCAGCTTGTCATTTCGGTCGAAAATTTGAACGGTCTGAACAGGGTTGTAATTCTCGAGAAAACTCAAATCTGGAATTTGCATCAGGTGCTGCCCGACTTTATATCCCAAGATCGCAAGTCCGAGTCCGATAAGCGCTGCCAGCACCAGAACAATATTTTTCAACCATGTCAGGTAAAACTGCAGCTGCGAAACGCGCTTTCCTTGATCTCGCAGGAAGCCCATTCCATTTCCACTGTTGTTATTAGTAAACGGCATTCAAACCTGTTGGACTTGCCGTATGCGTGCTTATGCTAGCCCTGCGCCCATGCGCGTGGCGATGCTAAATTTAAGCACGGCTAATCTTGCTTGACAAGCATTCTTAATGTAAGTGCAAAACACGGGCACATTTTATTTGGGCGGCCGTCAAGCTTGAGTATTGCTGACCAATAAAATTGAAGTTAGCAAATTTGAAAAAGAGGTTGTAACGTGCTTGTTCGGCAGCCAGCCGGGTATATCATGCACGGATGGTCTCTAGATTGCCATTCCTATTTTTTGAGACAGCTATGCACACGCAATTGAAAGCGCCACCTAAAACCACTGAGCAGCAGCATCCGGCTAAGCCGATTTCGCCGGGCTTTGGGCTCATAGGGTTCTTGTCACTTGCGGCGCTCTCGGGGCTATGCCCTCATGCGTGGTCGCAAGGCAAAGAGACGGCCTCCGCCGGCCCGAGTAAAAGCTCAGATAGTTCAAAGCTGCCAAACATTGCCGGTGCGCGACCAAACCCTTTCAATAAGCCCTATGGTTCCTATCTCAATCCGATTTTGGAGTACATTCAAGCTGACGCAGATCAGCGGACAAAGATAACAGGCATTGTCCAGTCGTTCCGCGGGCGGATTGAGCCTTTGACGATTGAATACAAGCAGAAAAATCAGGCATTACTGGACAATCTTGTGCATGGACAGGCGCCGGAACTGATCATGGACGAACAGACCGAGCTGGGGAGGCTTTATTCTGAAATCACGCTCTATTACTGCCAGATGTCACTTGAAGTGCGTAAATGCTTGAATGCTGAGCAGATTGTGCGTTATGAGGATTTCAAACGGAAGCAGGGATGGAGCAACAATGCTTCAAATGCAACAGCATCCTCAGGGGCTACCGTTACTAACGTTTCTGATAAACACTGATGATTTTAGAGCTCGGGGGCGACGCCCGGTTCTGAATTGACGATCTACTTGACTTGCATAAGCGCCCGCTAAGGCAGCCGGGGGCGTTTTGCCCTATCCTGTAGGCGCTATCGTCTCTGGAGGACCGACTGTGCGCAAGCCAGGTCTCACCGCTCAAATCTTCATCGGCCTGATAGTTGGAATTTTATTGGGCTGGCTTGCACCTGAAACTGGCAAGGCTATAAAACCGATGGCGGATGTGTTTCTGCATCTGGTTAAAAGCATTATCGCTCCACTGGTTTTTGCGACGCTTGTTGTCGGTATAGCCGGACACAAGAGCATGAAGACCGTTGGACGGCTCGGGCTTAAGTCCATTATCTTCTTTGAGATCGTCACTACATTTGCTCTGGTTATCGGTTTGATGGCGGCAAATATCTTCCAGCCTGGTGCTGGAGTTAACCTCAGCGGCATCAACACGGCAACTGATGCAAGTGCACTTGCGGCTAAACAGCCAAGTGTGGGCGAGATTATCGTTCACACCGTTCCGGCAAGTATTGTCGACGCGATGGCGCGCGGTGATGTCCTGCAAATCGTAGTGTTCTCCATCATATTTGCTGCTGCAGTCAGCGCGGCAAAGGCAGATATTATTTTGAACTTTTGCAATTCACTTGCGGAAGTGATGTTCAAATACACCGGCATCGTTATGAAATTTGCGCCAATTGGTGTGGCTGCGGCTATGGCTGCAACTGTGGGTGAGCATGGTGTCGGTGTTCTCGTGAGCCTGGGTAAGCTGGTTGGAACACTCTACCTTGCACTGTTTGTCTTCATTTTCACGGTGCTGCTCCCAAGTGCATGGATTGCAAAAGTGCCGATTCGCAAATTTTGTGATGCTGTAAAAGAACCCGTTCTGCTCGCGTTCTCGACAACCAGCAGTGAAGCTGCGCTTCCCAAGGCACTTCAACAGATGGAAGCCATCGGCGTGCCACGCAACATTGTTAGCTTTGTCTTGCCTGTTGGATACACCTTCAACCTTACTGGAACTACGCTTTATCTCTCGCTTGCGGCGCCATTTGTTGCACAGGCTGCAGGTGTGCAAATGTCTATTCAGCAGCAGGTAATGATGATGTTGACACTTATGCTCACCAGTAAGGGCGTCGCAGCAGTTCCGCGTGCCTCACTTGTTATTCTTGCTGGAACGCTTGCTACTTTCAATCTGCCACTTGCCGGAATCGCATTGATTCTAGGTGTGGATACGGTCATGGATATGGCTAGAACGGCTGTAAATGTGCTGGGCAATTGTCTGGCATCAGTTGTGCTGGCGCGCTGGGAAGGTGTTTTTGAATCGAACTTGAAAGAGGCTGATGCCTGCTCCGAATCGGCCACAACAACTGATGAGCATCTTGAAATAGCAGATGATTCGCAAACAAACGAAGCAAAAAGTCTCGCAAGCACTCATTAGTGTTCTAATTAACTCTGGGAGTCGCATCGGCTCCCTATCGATAAGACAAATGGTAAGTG
>JBIKOL010000089.1:0-36236 GCA_044358055.1 Obscuribacteraceae bacterium (SeqCode)
AAACAAACGAATACAAGAAAAGCATTCAACATACGTTTGATGCTGCTCTCGCTTGTGATTCTAGTTTTTTCTACACCAATGTTTCTTAGCGCAATAGCTGATTATTCCCGTGGATTCAAAGCTCTGGAGTTCAAGCAAGCCGATGCCGTTGTTGATGAGTTGAAAGAGACGTATGAGTCCTTCGGCATCAAGAGAGAAGTTGTTATGCGTTTCTGGATCAACGGACATAAATTTCTAGCACCCTGCGCGATGCCACCCAACCGGGTGATACGGAAAGGCGAGCTGACCGTGCTTTTCTATAATCCAGCCAATCCGAGTGAGGCTGTATTGACCAGAAGTATCGACTATGATCCCATTATCGTAAATGGCGCTTTTGGCTTATTCGGAGTTTGCCTGGCTCTCTTTATGGCAAAGAAGTGTTTTAGTTAAGAACGCTGGCTGCTTCTTCGCTTAAGTCATTGCTGCGGTTCGTCTCAACGCGTTTAAGATCTATCGCAATCCAGTCTACTGTTTCGTAGCGCGTGCTGAGATCGAGATCTGTGGCGCGGCGAATTGCGCAATCGAGTTCATCCGATATCTCAGGCCGAATGCTTTGAGGAGAAGACTGCGTCAATGGCTTTGGATCCTTGCCGATGAGCAGGAAATGTAGGGTGGATCCCAGTGCATAAATATCGCTTTGGGTTAGAACTTGCTCCCGGAACTGCTCGGGTGGTGTATAACCAAATTTGCCGACACAGCCGGAGCGCGTGCTCATAGTGGTGGTTTGGGAGTTCGACGGAGCAACTTTGCTATGAGCACGATTTGCAAGACTGAAATCTATAAGTGTAACCTTGCCATCTTCGGACAACACAAGATTATCCGGTGTGATATCACGGTGCACCAGTGGCGGTTCTAATTCATGAAGGTACTTAAGAATACCGCAAACCTGCAGACCAATGCTTCTGACTGAATCTTCAGTCAAGGGACCATCCTCGTTAATGACCTGTCTTAGCGAGCGTCCTTGCACTTTCTCAAGCACAAGGTAAAGGCGACGATCTTCTGTAAAAACATCGATGAGCTTGACTATACCCGGATGAGACAAGCGCGAAAGAAGCCCTGCTTCGTTATCGAAATCAGCGGCTGATTCAATCAGCGCGCCAACTGTATCAGCTGAGGAGAGAACAAATTCTTTCAGAACGCACTGCGCTCCACTATCCAACTCGGCACTGTAAACGGTGGCTTGCCCCCCGGTGCCCAGTCGCTGCTGAATTAGAATCTTGCCGTCCCTGAGTTTATCTCCTTGTTGCAATGACGAGAGCCTTTGCCTCTTCTCGCTTGAACCAAGTAAGTCAAACCAGATCTGCGTATACCGCGGTTCCGCCAGCACAGTTGAACCGAGTAGTTTCTCCTGAATGCGCTCGTCGCTGAGCACATGTGGTGCCCATTTCCGAATAGCATAAAATAAGCGAGCTCTTTCATTACCATTAAGCTCCCAGAGATTTAACTTAATGCTACTGCCGTCTTTTGATTTTACTTCTACAAAATCTGCACGCCCAATTCGATCTATAACACCATCACTGAACGCTGCGAACTTATTTAGAAGTTTATAGATCAGGGAGTTTCCGGGAAAGATAGTTTCCGGCAACGGGTAGAATCTCATGCCAGAACCTTGATCGTAATTCAAGCGCACTGCGTCTTCCCATCTGATCAACTCAGTGCCTTCCCAGGGTCTGTTCATCGTCAGAACTGTGCCGAACCAACCTTTTGCCGCATGGCGTTTTATGCAGGTTTCGTTGAGCTCTACTACTCGTTCGTCGCTCAGGAAATTAGTAGGGAAGGTAAACCAGTTTCTCAGTAAAAGTTGTGCCAGGCTCCAACCGATTCCATAGATGTAGAGGCAAATTACGAAGAATACTTTGAAGAACTGCGGTTCTTTTGATGGTGAGCCTAATAGCGCGTCAATTCCGAAATGGAAATAAAGGAAATAGCTCAAGATTGCGGGCAGGCCTGAACAGAAGAAAACCATCGTGGTGATGCCAAACACTGGTGAATGGAAGAAATTGGATTCTTGCTCGGACTCGGCGATGGCCTTATTTTGGACGAGCAGTAATTTGTTGCTGTCCTGAGCTTCTGCTGTTTGTTCCTGTCTTTTTGCTGGTCTGAGGTTTGAGATCCAGTGACAGAGCATCCATATAACGGCAACCGGGGCGCAGAATATGTAAACCGAAAAGACAACAAACGGAGCAATCTGTGATATTCCTTGATCGAGTTCTTGAAACAGGCTTGATTTGCGAATGTTGGGGAAGAGGGAGCGGATTCTCTCCTGCCTTGCGGGTGCGAGCTTCTTAAATACAAAGTCAGCCAGGGACCAGCTGACTATGAGAAAAATCCATCCGGGCAAGAGATATGGGATGAAGTGCAGAGTGATAATGATCAAGAGAGGGAGCTTTACTCTCCAGAGTTCTCCATATAATACTGCCAGCCATTTACGTGCGGAGAGTCCGGCTTTGGCTGCGCTTGCTTCTTGATCTGATTGATCGGCCGTTACCATCTTTGGATCAGCAGCGAGCATGGAATCATCTTTTTGCTTTTCAGTCATTGGATGGTTCCTCTGCAGGCAATGCTATTTTTTCCCTCGGATCTGCCAGAGACACTATTGTTGCTGTTTCCGGGCTTTCTAGATTCGGATTTTCTGTTTCTTCAGTGTCGGAGGCAGTGTTAGTAGGTCTTGCGGCGGAGGAGGCGGAGGTGGACAATAAAATGGCGGAAAATTTCTTCAATAGCGGATCTGCAGCTTCCATCATTTCATCGGTCAATTTAGGAATCTGGTGTACGGGGCGATAGCCATCGAGAATTTGGATTATGTCTTCAAAGGATGCTGGGCGTTTCGCTGCTTCAAAATTCGTGCAGGCTTTTACCAGCTCATCAAGCTCGTAAGAGATCTTGACTGTTGCGCCCGGGCAGCTTTCCGAAAGAGCAAGCGGATCCATTCCAGTCAGAAGATAATGGAGTGTGCAACCGAAGCTGTAGATGTCGCTTGCTTTCTCTGCGTGTCCTCGCAATTGTTCTGGGGCGGCATATGACTTTTTGCCGATCATAGTGCCTGTAATATGTTCGAGATAATTATGTGCCGCGCCAAAATCAATGATTGAGATTTTGCCATCGTCCGCGAGTACAATGTTGTCCGGCGTGAGATCACGGTGTAAGACGGGGCTTGCCTGATTATGTAGGTACATCATCATCTCCGCCAGTTCTCGAGCCCAACGTCGCACAATGGCTTCTCCCTGTGCACCGTTTTCACGGACATATTTGCGTAAATCAGTACCGCGTACAAAATCTATGATGAGAAAACTTGATTCTCCGGCGCTGAAGCAGTCGATTATTTTGGCGATTCTCGGGTGATTCAATTCTTCAAGTACTTTGTATTCGCGTTCGAAGTATCGCCGCATTGAATCAGCCTCTGGAGTATCCTCGGAAAGGTAGAACTGTTTTGCAATTGCGAGTCCGCCGCTTGCTTTTCTCACCACATATACAGCCGAGAGTGGTTTACTTGATAATTGGCGTACTACTCGCAAACATTCATTAGTGTCCGGATTGGCGGGCAATGATTGACCGTTTTGAGCCGGCACAAATACTGTTGAACTGAACGAGCTTGCTTCCAGCGAGCGAAAGTCCTTTTCGTGTGATTTGCCAGTGCTAGCTAACTTTTCTTGCAAGCCGGCCCGCAGCGCCAGGACATCCTCTGAGATCTTGCAATTCTCTGCGAATTCATCAACGCTGGCAAGAAGCTTTTCGAGATCTTCCTCTTTCAATTGTTTGGCATGAATTGAAAAGATACTGTGTTTATTGTTGCCGAATTGCAATTTCAATTGAGCCCGAGAAATATCCTGCTTATCGTTCCATACAACGTCAGCGCATTTTAAATCAGACCACAAGCGGAATGTAGACATCAAGCCAGGTACAGGCCATGGCAAACAAATGCCATCACTGTTGAGTAAAATTCTTCGCCGTCTTCCATATGGTAAGAAGACGCAACCGGTCACCGCCAGCGGTGCTGTACCATAGAGGGCAATGATGGAGGCGAGAAAAATTCTTAATTGAGGAAGATCAGCCATTGTTCGCCGCGTCTCTATCGTAGCTGTTCCTGAAACCGCTTTGTCGCTTACTTTAAAAAATAATCCATTGTAGTTGACATAGCCGTTTTGAGCCTTGAGTGTTTCTAGCTTTGGCGCAAATTTGAATCTGGCGTCAATAACTGAGGCGTCCATCCATCCTTCTATTCCATCTCCGATTGGGCCTTTGCTGAAGCCGAAAAGTCCAAACAGCGTTAGATAGCAAACCAGCAGCCATCCGAGAGTGGCGCCAATGTTTTGCATAAGAGGATGTTTTGGCTTTACTGCGATTCTCTCACCGGTTCTGCGCCATACACTGAGAAATGCCTCAAGGTTGGAGTGTGCTCTGCTGAGCCGCTCTTTCAAGAACAAGGTCAAGGTATGGCCGATTGCTTTGGATACAGGCCATAGAATGTAAGAGAGAATAGCGAACAGGCAGATTTCGGTTCCCAGGATGAACATGTGCTTTTGTGCGGGTTGAACCACTGTATGTGCGTTTGAATAAACGTTTATCGTATCGTTCAGGAAGGAATAGCCGAAAAGATTTGCATCGTTGAAACCTGCAATGGTCCAGTTTGCAAACCAGGGGCCGATAGAGGACTGCATGAAAGTGGCGCAGCCAACAGAAAGCAGAAGGGCAATTTGGTAGATGCCCATCGAAAGGTCGACCCAAGCTTGAGTTTTTTTCTCCGATTTCTCGTTTTTTTCCGCAGGATTAAGCAATATGCGTCCCGTGAACCACGAACAGGCGCTTGCCACTAGGTAGATGCAGGGAATCAAGTAAAGCCAGGTAAGACTGAAACCAGGAAGGCGTGGATCTATGCTTGGAGTAAAAATGGAAAAAAGGCCAAACTCTCTGGCAGCCACAGTCAGCAGTCCAAGAGCTAAAAGGCAAATAAATCTTTTCTGGACTCCCTTTATTTTTACCAGTTTTCGAAAGAGCTCTTGCAGGTTTGAGCTTTCTAAGTACAGCTCCGAGTTTCTCGGAAAGACAAAGGCTATGAAGGCAGCAAAGTGCAAGAAAATACCTAAATGTGCGTCATTGCTCGACCATAAAAACATGATCCACAAGCAAACCGCATCCAGCAATAGGAAGAGTTTCTTCTTTTGCATGGCTTCCCCTGGTAACTGAACAATAATCCAGCAGCAAGAATCTCTTGTCAACGTTTTTAATGTATTCCCAGTGTTTACCCCAGGGTTTCGCTTAAATCAAATTTCCTGGTGTTTCCAGCTGCCACGTTTGTACCAGAGGACTGTGCCAATAGAAGCGATGAAGCCGGTCAGCCCAAACGAGGCCCAGGCTCCGGGAGCGCCCCATCCCAGTGTGAGGGTAAGCAGGTAGGCTATTGGAAGTCTTATTAAAAGAAGGCAGAAGAAGGAGAAAAACATGGGAATCTTTGTATAGCCCGCGCCTTCCATTGCCCCGAACAAAATCAACCATATAACTATGATGGGTTCAGAGACTCCCAGGATTTGCAAATACTGGGTTGAGTATTGAACGACAGTTGCATCAGTACTCATAGCTTTTGCGATTGGCTCAGCAGCCAGGAACATGATCGCACCCACAACTATCATCAGGGCGCAGCCGTATGCCGCAGCGTGCCAGCCGACTTTTGTTGCCCTGTCCAATTTCCCGGCACCGAGGTTTTGCCCCACAACAGTAGCCACACCCATGGACATGGCAAAAATCGGCAAGCCGGCAAGCACGTCTTCTACTCGAAGACCCACAGCCCATGCTGCCTGATAGTCTGTAGGATTCTTGGTAAGTGAAAAAATCAAAAAAAGGCCGAAGTTGCTTGTCACCCAGGCGAGGTCCTGCATGCAAGCAGGAAGGCCTATATTTAGAATTCGTTTCATCCAGGCAGTGGAAAAATCGATTGGTCGTTCTTTGCTGATTTCCATGCATGCTGAAAGCTCTGATTTTTTCAAAAGCCATAGCATTGCAATACAGCCAATTGTGGAGGAAACCAGCCAGGCCAGTCCAATTCCTGTGATACCCATATGCAGCGGGTATAATACGAACGCAAGGTCGAGCAGTACGACACCGCCTGTGACACCACCCATAACAATTGTCGGCAGAGTTGCGTCACCTTGAGCACGGAAAATTGAATGGCATACCCAGAGCATGGTCATTGGAAGCTGTCCCAGGAACTGCAGTTTTAAGTAGCTTGAACCGAGTGCCGCCACGCGATCGCTTGCACCCAGCAAATGAAGCAGGAGATCGGTCGAACAGCATCCTATCAGCGCGGATAGCGTCCCGAATATGACTCCGCAAAAGAGAGATTGTCTTGCCGCTTCCATCGCTTGCAAGTAGTCTTTCGCTCCCCAGAAACGAGCAACCAGCGCATTGGCACCACTAGCAATGGCAATGGCCATCAATATCAAACCAAACCAGATCTGTCCGCCTATTCCAACTGCCGCGAGATCGTCAGCGCCTAATTTCCCCGCTACAAACGCGTCTGCAAATGTTGCTGCCGATATCGCCAGTGCCGTCAGCATCATGGGGATGGACATGCTGGCGATAGCTCTCCAAATGGGACCATCAACCAAGAGCTCTAACTCTTCTTTGGTAAATTCAGAAGGTGCTTCCTGTGTGAGTTCTTCTTCCAAAAGATATTGTCCCGAAAAAAAGGCGCCTGTGCGGCGCCCCAAGCTTAGTAATTTTAGCAGTACACAGGGAATTGCGTACGAGGTTTAACTTGAACCCTCCGGTTTTGCGGATTCATCGTGTGCTTGGTCTTCATGTTTCGAGCCTTCGCTAAGTATATTTACGAAAGATGCAACGAATATGCCTACGACAACCACGCCGGCTGCATTGACCAGCCTGTTCATTTCGCCAGGATGTTTTGAGAATTCAAAAATGAAAACGCCTGCAAGGGCAAGAAACGGAAGCATAACAAGCCAGTATGTGAAGCCCGCATCGCCAGTTAAAAGTGCGGAACCATCATCTGCGGCCTGCGCAGCGTCCGCATTTTCATCAGCCACCTTTGTTCCTTCTTCAGTGTTATCAGCCATAAGCCCTCTCCGAAAACCAACATGCTTGTGTGAATTTCAATACCCATTTCTACCTTACTCTCTACTATGGTAATTGTCGATAGCAAAGGGCGAATTTCAGGTCAGATTGTAGGCTAACAGCCTCATTTGAGATGGAAAAGATATGCAATCGATACCTGCGGCAATCCACGGGAGCGCCGCCTTCCAGGCGGCTTCCACGCGACTACCACGCGACTTCCAGGTGCCTTTTTCGTGGACTCATCGATTCTGCTAATTCAGGTGACCGGCAGATCGGTAGGGCAGGCATTGCTTGCCCGTGATCCTGTAGAGGGAGTGTCCATGGCATATTTCATGGTTCAAGAAACGTGCTCAATGACAATATTCGAACCAACATGAGGATGACCGAACTCAGCTGATGCAGAACCACCTCTCTGGAAAAATTCCCAGAAGCGGTTTTCATGACCTGAACTGCCAGGTGCAAAGGCAAGATCTCCTTCCATTACATTGAAGCTTCCGGTTGCAACCGTTGCAGTTCTGAGAACGGTGCCTATGCGTACTTTAATACGCGAGCCCGCGTTAAGTCCGGCAATTGAAGCGTCATTTCCCCGAATGGTCGTTTTCAAATTTCCGAATGAATCAATATAGCCGATCACTTCTTCGGGATAATCTCTTATCACATCCATTGGGTTGAGAAGTCTGGTTTTGAAGTTCTTGTCCTCATTTATGAGACGCCCCAGGGCGCGTGGAAAGAAGTCGCGCGACCTGAATTGAGAACCTTCTTCTTCCACATCGACCGCCCATAATTCGGAGAGTTTTTCGCGAACAAAGGACATGGAAAATCCACTGTTTACTGCCAAAATGCGAACGCCGTTATTCAGCAAACCGTACATCAATCCTTCGCCGGCGTTATTGTCCCGCGCTTCTTTTTTGTCTTTGCGGGGTGCGCAGTTTGCAAAAACAACCAGATTCTCTGGTCTCAAATCTTTATCAGCAAGTGCGAGCTGCCCCAGGACAAAGCCAGTAGCAATGGTGTCGAACGAGCCCACCGAGGTGAAATGCATGCCTACGTCTGACGGCAATTTAGATGCCATTGCAGAATATACTTCAGCCCACGCCAGGTCTCCTGGTGCATAGTCGCAGATCAGGTGGATAAAACATTTCATTGTCAGGCTCCCTTTCGCCGCATTGCGGCCTCAATCAATATGGTCCTCCCATTTGAGGTTCCATTGAACGATCGATTCGTAAACTTCTAGCGAGCACTCTGAATCGCCCTCGAATTCCATCGTGGGGGTGCCATTGTTGCGCATACCTACTTCATCCCAGTGCAAGTCGCGCGTGGCAAGAATACACTGGTGCAGGTTGTTTCCCTGCTGATCGGCGAAGACCAGACGGAAGTAGGGCCAGTTACCGGTAAAGAGTCTGAGTGCAGTTTTGTCGCCGAGCAGGGCCAGGCGAATGTGCATATTGCCGTCATTCCAGTTGGACTTGAGCCAGGCGTGGATGTTGAGGTCGGGAATAGTAATGTCAGCCCACTGTCTCCATTTTTTTGCTATGCCGACTCTGGTTGGATCGTAGTGTGGCTTGGCGGCTTCAGCTGCTGCTTTTGCCGCTTTCTCCTCGGCAATGCGCTGGCGTTCTGCTTCGGCTGCAGCGTCTTGAGCTTCACGCTGGCTTTTAGCCTGAAGCATTCGTTCAAGTTTTGCTTTTGCAGCCTCTTTTTCAGTGGCGGAAGGAGGACCCGAACCAGACTGGCCACTGCAAGCCGTAAGCAGCACTGAGCAAAGAATTGCTGAAACTTTTGCCGAATTCATGAAACCTGATTGCCGTGTCATTGAGATTAATTGTCCCAGTGAAGTTCTGCCCAGCTTTGAGAATGAATAAGCAAATCGGATACACGAAAATTGCACAAATGCCCATTTAATCAAGGATCTGGGAATCTTACGTAGTGCCGACTGTAGATTTGCGTAATTACACATATATACGATTAAGAAGCGTTAACTATAATGTCAGACAAGGAATAGGAAAGGACTTACAGGTATCCCTCCATGAACTCTAATGATTCTTCCTCCAAAATGAACGCTGAAACCGAATCTTCGAGCATTGCACGCTCTGAGCAAGAGGCCAAAAATCGTTCTAGCAACAACAACACCGAGCCCGTATGCCATAAGGGCGTTTGTACGGTTAGTTGGAAGCCCTGTAAAAACTCATAACGCAGACTCCCCAGTGGGGGACTCGAGGGATCGAGTCCAATGGAGCAACACCATAACTGCGAACATGTACCAGTATCGATCAGAACGGAAAGAGCGCCATCACAAGTGGTGCTCTTTCTGTTTTAGAATTAATTTTGTCGATTTGAAAGTCTCTTTGATTTCTCGAGCTTATGCGCAGACCATAAGATCGCTTAGATATTGATTAACAGGCTGCATGCCGCCGATATCTGTTGGCTAGATCAGGGAATAAAAATGCCATCTGTTAGAGTGGCCTGGACCTGATTTTTATGCACAAAAACATGCGCAACATTCTAATATCAGCAATGAGCGTATTGACGCTTCTGGCTGGCGCTTTGCCTTGCTTTGCCGAGCAGTTTAGCGGCAAGGTAGTTGGTGTCAGCGATGGTGACACTATTACTGTCTTGTGCGATAACAAGCTCCAAAAAATACGCCTGAGCGGAATTGACTGTCCGGAGAAAAGACAGGCGTTTGGTCAGCAGGCGAAAATTTACACCTCCGCACTTGTGTTTAATCAGGATGTGACAGTTATATCAGTAGGTCATGATCGCTACAGACGTACAATTGGGGAAGTCTATCTAGCCGATGGGCGGAATCTGAGCAATGTGCTTTTGGAAAATGGTTATGCCTGGTGGTATCAAAAGTATTCCCATGATGAATATCGGCATGATTTGCAAGAAATTGCGCGCAAGTCTAAACTAGGCTTGTGGACTGAATCGCGTGCCGAGGCGCCCTGGGATTTCAGGCATTTGCAGCACAATTAATGGTATGCGATCGGCTCCACGAAAATGGCGAAGCGCGCTCTCCCGTGGAGAATCAATTGAACAGCATGCAAGGTATTTGCAGCCGATTAGAACCGAAATCGTTGCGGTATTAAGCTCATCTTTTACATTGCAGCACAGCCGGTTCGCTTGATTATATCTAGCTCTGCAGGATCTTCATCTGTCGATCTGTCAGCTGACGGGCGCGAGTATTTTAGCAGACGTGATACAAAAGACTGAGTATCGAATCTCTGACCTGCATAAGTGAGGGCGCCGTGAGACATGCTATTCGTGCGGCTGCAGCTGCCGCATTGCTCTTTTTTGTTTCTACAAACTTATCATCGGCAGTTGTGATCAAACAAGTACCATCAGTTCCTTCTGCCAGATCAACAAAGGATGCTTTGCGCATTGCTCATAATGCAAGCCGCATCGCCAGAAAGATGAATAGCGTGGGCCGCTGTTATCGCGGTGTGACTCTAGCTATGAGGGACTTTGGCGTTACTCTCACGGGCATGGCTGCTTACGAGGCGAAGGGCCAACTTATTAGAGATAGGCGATTCAAAGTTGTGCATGCTAATCGAACTAAAGATTTGCGGACTGGAGACATACTGGTAAATGGCCCGATCAAAACTCATCCATATGGACACATCGCTGTTTATCTGGGCCAAGACCAGGAAGCAAGCGATCACATTCAGCCGGTGCTCTTCAACACCATTTTTGGCAAAACAACAGTTTTCAGATTGAAGGACTCGAAGAAAAGAACTCGCGCGTAAATTCTTCTTGTAAACCGCTTCAAAGCAAAGCAGACACCCACTTTTCTAATTCTTGGAAAGTTCTAAGTAGTTGGACGGCCGATTTTTCATTACAATTGGACCACTTGGCATGAAAGCGGGGGGAACGCTGTGGTTGATATCTTAGCTGTTGGCGGCTTTTGGATTTTCGCGATTTCGCTTGTATTCAGAGGAGCTATAAAAGAAAAGTTTATGAAAAGCGGTGCCAGCGCCGCGCAAATCAATGAACTCAATGCACGAATTGCCGCTCTGGAAGCCAGAATGGCTTTGATGGGCACGGAAATGTCTGAATTGAAAGAGATTCAAGATTTTGACCGCAAACTGGTAAGCAAAGCAGAAGGAACTGCGATTTCCACCAGAAGCTCGCAAAGCGTACATTCGCGCTGATTGACTGGATGCAAAAGTGTTATCCGGCTACTCTGGGCAGTCGAAATCCTATCTTTAATTTACATGGCGAGCAAGCTCTTGCCTGCTAGACTTTAAATTCGCAGAGCGCCGCGAGATTTTGCCATGCAAAAACACCGCCTTATTTGTTCGTTCATCCTTTTGCATATATTCTGCTTTACTCTGCTTGAACCAGCTCATGCTGAGGGCTTTCCCGGAAAAGGCGATAGCTTCGCTTGGAGCGCTGCTATTCCATATTACAATCTGGCAAACAAATATCTCGAGCACGGGCGGTACGATGAAGCAGTCCAGAACTACGAAGAAGCTATCTATCGCTACGAGTATGATCCCGACTTTTATATAAATTATGGTGTTGCGCTGCGAAAGCGTGATGACTACACCGGCGCCGAGCAGGCGTTCAAGAAGGCTATTCAACTGCGTTCCAACGACTGGCAGGCCTGGAGCAATCTGGCCAACGCCTATTTGAAGCAGAACAAACTCAAAGATACAGTTGATTGCTTTGAGAAAGCTATGAAAGTGAAACCGCCGCCGCCTCAGCAAGAAAAGGAAGCGATGCTCAAAGACATGGCGGACATTGCTCGAATCATGTCCATGCAGGCGCCGCCTCCAGCAAGAAATTCCCCAGCTCTGGCGCAAAAAAGCAACAGTCCTTCTCCAGGCAAGAAAACCAGGGTGAGTTCGGCTCAAGGCTCAGCTCCAACAACTACTAAGGAGTCACCTTCCGGAACTTCGAAGCCGGAGTCGAATGGGCAGGAGAAGGGAGACCTGAAAAAATCAGGCTGGGATTGGGTTAACTAGACTCCTTCCAGCAAGGTTCGATCCGATGGTATTAGATATGGTATCTAGCGATGGCAGTTCAAATACAAACAACTAACAATTATTCAGAGAAAATTTCTAAGGAATTACAGCTCACTTTAAGGAGCGTTGAGGCAACTCTAGGCTTGCTCGAAGAAGGCTGCACGATACCGTTCATTGCGCGTTACAGAAAAGAGGCAACGGGCTCTCTTGATGAAGTCGCCATACTGAAAATTCGTGAGCGCTTAGAGCAACTTACGGAGCTGGACAAGCGAAGAGAGGCCATTCTCAAGTCTCTTGATGAACGTCAGCTTCTTAGCGATGAACTCAAAGCCAAAATAAGCTCTGCGGCAAGCATGACAGAGCTCGAAGACGTCTACCTGCCTTATAAGCCCAAAAGAAAAACCAAAGCAAGCGTGGCAAGAGAAAAAGGCCTGGAACCGCTTGCTTCGGATATTTTTGCATACAAAGCAAGCTCTCCCTTGCACTCCGCTGCTGCCTTCGTCAATGCGGAAAAGGGTGTGAATTCCCCTGAGGAGGCTCTTGAGGGTGCTCGCGACATTATTGCTGAATGGATGAGCGAGGACGAATTTGTTCGCAAGGAAATGCGAAAGTTCTGGAAAGCCAACGCATCGTTAAGTTCAAAAGTCGTGAAAAAGAAGGAAGAGGAAGGCGCTAAGTTCAAGGATTACTTCGACTGGAGCGAGCCATGCAAGACTATTCCATCGCATCGCATGCTGGCAATTTTTCGTGGAGAAACGGAAGGATTCTTGAAGGTCTCAATTAGTCCGGACGAAGACATTGCTTTGCAAATTTTGGAAAGACGATTTATCAAAAGCAAGAATGATTGCGGCAAACAATTGCAGCTAGCTGCAGAAGACAGCTATAAGAGGCTTCTTGAGCCTTCCATGGAAACAGAGCAGCGGTCGGAATTGAAGGAGCTTGCTGATAAAGAGGCAATAAAGGTATTCGTCACTAATCTGCGTGAGTTGCTGATGTCTTCTCCGCTTGGTGAAAAGGCTGTACTTGCCGTTGACCCTGGCTTCCGCACCGGATGCAAGATTGTGTGTTTGAACAAGCAGGGGGCGTTGCTGGAGCATTCAGTAATCTACCCGCACGAAGAGTCCAGCAAAGGGTCTCTTAAGCGTGAGGACGCCGCGCGCATCGTGCTAGATCTTTGCAAGAAACACAAGATAGAAGCTCTGGCTTGTGGAAACGGAACTGCAGGAAGAGAAACCGAGGCGTTCTTGCGTGCGCTTGATTTTAAGCGAATTGGGCTTGAGACCGCATTGCCGGTGATTATGGTGAATGAAAGCGGTGCATCAATATACTCAGCCTCAGAAGTGGCTCGTGAGGAATTTCCCGATCACGACATCACCGTGCGGGGCGCAGTGTCGATCGGACGAAGATTGATGGACCCTCTGGCGGAACTGGTGAAGCTCGACCCTAAATCAATTGGGGTTGGACAGTATCAGCACGACGTGGATCAGAAGGCTTTGCAGGGGAGCCTGGACGACACAGTGGTCAGCTGTGTAAACTCCGTTGGGGTGGAATTGAACACGGCAAGTAAAGAATTGCTCTCTTATGTTTCCGGCTTGAATAAGCAGATCGCCGCAAACATTGTAAAACATCGGCAAGAAAACGGAGCTTTCAGTTCAAGAAGCGAACTCAAAAAAGTCGCCAGGTTAGGACCAAAGGCATTTGAGCAGTGCGCAGGATTCTTGCGCATCAGAGGAAGCAAAAATCCGCTTGATGCCAGTGCCGTGCATCCGGAACGCTATGAGTTGGTCGAAACCATTTGCAAGGATTTAGCTTGCAAGGTTTCCGACCTCATGCAAGATGGCAACCTGCGCAAGAAAATCAACGTCAACAAGTACGTTAGCGATAAGGTTGGGCTTCCCACCTTAAATGACATTTTGCTGGAACTGGAAAAGCCAGGCCGCGACCCGCGTTCGAAGCTTGAACAATTTGAATTCTCCTCCGATGTCAAAGAAATCGCGGATCTCAAAGAAGGAATGCAATTGCCTGGCATTGTTACTAATGTCACCGCCTTTGGTGCATTCGTGGACATAGGTGTCCACCAGGATGGGCTTGTTCATATCAGCGAACTGGCTAATCGCTTTATTAAGGACCCCAACGAGGTCGTTAAGGTGCACCAAAAAGTTCAGGTGACCGTGCTTCAAGTAGATAAAGACCGTAAGCGAATTTCACTGAGCATGAAACGCTGAGAGCAGCTGCTTTACTTAGCTTTATGGACTGGGAAAATTCCTCGCTGTATCATTCAGGCGTGGCCCAACAAATTCATCTTCATTGATTGGTTCATTCGCGTTCTCAGGTAAAGGCGGACCAACAAAATCTTCCTCAGACATTGTTAAGCCCTGTTGCTGGAAGGAATTCTCTCCTGCCAGTTCTGATTTACTTTTTAACATTGCTCCCACAAATTCTTCATCGCTTAATTCTGAATCTTCTTCAGGTAATTTGCTCCCCACAAATTCTTCCTCGTTCAATTCTGAATCTTGCAATTCCATTGAATCTGACTCGCAATTATGACTGAGTCGAAAAAAGCCATATCCAATGGCTGCACCGGCACAAGTGCCGATTAGGGTTCCGACTGCTGCGCCTGCATAAAAAGCAATTTGCAAGGTTCTCGATATGGTTAAACTGAAAAGTCGTTTTAACATAACACTTCCTCGATTCGATGCTTCTTCTTCACTTTCAGCCGTCTTCGACATTCAGCCGGAGAATAAGTTCCGGACGTCACATATGAGTCAATTGTTTGAACTAATGTACGCCCGGCTGGGCATAAGACTTATGCTGAGCTGGAATCGGGTAGGACTCATCAGGTGGAAAAGAGCGCAATCCTTAACGGTATGCCAGTGCCCGGCACTTTGTTTGCCGGACAATTTACCTTGTTGTCTGTTCTCGGGTCGGGTGCAAGCGGTATAGTCTACAAGGCGATGCAAAACTCACTTCAACGTGAGGTTGCGGTCAAAGTGATCTATCCACATAAGCTTGCGGATCAGAATGGCAAGCAGCGCTTCTTGAGGGAATGCCAGGCTATTTCCATGCTGGCTCATCCGAATATTGTGGCCGGTATCAGTTCTGGGATGAGTGAAGATGCCTATGCTTATCTCGTTGAGGAGTTACTGAAAGGAGTAACACTCGACGTTTTTCTGCTTTCACAGCAACTTGACTGGCAACGATTCAAAGACATTTTCTTGCAAATTTGCGAAGCTCTTGCGTTTGCCCATGAGCAGGGGATTGTTCACCGAGATCTGAAGCCTTCCAATATCTTTATTCATGAGTCAGGTACAGTTAAACTCGTTGACTTTGGCATAGCTAAAATCTTGATTACAAGTGAAGGTGATCAACATGCCACCACGACTGGTGCTGTCGTGGGAAGTCCGGCGTATCTGAGTCCAGAGCAGGCACGTTCTCAGCCAGTGGATGGGCGAAGTGACATATATTCTCTTGGGGTCGTAATGTATGAGTGTATCTCAGGCAAGAATCCCTTTTCCGCTGACTCGCCCGCAGAGGTTCTCTATAAACATATACATGCAGTTCCTGAGCCCCTCTCCTCAACGGGCGGGCTTGCCGTGGATCTTGGCGCGCTGAACGCAATTTTATTGAAGTGTCTGGAGAAAGACCCGGCGCTGCGTTTTGATAATGTCCGTCTGTTGAAAGCTGCTATCGAATCAGTGCGTGATGCGTCTCCCTCTTCTGCGGCTCTCAGCAAACCCGATAAAAAGAAGCATTTGCTTATTACTGCAATAGCGCTCTTGCACTGTCTTGCAGGCTTTGCCTTTAGCGGCTTAGTGCAAAACTCGCTTAAGCCAAATACGCGGCCGGATGATCTCGTTGCAAAGCACAATCTGCCACCAAAAATCTTGAAGAAACTAGGCAACGAAATAGGCGATCCTATTAGTTTGATAAAGCAGGCAAAGAAAGCCCGGCATGCGGGCAGGGATTGCCCATTTCAAAAGCAGAGGATGAGCTATTTCGAAACGTCAGTAGATTCGTACAAACGTGCAATTTATTCGCTGCAAAAGGAGAAAGGCAGTCCGAAAAATCTTTATCTCTTGCTGACGGCGACCCTTGGTCTATGCGAGACATTGCAATATCAAATCGAATCTCATTGGAACTCCGATAATTTAAAAGAAAATGACGAGCTCATCATAAAGCTTCAAAAGGAAAAAATGCAGGCTCTAGAGAAAATTTTGCCGCTATTGCCGCTTGAGTGGAAATATGAGCGAGCTGAGGTTTTGCGCATACTGGCTAATTCAGAATGGCCCTTAGGTTTAATTGAAATCGCTTCAACTCATGCTGTCGAAGCCTGCAAACTTAAGGAGCAAAATCCGGGGCCATGTGAGCTGGCGAATGATTTTGCGATGACGGATGATTTCTTGCAGAAAGATTCCGGCCAGGCAATGGAGATTGATTATGTTTTGGTGGCTAAATCTTATCTGGTTAGGCATGACAGCAAAAGCGCTTTGGCATATTACAAGAAACTACTGGACTATGTCCTTCGTGTAAAAGGT
The DNA here is from genome assembly GCA_044358055.1 of Obscuribacteraceae bacterium (SeqCode). GTDB lineage: Bacteria > Cyanobacteriota > Vampirovibrionia > Obscuribacterales > Obscuribacteraceae > JAIEPM01. Next base: position 16,604 of record JBIKOL010000089.1, read on the forward strand.
CGTCACGGCATACTAAAAGCCGAGGTTTTCCCCTTCTTTTGCGATTATGCCGAGTTATTGCAGCAGGAACATAAAGATAAGCAGTTCGCGGAACTCTCGTCCCTTCTGGAAGAGGCGTCCAGCGAAGGTGATAAGGCTGATCAAGCCGAAGACAGCTTTGCGCTTGCACGTTTGTATTTGCACATTGCTAATCGCGAGAAGGGTATTTTCTTTATCGACAAAGCTCTTTCTATTTTTGGAGATTTGAACTGCAAGAGAAAGATCAGCTCCTGTCTGGAAACCAAAGCAGAAATTGAGAAATTGCCGAGCGACAAGTAGTCCATGAATTGCCCCTAGCAAGACATTCACTGGACCGAGATCTAGATTCCTATTTAAACGATTCTTTGTAGCCCAGTTTCTCGGCAATCTGCCTGTCCTTTGCGGAAAGATCCCAGCGTCCAAGTTTTTCTTGAACCTTGCTGCGACCTATGTAAGCCTGAGCAAACTCTGGGTTCAATTCGATGAATTTGTTAAAGTCTTTGACGGCAAGATCAAACTGCTGCAGTTTTTCATAGGCTTCTGCCCTGGTAGCCAATGCTACTGAACAAGTCGGATCAATTTTCAGCGCCTGGCTGCAATCAGCCACAGCTAGCTCAGGCTTGCCTGCATGGGTGTAGACATCTGCACGATTGTTGAACGCCATCGCATTGTGCGGCTCTGCGCGAACAACTTCAGTCATGTCTTCGAGTGCTTTCTCATATTTCTTGAGTGCGATGTAAGCTGCAGCGCGGTTCCAGTGTGCTGCAGTAACACTGCACTTCATTTGAATTGCACGTGTACTGTCCTCTATTGCTTGTGAGTTAAAGCCGAGAGCAAGCCTTGTGCAGCCTCTGGCGTGATACAGATCGCCACGTCGCGGATCCAATCTCAGGGCCGCATCGAAGTCTTGAAGTGCATTATTGTATTGACCCTGTTCGTAATAAGCTTTAGCTCTGCTTGCGTAAGCCTCTGATTTGCCGGGATCGAGCTTTATTGCTTTGCTGTAATCAGCCAGGCAAGCTTTGTAGTCTTTTAATTTCTGTTCGGCACTGGCGCGATTGAAGTAACTCAATGGATTCGCGGGGTCCAGTCTGATTGCTTCTTCGAAATCTAGATGTGCTTGCTTGTAGTTGTTCAACTCAAAATACGAAGTTCCGCGTTTGATGAATAATTCGGCGCGAGTTCCATTTGAAGCAATGGCTTTGCTGTAGTCGTTTAGCGCAGCCTGGTTGTTGCCCTTCTTCAAAAGTAGGTCGGCGCGGGCTTCGAGCATCAGCGCATTTTTTGGATCCAGGCTGATTGCTTTATTGAAGTCTTCCAGCGCTGAGCTGCTGTTCAGCATACTTCTGTAGGCGCAGGCACGATTGTAGTAATAGTTCGCCTTGCCCGGGGATAGAGAAATTGCCTTGTTGAAATCTTTCAAAGCTAAGTCGAACTTTTCCTGGCGGTAATAAATGTTACCCCTGTTTGCATATGCTGCAGCCATCTGCGGGTTAAGGGAAACGCATTTTGAGTAATCTTCGACTGCTTTCTGGTCATCTCCAAGCCTGGCGTACCATACGGCTCTGTTGTAATAGGCGTCCGGGTCTTGCGGGTTTAGCAGAATCTTATGACGGCACTGCTCGAGCGGATCGTCGTCCGCCGCCATTACCGCTGAGCCAGTCGCCGCAAGGCATGCGACGACAAGTCCAGTAAACAGAATCTTTCTCTTGACCACTGCGGCCTCGCCGATTTGAGAATGAGCTCGACCATGATAACCCATGCCCGTCATTCGGCTGATTAGCTCGTGTTTAGACGATTTGGCTCTTTTCGTATCAGGGAGCGCCGGCGGCTCGCCGGCTTCTAAAAAGTCGTGCGGACCAGACTCATGAGCCGGCGAGTCGCCGGCGCTCCCGGGCAGCCTTGAAGCATTCGTAAAAGGCTCCAAAGTACAACCCCGCCCTTTTTATGAGGCGGGGATGACTGTCAGCGAAAACTTGCGGGAGAGGAAACTGCATACCGCAGGGCGGGTCAGTTATTTCGTGAATGAAAGTTGGCTTGTGCGGATCGGTTGCTTGAGTGTGGCGATTTTCTCCTTGAGGAAGGTCATCGCAACATTGTCTTGTTGATCTTTATCGCTCACCATGATGTCGGGTTGAACGCCGACTTTGTTGATGTCCTGTCCGCTTGGAGTCAGGTAGCGGGAGACAGTGATGTGAACTGCGGAACCGCCGGGAAGGTGATTGATTTCTTGAACGAGTCCCTTGCCGTAGGTGTGTGTACCGATGATGGTGGCACGCTGATTATCTTTGAGTGCACCGGCAAGAATTTCGCTTGCGCTGGCACTTTCGTCATCAACCAGAACTGCTATCGGCTGGTGCGAAACCGGGTTGCCTGAGGCTGTATCTACTGATCTACCGTTGCGACCTACTGTGCTGACAATCACACCGCCGTCCAGGAGCATATCTGCAATTTCAAGAGAGTTTGAAAGCAAGCCGCCAGGATTGTCGCGCAAGTCTACGATAAGACCGTCTGTTCTGGAGAGCTTTTCGAGAGCTGTTTTGAACTCACGAGCAGCATCATTTGAGATGAAGGTTGAAAGCTGTATGTAACCGATGTTTGATTCCAGGACTTTGTAGCTGACTGCATGGATTGTGATCTCGGCTCTTGTGATGTCGAATGCTTTTTGGGCATCGCCTCTTTTAACCGCGATTTGAACTGCGGTGCCCGCTTTTCCGCGAATCTTTTCCGCTGCTTGTTCTGGTGTGAAGCCGACTGCATTGCAGCCATCGATGGCAACGATTTCGTCTTTTTGCTGGAGACCAGCGTTTTGGGCTGGGCTGTTATCGATGGTTTTGGTTACGACCAGGTGTCCATCCTTTTGAACGAGGTTGATGCCGATGCCGACGATTTTGGCGTTGATTGCATCACTTTCGTCTTTGAAGGAAACTGGATCGAGAAAACGAGTGTAAGGATCTTTCAGGCTCTCGAGCATCAACTTGATGTCTTTGTGAGCATCGCCGATCGTCTTGATGTCGGCGTCATACTTGTGCTCCCAGGCGTACCAGTTCTGACCGTTGAAGTTGGGGTCATAGTAGGTGTCCCGTACCAACTCCCATGCTTTGTGATAGACATCACGTGGGTGAAGTTTATAGCCGCCCTGAGCCGGCTGGTAAACTGTGCAAAGGAGTGCCATGAGGGCCATAAGGCATGAGCCCGTACGTTTCATGCTGAGCATTGGTTATGTTTCCACAGGGAGGTAACAGCAGCCGATCTGGTCGGACACTTAAACGATTTAGTCTGATCAATTCGCTGTACTAGACTTATTCCCGGATCGAGGGAACTTTTCAACCTCCAAACATTAAAAGATGACACTTGGCAAGTATTTTCTTGGCATGCCGGATTTCTAGTGTTTTTCCGAGTTTCGGGGAAAAACAGCGAATCCCTGACAAGTTGGCAGTTTCAGCTAATGTTCTAGTGTACGAACAGTGCTTGACGACTTCAGAAAAATGTCTCATGACAAGCGAAATGTAATGCAATCATAATAGTTCTACTTGTCTACCAGGCACTTTAGACCCTGGCTTTTGCCTTTGCGCCGTTCTTATTAAATGAAGTGCTAAATCCAAATTCAGCCCAGCGTCTGCTGACCTGTTCCTTCATCTCGTCACTCATGATGATCTCGCGCGGCCACTCACGCGAGTGTCCTTCCGATTTCCACTTTCTTGTCGCATCTATTCCGACTTTTGACCCGTAGCCGAACATCGGAGCTGAGTGGTCGAGAATATCGACTGGACCATCGCTAAACATCATGTCGCGGCGTGGATCAACATTTCCAAAAACATGCAGCGCCACTTCGGAGAGATCTTGAACATTCACATGCTTGTCCAGGATGATGACATATTTTGTGAACATCATCTGGCCAAGCCCCCAGACGGCACTCATCACTTTTTTAGCGTGGCCCGGGTAACGCTTATCTATAGATATGATTGCACAATTGTGGAACACTCCCTCCCAGGGCAGGTTCATGTCGACGATTTCTGAAACCAGCATCTGCAACATGGGTAAGAAAATGCGTTCTGTTGCTTTGCCTAGATAGCAATCTTCTTGTGGTGGCTTTCCTACAATAGTGGTTTGATAGATCGGATCCTTTCGGTGAGTTACTGCAGTGACGTGAAAGACAGGAAACATTCCTGCCGGACTGTAGAAGCCTGTGTGATCGCCAAACGGACCTTCAACTCTCAGCTCAGATTGATCGACATAGCCTTCAATTATTATTTCTGCACTTGCAGGAACTTCCAGATCTATTGAAACGCATTTCACTAATTTCACTGGAGAACGGCGTAAGAAGCCGGCAAAAACAAGTTCGTCTATCTCAGGAGGCAGAGGGGCAGTTGCTGCATAGGTAATTGTCGGATCGCAGCCAAGTGCGATTGCTACTTCAAGCCGCTTGCCAGGCTTTTCTGTTGGTGCTTTATCGAAGAATGTACCGTAGTTTGGCGGCTCATCCCCATTAGGCGAAGCAGAACCGAGAATCTCAAGACGCCTGATTTCTTCAAAATTTCGTGCACCATCGTGGTGTTTATGCCAATGCATTCCTGTTGTGCAATTGTCGTACTTCTGCAATCGGTAGACACCTAAGTTTCTGATACCGTTGCGCGGATCTCTTGTTATTACTACAGGCAAAGTAATGAAAGCGGCAGGATCTTCCGGCCAGCATCTGATGATAGGAATCTTGTCTAGCATGGCCTGATCTGGATTCTTGATGACGACTTCCTGGCAGGGTGCAGAATGCTGAGTTAATTTTGGTGGAAAGCTCCCTACTTCAAGCAAGGTAGGAAGCATGCTGAGCTTATCCACTAATGTCTCAGGCACTTTGGGTTTAATCAAATGCCTGATTCTATCGGCCACATCATCGAGCGTCTCTGTTTCCAGCGCCATGCACATGCGTTTCATCGAACCAAATGCATTTATCAAAACAGGCATCCCGTAGCCGCTGACGTTTGTGAACAGCAGTGCTTTGTTTTCATTGCCATCAGACTTGCTGACTCGATCCGTAATTTCGGCAATCTCCAGATCAGAAGATACAGGAGCAGTGATAGTCATCAGCTCGCCTTCTGCTTCCAGAGCTTTTATAAAAGAACGCAGGTCATTGAAAGCCATGTTTTGGACCTTGTTGTTGGGATAGTCGGGCGGCCAATGCTCATTGATTCCATGGGTTAGGGGCGAAGACCATGAGCAGTTCATATTCTAGCCGCTTCTGATTCAGCTATTATGCTTTATTGCGCTGACTTAAGGAGGGCGACGCATGGCCGATGAGGATTCCAGAGTGGCTTCTCTACGCAGATTCGTCCATTTCTCGACATGATGGCTTCGACTTACTACGTGGAATTCCCAAAGAATAAGCGCAACTGTGTTTTTCCACAGTTCAAGCTGCAGATCATATCAATATACTGCTATTAAATTAACTTGAGTTAACAGCGGACCTTACGGGTTGAGTCCAAGTTCACTCAGAAGTCTTCCCATGCCTTCTGTAAGTGAGGATATACCGGATGTCAGACCGTTTTGTCGTGCCGTCAAATGATGATTCAGTTGTTCGCCAACCAGTTTTTTCAGCGGCACAGGTTTTTGAGCCGATAGCGCGGGGCTGAGGCCCTTCGCCGTGTCCCGTGTGGCCACAGCCAGAACCTAGACCTGTACGTCCTCGCCCGAGACCGGATGAGAACCGACCGAGGCCGAATGACGTTCCACGTCCGGAAAATGATCCTACAAATCCGATGCTCACGGATAAACAAAGACTGGATCGTTTCCGTAATCAGGTGCGCAATTATCCTCAGTGGGATGCTGCGCGATATCAAAATGCAGTTGCTGGAACGTTCGATAAATTGATCACCGGCAATAATGATTACATGAACACCATATACGATGCCGCTGCACAAAATAAGCCCGTTGTGATGCTTATTGGCAGAGGCAGTGATCCGGCGACGCGTCATATCATCGAGAACTCGATGAAAGATGCAAGACGGCAGAATGGAAAAGATGCTGTCTACGCTTTTGTCGATCTCGACCGCGTTGACAAAAACTCGGCCATCGGAAGGTATGCAACGGAGAATATGCCACGCAAGGGGCAGGAACCTCCATTCACAATGGTATTTGGTGTAAGCCGAGGTGATGCCAGCACACCGTTGAAAGCAGACTCTCCATCATTCTATAGAATGGGACCAGTCGATCAATTGTCTATCAACGAATCCGTCTCCAGGCTGAAGCTTGAAATGAATGGACGCTTCAACATGCCCCGCCCACAAGATCAAGTTCAACCAGGTCCACGTCCGCAAGATCAGCCCGGACCACGTCCGCAAGATCAACCAGGACCTCGTCCCGATCGCCAAGCACGTCCAGACAGCAGTCCGCAAAATGTGGATGCAAGAGTGCAAGAAGCTTTTGCTATGTCACTCATGCAAGCACAAAGACAAACTGACAAACAATCTGCCTACAATAGCTACAAACAGGCAATTGATATTGCAGATAAGGTCAATAACCCTGCCATGCAATCCGCAGCAAGAGTTGAACTTGGACTAGCCTGCATCAGATGGGGCTTTCCTGAAACCGGATTTAAGTGGATTATGGAAGGGGGTGCAAAGAATCCAGCTATCTACGACAACCGGCACAATCAGCCTTTCAAAGATAGATTGAAACAAGCCGGACTGCCTGATATGGCTGTAGATACTTTGACTTTGCAAGGACAAAGAGATCCTTTCTGGCACACGAAGGACGCTGATGCGGGCAAGAAGATGGAATCACTCATGAGCACTCGTCCTGCACCGCAGGTGGTGCCAGACCGCAGTCCTCGCCCAACACCACAAGTGCAGCCTGATGCGAGCGCACAACCCTCGATTCGCCTCCGTCCTAGCCCATTCAAGCGCTAGGATAGAATCGGGAATTAATCAAAAAATTCAGCCGCGGTTTTGCTCTGCAGCCGCTCGAGTTTCTTCAGATAATTTGCGTATTCGACAAGTGGGCGATTGTTTTTCGCCATTATCGTGACTATCTTGTCGAAGCACATCGCTGCTTTTGCTCTGTCCTCTTGCTTCTCGTACAGTTTTGCCAGATGCTCCCAATAAGTCGTATTTCTCTGATGCAGATTGCCTAAGGTCTTCTCGCAATATTGCTGGGCCGACTGGTATAAGGATTCGGCACGCACGAATTTACCTTGCTCTGCGTACACGGAAGCAAATTCAGATAAGGTTTGCCACAATCGCGAATCTTGATAGCCGAATTCATTCGCTTTTTGCAAGGCACGAGCATACATTCTTTCAGCTTGCAGAAGGTCGCCGCTCTGTCTGGCCTTCTGGGCTGTGCTTGCATATTGATGCCAGAGGTAAGCAGGTACATCAACAGGACTGAGCATCTCTTCTTCCAGTGCTGTGTCATCCAGTTTTGACTTCGCAGATTCTTTTTTTTGCTGAGCACCAAAGAGCTGCTTCTCTTCCGCACTGAAGTCTGATTCGAGGAGCACCGGCACGCAGAGCTCTCCGATTGATTCAAGCTTTGTATTGATGCGCTTGGTCTGATTCTCAGCTTCTGGGTCCGAACCTTCTGCTGTCACAGCGGCAAGAATTTGGAGGGCCCATTTGAACAGAAACTCGGCCTCGGCTTTTTCAGAACGTTTACAATGCAAATCAGCCATGTCTTCCAGGCAGAGCGCTGTTTCCTTACTATGAATGCCGCATTGTTTCTCGTATAAGTTCAATGCCTTTTCGAAGCACTTTAGACTCTCATCATTTTTCTTCAATAGGAATTTGACTTTTGCCAGTAAATGCTGGCAATTGGAGTGCGCTTTCGTTCCAGGTTCAAATACTTCTGCTGTCTCAGTAAGTGAGATCAATAGCAGCTCAGCAACTGGATAATTCTGCTCCATCAACAAAAGTTTGGCATGCTGCAAATGCGCTTCCCAATCAAAACTGTTTTTGCGGGTTGAGGCAGCCAGCGCTTCAGCTGTCTTGTAGACCGAGCGATCAAACACTTTGCCCTGCTTCGCCGCGAGGTCTCCCATTTTGCTTAGTGCTTCGTCAAATTGCGGATCACCCTGCGGCAGGTGCTTGCTTCGTATATCGCAAGCCCACTTAAAAAGCCGTTCGCATTCCGCGAAGTTGCCCATTTTTTCTTGCAGGCAGGCAAGATCAAATATCGTGTCGCCGACCCTCAGATCGTCGGGACCAAAGAGTTTATGTTTTTTCTCTAGGATCTGCCAGTAGTATGGTTCTGCCTCGCCATAGCGCCCTTGCATCTGCAACGAATCGGCCATTGATTCCAGGGTGTAGATTATCTTGGGATGATCGCTACCCCAACGTTGCTCTTGCCACTCAAGTAGTTGTTTGAAATCCAGCGCTTCTTTCTGCATTTTATCGACCCTCTGACAGCTTATTCCCCCTTGCCAGGTATCTTAAATCCGACGAGAAGATCCTCATCAATGAAAGTATAGAATGTGCTGGACCCCTCTTTAAGGGCAAGAGATTGCGTCCGCCTACTCTCCCTTAAGAGCTTTTGTTTTCATCAGCCAGACGAATAGGAAAGTGCGCTTAAAAGAAGCTTTTGAGTGGCATGTGATTTTTGATCGACCGGAGCAGAGGCGGGCAATAATGGCTGATAATCTCAATTTGAAGTCCGAGAGCTGGTTTGCTGAGTTAATTGGCCATGGCGCAAACGCCAAGGAGCAATTGCAAGCGGTTAAAGAGTATGCGTACAAATCCTTCGATGCCATAGACAGGGATAAAAACGGCTTCCTGACTCGTCAAGAACTTGAGCAAGCACTTCATAATTCCAGCGACTACAAGCAACGTTCATTCCTAAAATTTATTCTCGATAACCATGAGCAAATTGCCGAAGCAGAAGACGATTCCGTTCACGCAGAGGACGGAATTTCTCGAGACGATCTCGAATCGTATTTCGAGCTTATTTTAACTTTGCTCTAGCGTTTCTCTCCGGTCCAAGCGGTCCGATTAAGAACTCGCCCATCTGGCCTTTAGAAAACGCTTCTAGAAAATACTCAGCTGAAGCAACCCGCGAGTTTCTGAGTGAAGCCGCCAAACTGCCAAAATCTTGTCTCTATTTTTCTGCTGTGCGTACGCAAAGAATATGCGAGTTTTGCCCTTGCATTCTTTGGTGAGATCGTTTGCGAAGATGCTTGTCATCGCAAAAACGAAGCAAAATGAGCGGTATATAAAACAGATTGCGATTCTCTATAGTCGGAGCTTACCATCTGCTTTTGATTTAGTCATAGCAATTGGCTTCGGTTTTTTAAGCAAGTCAAGCATGCCCAAGTTTCATATCGACAATACGAGTCAGTTCAAATTGCATTAAGAGAAAGATATTTACTATTGAGTGTTAATGACAACGTGAATCGCCCGAGAATATTGCACCATGGTGGTTTGCGCGCGTTACATAATGTGAATCAATATTATCCTTACACGTAAAAGAGCATTTCCGTCACTGCAATAATTTGCTCTGAAAGATTATCGAAATGTTTACCCCCCTCGGTTTTCGATTTCGATAAACACGCAGTGCAGCTTCGGCAAAATTCATGAGTGCAAATAGACATTCCAATTTCTCTTTCGCAAGAATTGCCTGTCGTTTCGATTTAGAAACGAGAAGTCTCGGCTGCATCGTTACCGGGAAACTCAACTAGAGGTTAGTTCATGACGTTAGTTGACAGGCTATTTAGCGACAGAGAAGGAAGCGCAGCGCGCAATTTCCTACTGTCTGCCTTATTTTGGTCAGTCTTGGGAATGGGAGCCGGCATGCTTGCCGCGATGGAATTCTCTTTCCCTGACCTTGTTCACAATGTTCCTCAATTGTCGATGCCTCACTTGCGCATGTTCCACGTGAACACCGTTGCAGTCGGCTGGCTCTCGATGGGATATGTGGGCTCGATGTTTTACATGGTGCCTTCACTGACAAAGTCGAAACTCTGGAGTGAGCGTCTCGGCAACTTCAGTATGTGGGCCTGGAATATTTTGATGGTCGGTGTGTTCTGTACTCTGCTGAACGGCTTCACGGAAGGCAGAGAATATGCGGAACTCGGTTGTGTTTACGATACCTTAGTAGTAGTTGCCCTTATCTGTACTTCATTGAATGTGTACATGACCGTGGTCAACAGAAAAATCAAGAAACTCTACGTGTCGCTCTGGTATTTCCTGGGCGCTCTTTTTTGGTTTCCGCTTGTATGGATCATCGGTCAAAGAACCTTCGTAGCGTTGCCCGGTTTGAATGACGCCATCGTCGGTTGGTTCTACGGACACAATATCCTCGGTATGTGGTTCACCACAGTTGGTGTCGGCATGATGTATTACCTCCTGCCGCGCATCACGCAAAACCCACTCTACAGCCACGGTCTCTCCATGCTGGGATTCTGGGGTATTGCGCTGTTCTACGCACCAACAGGAACGCACCACATTCTGCAATCACCGGTTCCTGAATGGTTGAAAGCAATTGCTGTTATTTCGTCGATCTTCTTGCTCGTCCCAGTTATGACGGTGCTGACGAACTTCTTTATGACAATGAAGGGCAAGTGGGGAATGGTCGTTACAGACCTTCCGCTTCGCTTCACTGCCACGTCTTGTGTATTCTATTTGATTACCTGTACGCAAGGACCATTCCAGGCGACACGCTGGGTCAACTGGTACTTACACTTCACTCAGTGGGTTGTTGGACACGCTCACCTGGCACTGCTTGGAACGTTCTCCTTCATCACAACTGCAGCAATCTATTATGGATTGCCTCGCATAACAGGCAGAGAATGGCACAGCCTTGGGCTGATTAGAGCCCACTGGTGGTTGAAGACAGCAGGCTTTGCGCTGATGATGACTTCACTGACTATCGCAGGTCTTGTGCAGTCAGCCGGCTGGCACCACGCCATACCGGTAGATATGTGGAGTCTGGAAATCAGACCTTACTGGATTCTCCGCAGTATTAGCGGCATCATGATTGTTCTTGGACAGTTGCTCTTTGCTTACAACACCTGGAAGACGCTCTACTCCAGGGCTGGTGCAGCGGTGGGCACAAAGAGCGCCAAAGCGGAGGTGAAAGCATAATGAACGGGTATCGCCTCGGAGCAACTGGTATCATCATCACCTTCTTTGCGATTATCACCGCAACCGTGCTACTGCCGATGGTGCTTTTCAATCCGACCAAAACTCCTTCGGCAAACGCATATAAGGATACGCCGTTTGCTTCAGTAGCAGATCCTGCACGCGGCAGAACTATATATGTTCGTGAAGGCTGCTTCTATTGCCATACGCAGTTTACTCGTAAGCAAGACCGTGGCTACGGACCGCTTGTTAAAGCCGGTGACTACGTTGCCGAAACTCCGCACCAACTCGGTACAGCACGTACTGGTCCAGACCTTACTAATGAAGGACTGCGTATGTCCTCTGAATGGCAGAAAGCTCACCTGGTTCAACCACGTGCAGTCAAGCCCGGTTCAATTATGCCGAGTTTCAGCTATCTTAGCGACCGCGACATGAATGACCTGGTTGCCTACATTCAATCTCTGGGCAACAACCGTAAGGTGACAACCTACGTTCAAGCGCCCGAAGAATATGAAGAGTTTCTCGCCCGCAAGAAAGTTGACACCGAAGCCGATGCTTCTGCAAATGCCGGTCGCGGTATCTACACAGCCAACTGCGCTGTTTGCCACGGTCTTGAGGGAAGAGGAAACGGACCAAACTCCATCACTTTGGAAAAGAAACCGGCTAACTTCACTCGTGCTTTCTTCAAACAATATCCGGATGCATTCTGGTTCTATCGTGTACGCGAAGGCGTTGCTGGCACGCGCATGCCGCACTTCGGTGAAACTCTGTCCGAAGAACAAATGTGGTACCTGGTTGCTTACTTGAAGACACTTCCCAAAGAAACAGAAGAAGTCGTCAATAGTATCGACCAGCTGAATCAAGTTGAACCGGTAAAATTGCCCAGGCTCTCTAATCAAGTTTACGAACCCAAATCCGGCAACGATTCGGAGGAACAGTAAATTATGTGTCCTAATTGCATTCTCAATCAAGCCGGCTTGCAACCAGGTGTCTACGTGGCGTACGGCATTTGCATGCTTTTCTTCGTCGTTGCTATGGTTGCAATGTGGTGGGCATTCCGGAATGGCGAATTTGAGGACATGGAATCCTGTAAATTCGACATGATGGACGATGGTGATGAATCTATCGCTGCGCAAGCAAGAGCACGAGTTGAACTTTCTCGTGCGCGTGCTGCCAAAGCCGAATAGTAGATAAGGAGATAAGTTGTGGCAGACCAAACCGATAAAAATCCAACAGCTACAGCTGTACCGGGCGAAGAGCATTACGAAGAAGTCGCCGAATATCGCGTCGGTGAAGGTGCACCGCCGCTGGCGCTAATCGTTCTCTTTGCTTGCGTCGTCCTCTGGGCCGCAACGTCGTGGGTTCCGTTCTTCGGGTATTAGAACAAGGCAACATCAAATGAAACTTAGCAGGTCACTCAAAATTACTAAAGGCAGCGCTTATTTGCTGGTACTACCGGCGGTGAGCTTGCTTGCTTCATGCGGTCAATCGGAAATTACAGTTCCAAAATCCGACGAGCAGCTCATCAGCCAGAAGCAGACAGAAGCTCCGAAGAACTTCGTGGTGTATCCGGATGATAGACCATCAGTGCCGGACGGCAAACTTGTATATGCCAAGATGCAGTGTGCCAGTTGCCACGGTGAAGATGGTTCCGGCGGCAGTGCACCCGCATTAAACGATTCATTGAAAATGAGCGCAATCAAGCCGGTCGAATTGTACAAAACATTGACTTATGGCGATAAAGATCAGCACCACATGCTCGGAAAAATAAGCAACCGGGATACGTGGAACCTTGTTTTCTACACACGCTCGCTGGCGATCACTCCTTTGACCACAGCGCAACTTGATGAAATTCTTCCGGTCTTCGGTGCGAACTGCGCAGTATGTCACGGCACCAAGGGAGATGGAGACGGTCCGCTTGCTCGTAACCTGGAGCCCTGGCCCGCCAATTTCCAAACTTTCCGCCGTTTCTACGACAGAACCGACGACACCCTGTTTGATCACATCGCAAATGGTATCAAGTGGGAAGGAATGCCGAACTTCCTCGGCAAAGAGGACAAGAAGAAAAACGTTAAGTTCGATCATGCTTACATCAAGAAGTTGGTGGCGTATGTGCGTAACTTCCACATGAGCAATGAGGCTACTACTGCAAACGCCGCTGGCGCCGGTGCAGGCGCAGCTGCGCCTTCAATCAAGACTGCACCACCAGGTGGCAACGAATCTAAAAACACAACAGGCGAGCAGCCGAAAGAAAATCTGGGGCAGCCGGAAACAAAGAATGAATCTTCCAGCCCGATCACTCCTGAGGGCGGCAAGCCGACAGGAACGGTTACTCCACACACGGCTCCTGAAGGTATGGATGTAAACAAAGAAGGGAAGCAGCCTACTGGCGGCAATAACCCCTCAACCCCAGGGCCGACGGCAGCTCCGCCTGAAAGCAAGGAAAAAGGCAATCAAGCTGGACAGGAAAAAGGAAGCCAGACACCAGGCGCAGCGCACTAGAATTACTTTGAGGTAATTACCCCAAATCCGAGGAAAGCAAAATGTCAGAGGTCACGAGACGATCATTACTTGCAGCAATACCACTTGCTGCTACCTTTGGGCTTCTCATATCGCCCTTCATGCGCTACCTGCGCCCCACCATCAAGCCTCTGGATATCCTGGGTCCTTCTGATCAACCCAAGGCACTGGAAGAAGTTTCGTTTACCCAAGCTCAATTTCCAGAAGCATGGACCTGCCTTCCTTTCATGTTTTCGCAAACATATAAGGAATACAATCCGGAAGGCATGGAAGTTCGCAAGATTCCCGGTTTCGCAGTTAAGTTGCCGACTGGCGACGTTGTGGCATATAGCCGCATCTGTCCTCACCTCGGCTGTATTTTCAATTTCGTCAAGGATCCAGAAGAGTGCCTCAAGGGCTACAACTTCAAACCAAATGGACCAGTTTTCGCCTGCCCCTGTCACTTGAGCGTGTATGACATTGCTCAAGCCGGCAAAGTGGTTTCCGGACCAGCTCCGCGTCCGCCCAGGTCGTTTACTGTAAAAACAAACGGAGACAAGATAAGTATCCTTTCACTGGAGGCCGGGGGAATTGCCTAGTACAGCAGACGCAAAAAGCTCCAGCTTTGCCGGAGCACTTACTAAAGCCGGAGACTGGCTGTCGACTCGTTTGAATAATATCGACATATTCGACGAGCACCACCATGTCGAGGCAAAAACCAATCCGTTTTACTCATTGGGCGGGGTGTTCTACCTCGTCTGGTTCTGGGTAATCTTGAGCGGATGTATTTTGATTATGTGGTACGTGCCGACAAAGCCTGCCGCATTCGATTCCATTTTGCACATTCAACACGAAATTCTCTTCGGCAATATCTGGAGAGGTGTCCACAAATATGGCGCGGACGCTATGATTATCGCTGCCACCATGCGTCTCTACCGTATGTTCATTTGTGCGGACTACAAGCCAGGAAAAGAGTTCAATATTGCCATTGCGCTGATTACTCTGCTCCTTTCCATGTATTCCGGACTGACTGGCTATCTACTTATCTGGAACCAGCGCGCGTTTTGGGCTACAAAGGTGTTCGCCACCTTCCCAACTTACATGGACCAATTCCCGATCATGGGCGACTTCTATTTGCCGCTCGTTAAGTCATTGCACTTAGGTTGGAACACGGCTGAGTTCTTGCTCGGAGCCGGAGGTGCCATCACACAAGAGACGATCACACGTTTCTTCTCGATTCACATGGCATTCTCTGCAATCCCACTTATTTTTGTGGAACTCTATTTCTACAAGACGGGCTTCAAGCGTATTCCCTTGAACTGGACCAAACGTATTGTCGTATCGATGATGCTGATTACTATCGCCATCATCATGCCTGCAGCATTGGGTCACCGTTCCAATCCGGACGTTACACCTCTTCCGATTCTTTCGGACTGGTACTTCCTCGGACTGTATCAGATGTACAAATATCTGGAACCCGTAGTTGCTACCGAAATTACACTTGTGATTCCAATCTCCGTCATCCTCCTTCCATTTATAGATGTATGGGCAACAGGTGCTGAGAAAGACATTCACAGACGCCCGATGATCTTCTTTGTCTCCTTGATGGGATTTGTTTGCTGGATCGTATTCAGCTTGCTCATCATCGTGAACATTGCAAACATCCACAATGACCCGCCGTACTGGCGCTCCTTCCTCTGGGGTCTCATTGACGTGGGCATACTCATGCAATTGTTCGTCTACACCAAAGGCTTCAAGACAGTTCAAGAAAAAGCCGTTGCTGTTAAAGGCTGCATTGCGATGGGAATTCTTGCCGCCATCCAGACTTTCTGGGCTGTGGTCTATTACTTCATGGCTCTCACGGAAATGTTCTTCGACCCTCTGCTGCACGTTACCGGTTATGGAATCGTCAAGGCGCTTGGCAGTCTTGCGCAGGCTGACGCTGCCGAAAAACTGGTCAGAACAGCGTTGAACATAAAAGACAAGGCAACGTTCAATCCCGAGTATTGGAACCATGCCGAACTCGTGAATATGAGCAAAGACGCTGTTCCTGCCTATGACACTGTCAAACAGATTCACGACACTGTCACCGCATCTGGTGCTGGTGGCTGGCTTGATCCTCTATTCAAGATGATTCCAAGCTACCTCGTGGTCATGAAAGACGGTGTACCGACCAACGTTCCATATGCTAATGCCTTGGATTACATGGTTAGCAATCGATGGTGCTTCGACTACATAACCTTCACCAACCGGATGACTCCGGGCACGGAAAAGGCTGTTTCAGGCGCCTTCTACCCGTTGAACGTTCCAGATATCGACTGGATCTGGATGGTCTTGGGCGCGGTAACAACAGTTGCCTGTATCGCCGTAATGTCCAAGTTCAAAGCTCCGCCTGCGCCGGCACCGGCTCAGAGCAGTGAACCTGCCGCTTCCACAGCTTCATGAGGTAGAAGATGAGCATTCACTGGTCTTTCAAATGGAGCATATTTGCCGCATCAGTTCTCAGCCTGTCCTGGTTTTTCGCCGGCTGGCGGGCTGTGAACGAGCACGGTGCTCTGCAAGACTGGGGAACGCTTGCCGGAGGTACGGCTACAACTCTGCTTCTCTTGACCGTTCAAGGTTACTGGATCTATTTCGAAGAAAAGGATAAAGGCAAGCTGATGAAGCGAGTCGAACTATTCGAAAAAGTCCGCAAGTTCATCAGTGAACGCAAGCAAGGCAATAAGCAGGTAATCAGTTCAAAAGACAAACGCCAGGAGTCAAAGGAAAAGGGAGTGAATAATGAATAAACCCGGTCCTATCAGCTTATTGATATGCGCAGCGGCAGCGCTTGCTACTTTATTCATTAGCGTTGTATTCCTGCCGGCAGCTGAACTTCTGCCAGCGCAGGTCTATCCTGCTAAACCGAGTTCTGGCGAGTCCTTCCTTTCCACTCTTCCGGGCGCCGCAGAAATCATGAAAAACTACGCCAACACCGGCGTAGAAATTTTGAAAATGTTGCCGAGGCCTGGAGAGAAAAAAGAACAGAAACAGCCTGCGGCAAGCGGAGATCCATTGCAGACCTGGCAAAAGACTCTTCAAGAGACACAGGGAGACAAGTATGCCCCCGTGCTTGAAAAAAATATCGAGCAAAATCTTGGCGGCACTGAAAATTTGAAGACAGTTCTTGAACAAATGCAAGAGGACAAAAATTTCGTTTACAACGCATATGCTCTCTTCATGGGAATAGCGCTCTTCTGTGGAGCGGTGGCGATTCTAGTGATGGGCAAAGCGGGTGCGGAATTGAAGACAATTCTTCCAGCGAAGAAATAATGGGTGTAAGTGGGCGCTAAGGCGCATAGTTTCGGGTAAACAAGAAGGTTATCTCAGATGGCGCGACAACAATCAGTCTATACGGACAAAGTGAATTGGGCGATTCTCTGGCTCGAGGACATCACCAACAAAGTCCTCACCAGCAAATACAACCCGTTCTATTACCACGGGGCGCTTCCACAATTCTTCTTGTGGGTGCTATTCCTTTCTGGATTGCTTTTGTTCGCTTACTACATCCCGACAATCGACAGCGCTTATTCATCTAAAGAGATGATCAACGCCTTTACTTCAGTCAACTACATCACAAACGTGATTCCCTTTGGAAATGTGGTGCGCGGCATTCACCGTTACGCCGGTGATGCGATGGTGCTGACGATTATTTTGCACGGATTGCGTGTATGGTTCACTGACCGCTACAGACAGTACCGCTGGCTGCAATGGTTCACTGGAATCATCCTCTTAATCATCGTATTTGTGATTGGGCAAACAGGTTATTACCTGGTTTGGGATCAACGCTCACTGGTTCTCACTCGTATGACCGTTTCTGCTCTGCAAGCACTACCGGTTGTTGGTGAAGGACTGAAGGCCTGGTTCTTGAATGGTTCTGCAATCACCAACCTGACACTTTCAAACTTCCTCTTTATTCACATCGGTCTCTCATTCTTCCTCTTGTTCGGCCTCTGGTTGCACTATGTAAGAATGGCTCGACCAGTACTGACACCGCCACCGGTTATCAACTATGCACTTGTGGCAATTGTTCTGGTCGTATGCTTCATGTATCCCATCTACATGGACAAGCCGGCTGTGATGACTGCTGCGCCGGATCAGTTTGATATCGACTGGTTCTTCCTCTGGCCCTACGCCATGCTGACTTCGATGCCTCCAATGACATTCTGGGCAATCGTCACTGTAGTCACACTGTTTTTCACTTTCTTGCCTCTGCCCTTCCTCTCCGAAGGTATGTCCGGCAAACTCGAGCCGTTTGACCCGGCTGAGGTTGTAAACGATAAATGCACCGGATGCTCTCTTTGCGATAAAGATTGCCCGTACGAAGCAATTGAAATGGTGCCTGCACCAGCCGGCTCACGTTTCAAACTGCGTGCGACTGTCCTTCCGTATCGCTGCTCTGGTTGCGGTCTCTGCGTTGGCGCTTGTGCGTTCGATGCAATTGACTTGCCAGAACAGCCAGATGCTGAAGTGACAAACAAAATCAAAGCGCTTCTCGCTCAATCCCCAGCCTAGGATTCCGCCGCCATGCCTAAAATAATGACGCTAATTTGTGAACGTTCTTGCGAGGTCGACAAGCATGTTGATTCTCAAAGCCAGTTCAAAGACATGCCGGGCTGCTATGTGGTCAAGTTCCCCTGCTCGGGAATGATTCAGCCGCTTATGATTGAGGCGGCTTTGAAGAATGGTGCTGATGGAGTTGTGGTCACCGGTTGCCAGATCGGCGATTGCTATTTCCGCGAAGGCAACAAGATGATTCGCGATCGCCTGCTCGGTGAAAGACCACCAGGTTTGAAGAAAACTGTGGATCGTCGCCGCGTGATCGGTCTCTGGGTTTCACGCATGGAACCAGGGCGCTTGCTGCGTGAAGTGAAGAGCTTCTCCGACACAGTCGCCAATCTGCCCGCCGACGCCAAATAAAGAGACGTATGGTCAAGCTTAGTTAACTGTTCATGGTAGGGGCGCCTCACGGGCGCCCAGCAAAAAAAATAAGATCGAAAAGAGAATCAAAGAAAAGAGGTTCACGAGAAATGCCACCAGCCAAAGAAGACAAACCAAGCGAAATTCAAATGATCGCTCGCTGGACGTGGTTTTTCATTTTCTATTTCGCCTGCATCTTGCTCATCGCATCATTCGGATTGGTCGCCGAGTTCTAATTCAGGCGAATAATTCTACAGAGTGCGACTGCATGCTTATGCAAGAGTTGCGCTCTGACGTAGTTCTACCATTGAAGACAGATTTTCTGATGCTATTTTTCAATCAGGTTTGTTCTTGCCGGGTTGAAAATGCCGAATCCAAGAGTATTAGTTGAAGCTGCTGTTGCTGCATCTGAAACAAAATTGGGTCACGCCATTGTGGAAGGCGCTGAGGCTCTTTCGCAGAATATCTGGGGAGCTTCTTCGCGAGCAGCTGCCGATAGTGCCAGCGCGAGTGGTGGCAGTGGTTTTAGCTCAGTTCAGAACATAGTTGCCAGCTACAAAGATGTGATTCCCACGACGCTCAGTACCGCACATCTTACGCAGTCGGGCGAAAATCAAATTGCATCAGCTCTCAACGCTGAGCGCAGTGCTGCTTTAGGCATTCGATTGCGGTCCGCCTCTCAGGGTTGGGAATCCAGCAAGTATGTCTTTGTGGAGCCACGAATTGACGGAAAAAATATTTTGCCGGGAATTGAACTTTCGACTGAATCAGCACGAGGTTACCTCGGAGTGTACAGCGGGCAACGAGCCAGGTTGGGCTGGGATGCCTTTCCGATGTCTGTTAGCAAAGCTGGAACGACTGTGCATGAAATTACTCATCATGAACAAGCCTTTCTGGGTGTCTGCCGCAAGGCCGATCAACTCGGAATTGGATGCGAAGCCAGCAAAGAGCAAGTTGCAAAAATTGTTGCTGATCTGGAGAAGGGTAATTTTACTGGTTATGCAAAGGTTTGCATAACCAGTATTATGTCGGGTGCTCGCTTATGTCGGCTTGAGAGCAACCGAGGGGCAGCGCTGAACCGGAACCGAGTGTCC